>JAILPG010000165.1 GCA_024699595.1 Lachnospiraceae bacterium | reverse complement strand
CTCTTTCTGCTCCCTCAGGGGGATTTTATTTTCTTTGCTTTCCACCTGAAGAACTCTTTTTTCTCTCCCAGGTGGATTTTATTTTCTTCGTATTCCACCTGCCAAGCTCTTTCTGCTCCCTCAGGTGGATTTTATTTTCTTTGCTTTCCACCCAGCGGACTCTTTCTGCTCCCTCAGGGGGATTTTATTTTCTTTGCTTTCCACCCAGCGGGCTTTTTCTACTCCCTCAGGGGGATTTTATTTTCTTTGCTTTCCACCTGAAGAACTCTTTTTACTCTCCCAGGGGGATTTTATTTTCCTCGCTTTCCACCTGAAGAACTCTATTTACTCTCTCAGGTGGATTTTATTCTCTTGATATGAAAAGTGACAATATGATAATAGTTTACCGCTGCCTCGTACTGTGCTATACTCAACCCACGAATGAAAACATAGTCACTCCTTTTAACGGGTCATAAAGGAGGCTATGTATGAACAGACAATTCTTCAGACGCCGCTTTTCTGCGGTGACAAGACACATTCACTCTTCCGGGAGCACCCCCGGGAATTCCTTAAACGATAACGTACCGGCTATACGTCTGTCTTTACCGGGGATCCGTGTATCTTTCCGTATGTTTCTCTGTGCGTTTTTCCGAATGTTTCGCGCTGCATCTTTCCGTATGTTTCTCTGTACATTTCCCCGGGCGTTTTTCTGCATATTTTTCTGCCTTAGCTTTCTGTGCGGGTGCAAGAAGGACAGGGAACTCATAGAGCTTTCGGAACTACCCGGACAGGAGGAAAAATATGACGAAACCGGCAATCCGGACGCTACGATAAATCTTCTTTCGTTTTCAGACGAAACAGACGCAGATACACCGGGGACGTTGGGAGGTAAATCGGATACCCCGGGGGCTATGGAAAGTCAGGCAGGCATACCGGGGACTTCGGGAAGCGAATCCGGGACGCAGAAAACTGCGGATACCGGATCTTTAGTCACTGTCTATATCTGCGGTGAGATCGTAAATCCCGGAGTATATGAGTTGGAAGCCGGAAGCCGTATAGTAAATGCCGTTAATGCAGCAGGTGGCGTGACAGGCAAAGCCGCCGTCATTGCGGTAAATCTTGCTGAGCCGCTGTGCGACGGAGCGATGGTCTATATTCCCTCTATCACAGAAACAGAAACCGAGACGGTCGCCGGAACCGATTCGGTAAGAGTCGTACGGTCTTCGGGCCAGACGCAGGCAAATCCGGGGCAGACTGGCGGCAACGCCACAAACGGTTCGCTTGTAAATATCAATACCGCCGACAAGACGCAGCTTATGACGATAAAGGGCATCGGTGAGGCAAAGGCCGAAAAGATAATCGCCTACAGGGAAGAAAACGGAGCCTTTGGGACTATTGAAGATATCATGAAGATCCCGGGCATCAAACAGGGGATGTTCAACAAGATAAAGGACAGCATATGCGTATATTAGGGAAAATGCCCGCCCTTAGGATCAGACGCCCCATGTGCCTCTTTTCCCTTGTATTTGTCCTGATCACCTGTCTGCTTACGATCGCATCCGATCCTGCGGACAAAGTCACCCGCTTCTGCGATACGGTCGGAAAAAACACAACTCTTACGGTCACAGGCACGGTCACCAAAATAGAATATAAAAACGGGAATACGGTACTTACGGTATCGGACGTGGACTATGAGACGGGAAAACAGCTTAAGTCCCGCCCGGACTGCGGCAGACTGGTCATCTATCCAAATGAGGACGCACCCGTTTCCGTAAAGATAGGTTCGACGGTTAAGCTAAAAGGCTCTTTTGTCCCGTATGACAGAGCTTTTAATACCGGTAATTACGATGCTCTTAAATACAATTCACTGCGCGGGATATACGGAAAGATCACGGGCGCGGAGATCATTGCCGTTTCAGCGGAGTATTCATGGCTCAAGCATAATCTTTTCGAGCTTAAGGAGGCGACAAAGAGAGTGTATGAACACTATCTTTCACAGGATGAGGCAGGTACGCTCTCTGCTCTCGTCCTCGGTGACAGGACAGAGCTTTCGGATGAGATCAAAACAGCCTATCAGAATGCCTCGATCTCGCATATCCTGTCGCTGTCCGGCCTCCATATAGCGACCATTGGGCTGATGCTTTTAAGGCTGTTAAAAAAATGCGGCCTGAACACCTTTGCTGCATCTGTCACCGCATCTGCCGTAATGATCTGCTATGCTTTGATGACCGGCATGTCCGTTTCAACGGTAAGGGCCCTTATCATGTTCTTACTCGGTCTTATCGCACAGCTCTTAAACAGGACTTACGACCTTATATCAGCGGCCGCTCTGTCAGCTGTGGTCATACTTGTTACGGAACCTTATTATCTGTATGATACGGGTTTTCTCCTTTCTTTTTCTGCCGTCATGGGAATAAATTATGTATATCCGTCAGTTCGGAAAATCATGAGAAAAATGACTTCAAATATGCGTTTGCAGGAAAGTCCGGTGACAATACCTGCCAGAGCTCTCTGCTTTTCCCTGTCCATACAGCTTGCAACGCTTCCGGTCACAATGTACTCCTTTTCACAGATCACACTGTCCGGAATATTTGTAAATCTTATAGTCATCCCTCTTATGACGATACTGCTCTCTTCGGGCATCGTTCTGGCTTTTGCGGGAAACCTAGCTCTGATGGCAGCCGGTCCCGGGGTTGCGCAGATGATCTTTGATCTCATTTCAAAGCTTGCAGCCTTAAGCGTGCACCTCATACTGTCCTGTTATGGCCGCTTAACCCTGATATCTTCACTGATCCCGCACAATGTTTGGATCTGCGGACAACCCTCAATCCTTCAGGCGGCCATATACTATGTTATGTTAACCGGATTGATCATATATGCAGAAACAAACCTGAATGACAGACGGAGGGTAACCGCCCGGAAACATCCCCTAAACGCCGATATGCATCTGCCCCGCAAATGCCTTATTACCTTCTGCTTAGCCATCCTTATCCTTTCATTCAGGGCACGGGCGGGCATAGAATTTCATGCCGTATCGGTAGGTCAGGGCGACTGCACCCTGATCTGCGGCTATGAAACACCGACGATCCTCATCGACGGCGGTTCAAGCGATATCAAAAATGTCGGAAAATACAGGATAGTTCCCTGCCTCAAGGCACATGCCGTATCCCATATCGATCTGCTGTTCATATCACATTTTGATTCCGATCACGTAAACGGGATCATCGAAATGCTTGAAGATGACAATAATGTTATCGGAGTGGATAAGATCATAATCTCGGAATGTGTCCCCTTAATGGAACATAACGACAATTACACGGCACTTAAAAATGCCGCCGCAAAAAAGCATATCCCGATCCTTTTAATGGATGCAGGCGATATCATATCAACAGGCGGAACTTTTACAGGCAAAAGAGTACAGATAACGGCTCTGTCGCCTTCCGCAAACGGAAGCAGCACATGGAAAACAAGGGATATAAACGATAATTCTCTGGTGGTAAGGTATTCATGCGATTCCGGCTTTACCGCACTTTTTACCGGAGATATTAGCTCGGATGTTGAAAAAGACCTGATGCAGACAGGGCACATCTCATATCTGAAATGTGCCCATCATGGATCGAAAACTGCTTCTTCATACGATTTTATAAAAATGATCTCTCCGAAGATCGCAACGATCTCCTGCGGGATCGACAATTCCTACGGACATCCTCACAGGGAAACCCTGGAAACCCTTAACAAGATGAAAACAAAAATCTACACTACGGATACGATGGGTGAGATCACGGTGAAGTTAAAAAAAGGCGGATCCTCTCTGTCGGTGACCGCCTATCTTAGCAAAGATGAAGACTGAGCACGTTTCTGACAGGCAGCTGCGCCTGCTTCATCTGCTTTCATTCGCATCTATCTGCTTCTGTCCGCATCTGCGCGCTTCCATCTTGACCGCATTCATCTGGACCTTACCACATAATACACAACAAATATGACCATGAGAAGCAGCAGTATCCTCACAAACCACTTACATATGAGGTCTAATCTTTCACGGAGCCTCGTTATCGGATTATCCATATGTTCGCCGGAGCCTTCCCCTGTATACATGGCCGTTCTGTCTATCTCATTCAGAACATTAAGGGCTTCATAGTAGGACTCATCATCCACCACCAGAACATAAGGTCCGCAGTGTCTCCCGCTCTTCCACTCCACCTCCACGGAAGCATCTATACCTTCGTTTACGAGATACTGTTTAAGCGGTTCCAGAACATATCTGTTTTTATTTCTCTCTATTACTTTCATGGAGATCATCCCGTTTTTCAGACAGCACACCGACATATGCCAAAAACGTGCCGAAAAGAACCGTCCCTTTTGGGTCAGTTTCCGGAGGCGCTGCCAAGATATGCGGCGCGGACTTTTTCGTCCTCAAGAAGGTCTTTTCCGGTGCCCTCCATGCTGATCATTCCGTTTTCTATTACGTAAGCCCTGTCCGCAACATGAAGAGCCATATTTGCGTTCTGCTCGATAAGCAGCACCGTGGTACCCGCTTCATTGATCTGTCTGATGATCTTGAATATCTCCTGAACTACGATCGGAGCAAGTCCTAAAGACGGCTCATCCATCATAAGAAGCTTCGGACGTCCCATAAGAGCCCTTCCTACCGCGAGCATCTGCTGCTCGCCGCCAGAAAGCGTACCGCCCTCCTGCCAGGAACGCTCCTTAAGTCTCGGAAAATAACCGTAAACCCTCTCTATATCCTCTGTAAGATCGTCCTTTCTTAAATAGGCGCCGATCTTTAAGTTTTCAAGCACGGTAAGGTTCGGAAAGATCCTTCGTCCTTCCGGCACCATCATAAGGCCCTTCTGCACGATAAGAGTCGGCTCTTTTCCGGTTATGTCCTCTCCGTCAAAGATCACCTTTCCGCCCGCCGGTTTTACCAGACTTGAAATGGTTCTTAGCGTCGAACTCTTTCCTGCGCCGTTTGCACCGATAAGAGTTACTATCTCACCGGCCTTGACGGAAAAACTGATGCCTCTGACAGCCTCTATTCCGCCATATCTTACCTTAAGATCCTCAATCCTTAAAAGCTCTTCGCTCATGCCTCTTCCTCATCTGAAACACCGAGATATGCCTCTATCACGCGGTGGTTATTCTGTACTTCCTTGGGTATGCCTCTTGCTATCTCACTTCCGAAATCTATAACATAAATATAATCCGATACATTCATTACAAGATCCATATGATGCTCGATCAGAAATACCGTCAGGTCATATTTTTCCCGGATCTGACGCACAAACTCCGAAAGCTCCTTGGTCTCCTGCGGATTCATGCCCGCAGCGGGCTCATCCAAAAGAAGCAGCGTCGGATTGGTCGCAAGAGCCCTTGCTATCTCAAGACGCCTCTGCAGTCCGTAAGGAAGGCTTACAGCAAGCTCATCCTTGTAGGCATCAAGTCCCTGCTCTTCAAGCAGTGCCATCGTCTCTTCCCTCATCCGCTTTTCTTCAGAAAGGTTTCTTCTAAACGTTGCGGAAAAAACATTCTGTTTTGCATGCTGATGCTTTGCGATGAGCACGTTGTCAAAAACAGTCATGCTCTTCCACAGACGGATGTTCTGGAATGTACGTGCTATCCCAAGTCCCGTGATCTGATCCGGTGTGGGAGCAAGAACGGGATCCTTTGCAAACCTCTCCGCCTCGGTACCCTTATAGGTCTTTAGCGCCTTGCCTGTCGGATGATTACGTACCATAGGCTTTCCCATGAACTCGATAAGTCCGTTCGTAGGCTGATATACTCCTGTGATACAGTTAAAAGCAGTAGTCTTTCCGGCACCGTTAGGACCGATGAGCGCGATGATCTTGTGCTCCGGAACATCTATTGTAAGGTCGTTCACTGAAACAACACCGCCAAACTGCATTGTCACGTTTTCAAGATGTAATGCGTTTCCCATAACCTGTTATTTCCTTTCCCGGCCTTTACCAATCTTCTTAAACAGCGCTCCGAGGTTTAATTCGTTGTTGCCCATGATGCCCTGCGAGAAGAACAGCACGATCACCATGATAACGATCGAAAATACAACCATTCTGAAACCGTTTCTGAGAAGAGGGATCTTAAAGCTTCCGATATACTGTTCGCTGTCAAGGAATCTCAACCACCATTCGGAACAGGCAACATACAAAAAGGTTGCAAGAATGCTTCCGCTTACGGATCCTATTCCTCCTATTACAACGATCAGCAGTATCTCATAGGTCATGACCGAGGTAAATGCCTTGGCCTGAGCATTTGCAACATACATTGCAAAGAGTGCTCCGCCAACGCCTGCAAAAAAGCTTGATATCACAAATGACATCATCTTATGCTTGAAAAGACTTATTCCCATTGCCTCTGCAGCGATCTCGTCATCGCGGATGGATTTGAACGCACGTCCGTAAGATGAGTTGATCAGAAGGATAATGATCAGTATGCAAAGCGATGAGATAAGAAACGGAATAAACGTGGACAGTCTGAGCACCGTGTCACCCGAGGCATTCGTAATGTTAAAGCTTGAAAAAGTAGGGAACCCCTTGATCATGTTGGCACCGTTTGTGACCTTTCCAAGCTTCTGCCACTGGAAGATCGCACGCAGTATCTCCGCAAAACCAAGCGTAGCTATCGCCAAATAATCGCTCTTAAGCCTGAGGACGGGAATACCGATGAGGAACGAGAAAAATCCCGCAACGCATCCTGCAAGGATCAGGGCTATAAGGCATGCAAGTATCATGCTCACGGCTCCACCCGCTCCCTCTGCGCCAAACAGTCCCTGGAACATATCTACAAGGGAAAAATCAAATGCACATCCCTCAAACAGGTAATATACCTGCTCCTTCTGTGCGGCAGGAACCATAAGGATCGCATAGGTATACGCGCCAAGCAGCATGAATCCGGCCTGGCCGAGTGAGAACAGACCCGTAAATCCGTTCAGAAGATTCATCGAAACCGCCACGAGAGAATATACGGCCGCTTTTTTCAAAACCGTGAAAAGCGGGCTGGTCGGCATGAAGACCTGCGGAAGGTTCGGAATGAACGCGCTCAGGTTTTCAAGCAGTATTACAAACAGTAATAATATGACGATCCCGACAAAAATACGGAATGATTTTCGATTCTGTTTCATGATCTACACCTTGTCCGTTGCAGCTTCTCCGAAGAGTCCCTGCGGTTTGAATATAAGAATGATTATTAACAGTGCGAAAGTAAACGCATCAGAGAATACGGAAACATCCCATGCCGACGGGAGTCCCTTGATGATGGTCTCGCATATGCCGATGAGAAAAGCCCCTATAACGGCTCCGGGAATGGATCCGATACCGCCGAAAACGGCAGCGACAAAGGCTTTTAAACCGGGCATTGCCCCGGCAGTCGGTGTGATAGCCGGGTAATTTGTAAAGAAAAGCACGGATCCTACTGCTGCAAGAGCAGATCCGATAATGAAGGTCACCGATATAACGCGGTTGATCCTAATACCCATCAGACGGCTGGTCTCAAAATCCTTTGATACCGCACGCATAGCCATGCCGACCTTTGTACGGTTGATAAGAAGACTCAGCGCAAACATCAGGACAAATACCAAAAACGGCGTTATGATGACAACCCACTTGGTCTGTGTCCCTGCCACGCCTATCGTGCTTGACAGAAACGGAATTGACGGATATGTCATCGGCTGTCCTCCGGTAATGTAGGTAGCGGTGTTCTGAAGCAGATAGCTGACACCTATCGCCGATATCATGACAGACATTCTGGGCGCGTTTCTAAGCGGCTTGTATGCAGCACGCTCGATCGTAAATCCCAGAGCGACCGTAAGGATTATTACGAGAGGTATCGATACGTAAAACGGAAGGGTTGCTGTGAAATAGATCCCCATAAGCCCCGCAACCATGAACACATCGCCATGGGCAAAGTTTATAAGACGCAGTATCCCGTATACAAGTGTGTATCCTATTGCTATCAGTGCATATTGTCCGCCCACCGATATACCGGAGAGCAGTACCGAAATGACATATTCCATAAGGTTTGTCCTTTTAAATCATAAAAAATGTAGGTTTACTTTGAGGAACCGGTCTGAACCTTTTCAAATGCCCATGTTCCCGAAGCTGTATCTGCAGTCTTGATATAAGCTGTATCTCTTACAGCATCACCGATCTCATCAAATGCGATGGAACCTGAAACACCGTCATACTTAACGGAAGGGATGGCAGCCTTGATGGCAGCCTTGTCGCCTGAGCCTGCTGCCTTGATAGCCTCAAGAGCAACATAATATGCATCATAACCCATTGCCGTAACAGCAGCTATGGTGTCATTTCCGCCGTTTGCCGTAAGTGCATCGGAATTGCCGTTGATGTAATCCTTGATGCCCTTATCAAACTTCTCTGAACCACCCTCCTGATAGAAGGTTGATACATAGAGCTGAAGGTTTGTTCCCTTTGTAGCCTCTAATACCATGTTGTCATCAAGTGTATCTGAGCCAAGGAAAGGAATTCCGATATCAAGAGAGTTGGCCTGCTCCATTATCTGCTTTGCATAAGCGATCGAAACGGGAGTAAAGATAACGTCTGCGCCTTCGCTCTTAGCTTTGTTCAGATAAGAAGTAAAGTCTGAGTTGTTTGTCGGGAATGAGTCTGTGATAACCTCGCCGCCTGCTGCCTCAAACACCTGCTTGAAGAATACGCAGAGACCCTGGTCATATTCATTACCGTTCTCACCGAGGCAGTATGCCTTCTTGGCACCGAACTTCTCCATTGCGAAGTTTGCCAAAACGTCTGCCTGGAAGTCATCAAGGAAACAGATCCTGAAATAGTAGTCGTTTCCTGCTGTAACGTTAGGATTTGTACATGTTACACCGATAGCTGCAAGTCCGGCTTCTTCGAACTTGGGACCGCCTGCCATCGATACGCCTGAGCCGTATGAACCAAGAATAAGTGATACATCTTTTCCTACAAGCTCTGAAGCAGCTGAAGGAGCCTTGTCTGCGCTTGATCCGTTATCAGCCATAACAAGCTCAACATTGTAGGTCTTTCCGCCAACCTCAACGGTAGGTGTCTCGGAATTTGCATACTGCATTCCAAGGATCTCCTTCTTTCCGCCGGAAGCAGAATCACCTGTTGAAGGCTCGAATACACCGATCTTAATGGTGTCGCCGCCTGATGAGCCTGTGGCGTTTGCATCGCCTGAGCCCTGAGTGGATGCCGTACCTGCACAAGCCGTAAGAGAAAGCAGCATGGCACCTGTCATTAGCAAAGAAATGATCTTCTTCATAATTACCCTCCTTTTAAAACAATTGATCCGGATGTCATTATCCCATGACATACCTATGGAATTATAATTGTTTTTTTCTATTATGTCAAAAAAAATGGACCCCCGAAGGGGTCCAAAAAAAAGCTTTATTTACTTGTCAAAGCCCCATGATCCGAAGCCGTTTCCGCCGTTTCCGAAGTTGAAGTAGAAGCCCTTGGAACCGTCGTCACCGAAAAAATCTTTCAGCTCATCCGGTATATCCTGGGTATCATCGGACTTTTTTTCTTCTTCATTGTTTTCGCTTTCCTGCTTCGGCATATTTGCGGGATCGAGCTCTGTACCCTTTCTGCTTCCGAGGGTTACATTAACGGTCTGTTCCTCATACTCCCCGTCCTTTGAACGAAGGATCAGCATCTCGACCTCTTCACCGGCCTTGTAGTACTTAAGCTGGTTCTTAAGATCCGACATTGATGTGACCGTAAGACCGTCAAATTTCTTGATGACATCGCCCTTCTTAAGTCCGGCCGTGTCTGCGGGAGAACCTTCCGTTACACCTGTTACATACACGCCTTCGGGAATTCCGAGTGCAGATGCATATTCCTCGGGTACTTCTATATTGCTGGATATTCCGAGATATCCTATATCAGCTTCATCCACAGCCTCTCTTGTAGAGCGGTTCATAAGCTCCTCAAATATCGGCATTGCCCTTGATACGGGGATCGCATATCCGATACCCTCTACTCTTGAAGATGCAAGCTTTGCGGAGTTGATACCTATTACCTGTCCGTCAAGATTTAACAGAGCACCGCCGGAGTTACCGGGATTTATTGCTGCATCCGTCTGTATAAGGCTTGCATATGTGGTATTTTCTATGTTCAGATCCCTGTTAAGTGCGGATACGATACCTGCGGTTACCGACTGTCCGTATCCCATGGCGTTTCCTATCGCTACAACGGGTTCACCGATAACAAGTGCATCCGAATCACCGATCTCTGCAATAGCGATGACAGCCTTAGTGTCATCCGATACATCCTCTTTCTTTACGGCTATCACGGCAAGATCATCACCGGGATCGGTACCCTTTATCTCAGCCTCGACTACTGCATCATCCACAAAACCTACCGTCAGATCGTTGGCACCCTCAACAACATGGTTGTTGGTGATGATCAGATACTCATCGTCATTTTCTCCGATGATGATCCCCGAACCTGCGCTGACGCTTTCATACTGCTGTACTCCGTATCCGAACATCATCCTGACTTCCTGGATGCTCTTGTTTGTTATGGATACTACCGTAGGCATTACCTTTTCGGCAACCTGCGAAACATCATATAATGTTGTAACCTTCGTGGATCCTGAAGATGTTGTCTTTGCCGGTGCGGTAACGTGATTGTTTTCCGCCTTCTCTGTCTGTGCCTTGGTATCAGGGACACCAGCCTCGCTCTTTAGAGAGTTCGGGAAAAATCTTGCCTGAACCTTGTCGGTTGCGATATCCACAAGCTTGAATGAGCATGCTGCAAGTACACCGAATGCCAGTCCGCAGCCTGCTGCGACCCAGAATTTCCTGCGGGATGCCTTGCCTGCCGCCTTCTTTGCCTTCTTCTGCTCTTCCTGTATCTTCTTTGCATCACTATATGCTGATGATGCTGCAGAAGCTGTTCCCGTCTCATTTTCCTTCACATCATGTTTTTCATAATCATACGATTCATACATAGCTTACTCCTCACTTTCCGCAGGCAAATAAAATATATAGCAGAGGTCTTCCTTCTTCTATCTCCCGCCTGCATTTTGTATTCTATGCTGAAGTTGTGTTCGAATTGTAGTAAAAATGTGTTTTTTTTGTGAACTACATTCCTACCGTGATAGTCTCCTGGACCGGCGTATGATAATCTATCTCGTCGATCTGGCTTCCGATGGTGTCGGCAAGCTCCTTTAGAGTCTCATCCGGATCGGCGCCGTTCCACACCTTTGTGAAGGCGATCTCAAGCTGCACCCAGTAATCACTGGCCTCGACCATTTTGGGAAGAGGCACGGATTTTTCATACTCTGCAGCGATGTTTGATATTTCGGGATTATCAAACGAGATATACTTCCTGCAGGGTATCTTTCCGGATTTTTTGTACAGATTGTCAACCTTTGTATATGCAATATAATGTGCAAAAGTCATGGCAAGATCCGCTTTGTCGGAATAGCCGTTTACCACGACCGAATTTGTGACTGACATGCCCCTTGACTTCAGTGTTGAGCTTATATCGGGAAGCACGGCAACACCGTATTCGTATTCAAAGCTGCCCTCTGCCTTTGCCTCTTCGATCCTTGCGATCGCATCGGTCGTTGCAACGGTGAACACGAGCTTGCCATCTATGAAATCCTCAAGCACGGAATCATAGCTTATCTCATTTGTGTCAATGGAAAAATACTGGTTCATGTCCCGGTATACTGACAGGCAGTCGACAGCCTGCTTGTTGTATATGTTGAAAATGGTGTTGTCGTCACCGTGTTCCCCGCCCACGGACATATAATTGCCCACGAAGAAATAGTTGTAGAAAACATCGGTGACATCCCATTTAAATACGGCCTCCACCGTATCGGGAGCATCATAGTTGTTTGCGAAGGTCGTTATATCGGTGATCGTTGCGGGGATCATGGTGGACAGCCTCTGAAGGACTTCGGGATCCGTAGTCTGATCCTCGTTTCCCATGGGATCCTCCTCCGCTTCCAGAGCGGCAACAGCCTCTTCCACTTCCTCATCGGTCACCTCTATGGTCTCGGCAACCTCCTTCTCGCCCTCTTCTTCCTCTTCCTCGGGAATATCAAGGCTCTCATCCTCTATCCTCTGCTTGGCGATATTTGCCATGTACGTTTTATTGTACAGCAGATAATTGGTCTCATAGT
>JAILPG010000211.1 GCA_024699595.1 Lachnospiraceae bacterium | reverse complement strand
CTCCCTTGGGCTTCATAAAACGGTAACGGATAGAGGCGACATGCATCTAAGCTTTTCGAGATTCACATTCCCACACCAGTTAATGAGGGTGATACTGTCAGAGCAGATATACAGGGCAATGAAGATAAATGCCGGAGAACCTTATCATAAATAAGAGCACAAGGAGGTGGATCACATGCTGATGGTCGATCTTATTAAAAAGAAAAGAAACGGAGGGATCCTTTCAAAAGAAGAGATCTACTGGATCATAGAAGGATATACTGCCGGAAGGATCCCTGATTATCAGATCTCGGCGCTTATGATGGCTATCTATTATAAGGGCCTTGATAAAAATGAGACGTTAGATCTTACAATGGCAATGAAATACAGCGGCGATATACTCGACCTTTCTGCGATAAACGGGATAAAGGTCGACAAGCATTCAACGGGAGGTGTCGGAGACAAGACTTCGCTCGTGCTTGCACCGATGGTCGCTTCCCTTGGTGTTCCGGTAGCCAAAATGTCAGGAAGAGGGCTAGGGCATACCGGAGGTACCATAGACAAGCTTGAAAGCTTTAAGGGCTTCAGAACGGATCTTACGGAGGAAGAATTCATATCCGGAGTAAATACGATAGGAGTAGCCCTTATGGGACAGACAAAGGATCTTGCTCCTGCGGATAAGAAACTCTATGCTCTCAGAGATGTTACGGGAACTGTCGATAACATGTCGCTTATCGCAAGCTCGATCATGAGCAAGAAGCTTGCGGCGGGCTGTGACGGCATAGTACTCGATGTAACCTGCGGAAGCGGTGCCTTTATGAAGAATATCGATGATGCCAGAGCTCTTGCGGCCGAAATGGTATCGATAGGAAAGCTTTCAGGAAAAAGAGTGACCGCTGTCATTTCGGACATGGATGAACCGCTTGGCTATGCAGTCGGGAATACTCTTGAAGTGATAGAAGCGATAGATACACTTAAGGGTAACGGACCAAAGGATCTTCTGGAGATATCCATCGAGCTTGGAGCGAATATGGTGCTGCTTGCCAAAAAGACCGATAACATAGAAGAAGCAAGGGCAATGCTTAAAAAGACGATAGAGGACGGCTCGGCCCTTGAAAAGCTCGCGCAGTTTGTAGAAAACCAGGGATCAGACAGAAAGTATGTATATGATACGGATTCCTTTGAAAGGGCATCCCTCAGTATGCAGCTAAAGGCTGAATGTGACGGATACGTATCAAAGATCGAGTGCGAAGAGGTCGGAAATGCATCGCTTCTTTTAGGAGGCGGCAGAAGGAGCAAAGAGGATATCATCGATCCCTCGGTAGGTATCGTCTTTGAGAAAAAGACAGCCGACAGAGTGGAAAAAGGCGATGTGATCGCAACGCTTTATGCAAATGACAGGCATAAGCTTTCGGAGGGCTATGAAAGACTTAAAGAGGCAGTCATCGTTTCGGATAAAGAGGTCACGAAGGGACCGCTTATCATGGATGTGATATCGTAAATGAAATGCAGAAAACGCCGGAATAAAAGGTCTTTGCCGGCTGTATAAATGATACGGAGGATAAGGTGGCGGAAAGAACGGTAGATATTTCACAGGATTCAAAGAGGAGCATATTCGGTGGCCTTGACAGCCATATCAAGCGGATCGCACAGGCCTTTGATGTAAAGATCGTTGAGAGGGACACAAAGACCCTGATATCCGGGGAAAAAGAAAATGCAGATATGGCAGCGGCCGTACTGGAGGAACTTTGCAGCCTGTATAAGAGAGGAAATGAAATAGACGATCAGAACGTGGAATATGCGATATCTCTGGCAAGGGAAAACAAAAGAAACGTCATGGAAGAGATCGACGGTGACATCATCTGCCATACGGTGGCGGGCAGACCTGTAAAGCCCAAGACACTCGGACAGAAGGAATATGTGGATGCAATAAGGAACAACATGATCGTATTCTGCTCGGGACCTGCAGGAACGGGAAAAACCTATCTTGCAATGGCAATGGCCATCACTGCCTTTAAGAATGAAGAGGTCGGCAGGATAATCTTAACAAGACCTGCCATAGAGGCAGGTGAGAAGCTCGGATTTTTACCCGGTGATCTTCAGAGCAAGGTCGATCCCTATCTTCGTCCTTTGTATGATGCGCTGTATCAGATAATGGGGGCGGACAGCTTTTTAAAGAATACGGAAAAGGGACTTATAGAGGTGGCACCTCTTGCCTATATGAGAGGAAGGACTCTCGATAATGCCTATATCATACTTGATGAAGCGCAGAATACCACTCCCGCGCAGATGAAGATGTTCCTTACCAGGATAGGTTTCGGCTCAAAGGCCGTGATAACGGGTGATCTGACCCAGAAGGACCTTACTCCCGGTACCGTATCCGGACTGGATGTCGCGATGAAGGTTCTGAAAAATATAGAAGACATAAGCTTTAAGGAGCTTACGGCAAGGGATGTTGTCAGACATCCGTTAGTGCAGAAGATCGTCCGTGCCTATGACGATTATGAAGCAGGCCTTGCCGGGAATAAGAAGAAATCTACAACTGACTGGAGAAAAAAAGGTGACCCTAAACACAGACCTGGAAAAAAAGCATGATTTTGGTTTTGATCATGAAGCACTGTTTGAAGAGATCGTAAGAACCGTGCTTAAAGAGGAAAACTGTCCTTTCGAAGCCGAGGTCAGTCTGCTCATAACGGGAAACGAAGAGATACGGGAGATAAACAGAGATACGAGAGGGGTCGATTCCGAAACGGATGTCCTTTCCTTTCCGATGACAGAATTTACGTCTCCTGCGGATTTTTCGCAGATCGATGAAAACTCTGACAGCATAGATCCTGAGACCGGTGAGCTCATGCTTGGTGACATAGTGCTGTCGGTCGATAAGATCATCAGTCAGGCAGAGGAATACGGTCACAGTATACGCAGAGAATATGCTTTCCTAATCGTTCACAGTATGTTACACTTAATTGGATATGACCATTTTGAGGAGGATGACAGGATCCTGATGGAGGAGAAGCAGAGGATTATTATGGATCTTCTCGATATCAAAAGGGAATGCTAAGCATATTCATCTAACATGGCGAGTCAGAGGGAGAAAAAAAGTTCTAATTTTATAGTGCAGGGGGGTATCTTAGCCTTCGCCGGGATAATATCAAGGATAATCGGTCTGTCATACCGTATTCCGCTTCAGAAGACCATCGGCGACAGCGGAATGGGATATTATTCAGCTGCATTTCAGATCTATTCCATAATGCTCATCATATCTTCATATTCCCTGCCGGTAGCAGTATCAAAGCTTATAGCGGCAAGGATAGCCAGGGAACAGTATACCAACGCAAAAAGACTGTTAAGATGTGCTCTGGTCTTCGCCACCGTTACAGGTGCCGCTGCCTGTATGATAGTTCTGTTTGGCGCGGACGTAATGGCTTCGACCATAATGAGCCTTCCGAGAAGTGCGATAGCACTGAGAGTACTTGCACCGGCGCTCTTTGTGGTAGCCCTTATGGGCGTTCTGCGCGGTTTTTTCCAGGGTATGGGCACCATGATGCCTACCGCGGTATCACAGCTGCTTGAACAGATAGTAAATGCCGTGATGTCCGTTGTAGCGGCCATAACCCTGTTTAATTACGGAACCAGGGTCTCGGCGCTTCTTCGGGATGAAGCCTATGCCTATGCTTACGGTGCCGCGGGAGGAACATTTGGTACGCTTTCCGGCGCTCTGGCCGGCATGCTGTTTCTGCTGATCGTTTTTTTTATATACAGAAAGAGATTCAACGAAAGGATGGCAGAGGACGGGCCGGGGCATGTAGAATCCTATAAGAGGATATTCAGGTTCCTATTGCTTACGATATTTCCGGTCATCCTAAGCTCTACCATCTACAATATCTCCGATGTGCTTGACCAGGGAGTCTTTGGCAAAGTCATGGGAAACAGGGGACTTTCGGAGTTTACCATAGCCTCGTACTGGGGCATATTCAGCACAAAATACAAGACGATAATCAACGTGCCCGTAGCGCTTGCAAATGCACTGTGCTCCTCGATGATGCCGTCACTCACCGACAGCATTGAGAGAGGAGACAGAAAGAGCGCCAGACGAAAGGTCAGGATGGGCATGAGGTTTGTCATGATAGTTGCGATACCCTGTGCGGTAGGTCTTGCCGTACTTGGTGAGCCGATCCTGTCGCTTCTGTTTACGGGAGATATCGAAACAGCCGCGATGTTACTCAGGATGGGATCGGTATCGGTAGTATTTTATTCGATGTCGACTCTTTCAAACGGTGTCCTGCAGGGTATTAACAGGATGAACGTTCCTGTAAGAAACGCTGCGATCGCACTTGTGCTTCATCTTGGAGTGCTGTATCTGTTTACGGCAGTCGCTGATCTGAAACTCTACGGTGTCGTGATATCGATAATAGTCTTCTCGCTTCTCGTATGCATATTAAACTGGATCGATATAAAGAAGCATCTGGGATACAGACAGGAGATATTAAGAACCTTTCTGATACCGCTTGCCGCATCCCTTATCATGGGTCTTGTATGCGGACTTGCCTATTTCCTTTTAAGTAAAAAGCTCGGAAATGCGGTTTCATGCCTGATCGCAATGATACTTGCCGTTATAGTTTATTTTGTGGCACTTCTTCTGTTAAAGGGCGTAAGAGAATCCGAGATCAGAGCCTTCCCCGGCGGAAACGCACTGGCAGCGATAGCAAGATTCTTGCATCTGATATGATAAGGATATTTTATGATCAGGATATCGGATCTGAAGCTTCCTGCAGATGCGGACATGGAAGCACTTAAAAAAAAGATAATAAGAGAGCTTAACTTAAATAAGACAGGCGGAAAGGCTTTCGATCCTAAGATCCGGATACTGAAAAGATCTCTGGATGCAAGAAAGAAGCCTGAAATATACTATGTATATTCGGTTGCCGTAACAGTGGATCCTGCTCTTGAAAAAAAGATACTTGAAAAAAACAGAAATAAAAAGATCACGGAGTATACGGAAAAGCCATACACAATTCCGATATCTGCATCAACAGAAAACAGGGATCCGGGTGAGCTTAAAAGACCCGTTATCATAGGCGACGGCCCCTGCGGACTGTTCTGTGCCTATATCCTGACGCTTGCGGGGCTTGCACCTCTTGTCATCGAGAGGGGTTCTGAGACGGTAAAAAGATCGGAAACCGTGGAAAAGTTTTTTAAGACAGGGGTCCTTGATCCCGAGTGCAATGTGCAGTTTGGAGAGGGCGGAGCCGGAGCTTTTTCGGACGGAAAACTTAACACCTCTGTTAAGGATAAAAACGGACGGGACCGGTTCGTACTGGATACCTTTGTAAAATACGGTGCAAAAGAAGAGACTGCCTATGATGCAAAGCCGCATCTGGGGACCGATGTGATCGCAAAGGTCGTAAGATCGATGAGACTTGACATGGAAAGCATGGGATGTAAGTTTCTCTTTGATACAAAGGTGACAGGGATCGGCGTTAAGGACGGAAGGATCACAGGGGTAAACGTTGGAGACAGGTTCATATCCGCAGACAGAGTAGTCCTTGCTACGGGTCATTCGGCATCCGATACCTTTGAGATGTTGATCGCAAACAATGTGAACATGAAGGCCAAGCCTTTTGCCGTCGGCTTAAGACTTGAACACAGCCAGCGCATGATGGATATCTCACAGTACGGAAGGGAAAGAGGATCAGTACTTCCCGCATCCGACTATAAGGTCACAAACAGGACCTCGAAGGGAAGAAATGTGTATTCCTTCTGTATGTGCCCCGGAGGATATGTGATCGATTCATCATCTGCAGAGGGAGAGCTTTGCATTAACGGTATGAGCTACTCCGGAAGGGATGGAGATAACTGCAATGCAGCGATCGTTGCAGCAGTTGATGAGAGAGATTACGGAACCGACAGCGTGCTGTCGGGCATGAGATATATAAAGAAGCTTGAGAGAAAGGCATATTCCGTCGCAGGCGGGGCAGTGCCGTATATGTCCTACGGTGAGTTTAAAACGGGACACTTAAGAAAAGACGGAGAATACGGTCTTACACCCTGTATAAAGGGACGGCATGAAAGGGCTGATATAACCGGTATCCTTCCCGATGAGCTTAATGAAGCTATCATTGAATCCATTGAG
>JAILPG010000096.1 GCA_024699595.1 Lachnospiraceae bacterium | reverse complement strand
GATAGCCAGCTTCATGATCTCTGCCTGATAGGGATCGCACAAAAAAGCTTTTTCACTCGGTGTGGCATGGTAAAACTCCATTATGCTGTCGAGATTCGTTGATGAAACAAGGACTACATTCTCTTTATGAGCGGTGAAGATCTTTTTTGCTTCTTCCCCAAGCTGACCTTCGTCTCTGACAGCGCTGTTCTTTATCTCCTTCGTGCGGAAGATCATTGTTCCTTCTGTGACAAGGATATCCACTTTCCCCACATTTGTCTTTATCGTATTTTCAAATGTTTCCGATCCTGGAATACCATGTTCTCTGAAATCTCCCGTATAGAGTATCCTCTTACCGTTCATCTCGATAAGGAACATATATGCATCTATCGCAGAATGATCGCAAAGAAGCGGTGTTACACTTATCCCACCGATATCCCGGGCTGTTCCGCTCTTCCAATACGGTTTCATCCTGTCTATCAGCGGCAATTCAGGACGAACATCATTCTTCTTTCTTTTGTTCATATGATCAACACGTGCAGCGATCGTTTTCATTATTGCTTTAGCCGTATCGCCTATATACATGTCGATACCATCCGGAATACGATCCTTTAACCCAACATGATCCCCGTGATAATGCGTAAAAAGAACGGCATCCGCACCGCGCGGATTTTCTTTGTCCCCAAAAACCATCTCCACAAGTTTGTCATCATTAATCTTTGCATCCACAGTTCCCGGGAGATTCGCGCCAAAATCTATCAGAATCCTGTGATCACCATTCATGAATTCTGTAACGATTCCACCTATCTGATTTGTTCCGCGATAAATCTTAATGCTGTTCATATTTTGTCTACTCCATAAAACCGGTATGACCATCCTGATTATATCACATCAGTTTTGAGCAAACGACATCATGCGGTCATATTAGCACTTCTGCTGTGTCCAAAATAATGTACATATCCTCGTCCTATAGCCGACGTCAAGATGTCGTTTTGCTTCATAACACCGTGATACACTCAACTCACGCAAAACAAAACAGCTCATTCACGAACAAGGAGGGAATGCCATGAAGATCAGATTAACAGCAAGAGGAAAAGCACTGGCCCTGAAGATGTCCGCCGGATCAATGTCTCGCAAGGTCTGTAAGCCCGACATAAGACCCTTCATCCTGATCAGGTTTGATAGCAACGGAAAGGCTCTCCCAACGGAAACAGTTATGGTGGATATCAACAAATTCTTTAAAAAAACAGCCTAAATAACAGAGGGGGGGACTCCCCCTCTTGTCTCCCAATATAAATTGACTTTGGAGGTGCAAAGCTAATGAACATACAGGAAGCAAACGGAAAACAAATGGCTAAAATCTTGGAAATGATCGGTCCCGGAGATACTGAGATCAATACTGAAAGCGACTGGGTACTGTCTGTTTATTACTCCGATCGTGATGATCATACTCTCACTGTCGAGATGTGTCTGAGTATAAGCCTTCAGGGAGATCCTCTCTTTGACCCTCTCATGAGGATTGAGCTTGCTCTGAACGATAGCGGAGAGATCCAGACGGCAAAACCCGTCTATTACCTCAGCAGTTCGCCTTTCTATACAGAAGAGATATATGCGCCGGATAATCCATCCTGTTACAATCCGAAGCTGTACGAAAAAAAGCCCGGTGAACTGGATAAGCGGCTGCATGAATGGCTCGATAATCTCTATATCCAGGGATATTTTACTGACGGTGTGATCACTAAAAGATAAATGGAGGACATGTCTATGATACTGTGGGAAACTCAGATAAAATACAAAGATCTGAAAGAATCTGAAGTAGGAATCAGACATCTTTCCGTAGATGATGATTCCAAGACGCCCGAAAAGGATTGGGATTCGCTTCTTCGTGCGCTGAACAGGAAATTCGGCATCAAATGCGATCCAAAAAACATTGTATCTGTCTATATCTGCGGTGGAACCGTCGGATGTCTTGAGGCCATCATAGCTCATCCGATCAAAGATGCCTCTCTTGAGTACTGTTTCAACTATATCAGAAATACTCTTGAAAAGAATTATGCTGTTTGTGACGTAACATTCGAAGGCTATAAGGAAGTATCGGCTAAAAGATTCGGATTTCTGGGAACCAAAGCGGATGACAACGGTTATATTCGATTCTGGAATGCCGAATCCGGACATCTGAAGATCGATTACTTTTCAAACAATCATTTCAAAGTTGAGGAATATCTTGAAGAAAAGGAATACTCAACTCTTTCAAAGGCCAAAAAGGCCGGTGATGATATCATGGCGGATCCGTCACTCACAGAGGAACTAAAACGCATATATTCCAAGGATAATGTGAAAAAGTATTACGGAAATCCTGTCCATTACAGGATATCCGCCTCCAGCTCCAAATCAGCCCTTGATATCATCGATATCATTGTTCCGGCACTAATTGCAAACAACAGGCTTTGTGGAAAAAGGATCCTTCACATCCACAGCATTACCGAAGGATGTTATGATGAAAATGAATTGGAGCACCTTTTTGAGTCAGCAGAAGGGAATGCTGTGGTCATTGAAATGACCGGTACAGATGAAACCAGTGGAAACTTCGCCTCTGTCTATCAGCGTGTAGTTAACTATATAGATATGATCATCGAAAAGCATCATCTTAACACTTTGTGTTTCTTCGTGGAAATAAAAGATAATCCCGGATTCACGGAATCACTGATCTCCAAAGTCAGTGAAACTCTCCAGATCATAAGCATTAACGAGGGATATGGAAGCAGAGACCAAGCCAGAGTTTATCTGAAAAGATTGATAGAAAAGGAAAATCTTGATGTATCTGAAACTGAAATGGAGTCTGCTCTGGACGAAAAGAAAATGTTCAGCGTCGAAGATATATACGAGATATACGGGAACTGGTTTAAGAACGGACTACGCACACACTTTTATAAAGCGTACAGCAACTACAAATTTGAGTGCTTAAAAACAGTTGAAAAGAGCTGTGCCCCATATGAAGAACTGCAAAAAATGATCGGGCTTTCCGAGATCAAACAGATTGTTGACCAGATAATTGATGCCGGAAAGATTCAAAGACTCAGAGACAAAATGGGACTAAGCACAAAAAAAGCTTCGCTTCACATGGTATTTACCGGCAATCCCGGCAGTGCGAAAACAACAGTTGCAAGATTGATCGCTCAGATTCTTCGAAAAGAAGGAATACTTGATGACGGGAATTTTGTCGAATGCGGTCGGGCTGATCTTATAGCCCGGTTCGTAGGCTGGACAGCAAAAAACGTTCGCGCCAAATTTCGGGAAGCCAGGGGTGGCATTTTGTTCATAGATGAGGCATACTCTCTTGTTGATGACAGCCATTCATTTGCAGACGAAGCAATAAACACTATCGTTCAGGAGATGGAAAATCACCGCGAGGATGTTATCGTGATCTTTGCAGGATATCCTGAAAAGATGAACGATTTTCTAAACAAGAACGAAGGTCTGAAAAGCCGTATTGCCTTCCATCTTGATTTCCCCGATTATACGGCAGATGAACTGACTGAGATCATGAAACTCATGGCAGACCGTCGCGGTTTTCACATAGATGATGATGCAATTGAAAAATGTATGGGTATTTTCAAAAACGCCTGTACCGAAGCAGATTTTGGAAACGGACGATTTGTACGTAATCTTCTCGAACAGGCTGAAATGGCACAATCTCATAGGATTGCGGCTGGTAGCAAGGGCAAAAAGATCAGTAAGAAAACACTTCAAACACTTGTCGCAGATGATTTTGACGTAAACATAAGCAAAAAGACCAAAGTGACCCATTTCCCCATAGGATTTGCTGTATAATACTGTTGAGGTTAGAAAAATGGCAAAAATGACACGACAGTTACAACTGTATGATCTATTACGCGACGTTCCGGATATGGACCATATAGAATACGGGCGCATTATAGGCCCCACCGAGATCATTAACGGTTGGAGGATCTCTCTTCGCATGCTTCAGCGTGACCTTAAAGATCTTCGTGACAGTGGGCTCATCAATATCAAATACAGCAAAAGCATGGACCGCTATATAGATGCCGGGAATCCTGTTTTTGACGAGACCGCCGGTGAACGCCGCAAGCAGCACCTTCGTCGTCTGTATCGACTCGGAACTCTGATAACTCACCTCTCCAAAACACCACACAGGGAGATTGATGCCTATGAATGCGGTATCAGAGAGTTTAATGAATATGTAGAATTAACCAAAGAGGATCCTAAGGAATTTCCTCCCGAAGACATCGAAATGATGCGAGAATTCTATATCCTTAAACCACCAACATTCTATGATCTTAAGACAGAATACCATTCCCTGTTTCCGGCCAGTAACGAAAGAACCCGGCAACGCGACTTCAAAGAACTCTCGGATGCCGGATTCCCTATATACTATAGCAGGGAGTATAAGACCTATGTTTTTGAGGAGGATGATATTAACTAAGTATACTATTGCCTTTGAACAGTTCCATACAATATGGCTCGCATATATCTGATTGTTTAGATCTTAAATCAACTTCATTCTCGTCTGAAATTTGATCCTGATAATCATCTATAATTCTGTCAAATAATCCTATCTCTTTACCGGAATCCGGTTTACCCGCTCTTCTCTTTGATTTTCTGGATTTATCGCCAAGGAAGAAGAAACCGCACCACAACTTGATCTCACCATCGGAGGTACATAAAAAACTTTTGATCTTGTCGTCTTTCAATACATTATAATCAGCCAGTCTGTTTACATGGTTCTTAACGTCAGTGACTATCCTGGTTCTTTCGTCAATTATCATTGATTTAAAGTCTTCATAATGCGCAGACAGACTATTTAAGGAATCCGGGTCCATACTTATCCCCTGATACTTAAATTCAATCAATCCTATACTTCGATCATTTTTATCTATCACAACAAAATCCACGAATGGCGTCTTGCTTCTTTTACTCAGCTTTAATTTGTACTCAACATCTATAATGACCTGACTATGCTCTGATATGGTTTCCCAATTTTTTTTCACAATAAGGCATTGAATATTCCTTTCATCATAATCAAGTGTTTTGTCCCCTTTTCTTCTCAT
>JAILPG010000061.1 GCA_024699595.1 Lachnospiraceae bacterium | reverse complement strand
GGTGAGTCCTACCGTGAGGGATTCTATCCAGCTAAAGTGGAAGTTGATGGGCTGTTCAAATGAACAGCCCTTTCTTTTGAGGGTTGTTATGGAACAAAAGCGTCTTAACCTTTATACGGTAAACATAAAGTATATTCGAAATCTCATCATATTCTTGATAGATTAGCATAGGTCGCATTTTATACACCTTGCGCTCCCTTAGAATAGCTAATCTTTTTCGTAAAATACGATGTCCATGCGATCGTTTATCTTATCGATCCTGCCGGTCTGATGATAGCCAAGTTTCTCATACAGATGAAGGTTGCCTTTTTCCTGTAATATCGTATCCAGACACCAGTGGTCTGCTCCGTATTTTTCCTCCGCTGCGATTATTGCCTGCTGCGCATAGCCTTTATTCCGGTGTTCCTTCATGATCCATATAGGAGATATGCGCTTCCTGCTGCCATCTTTCTTATCCACAATTCGGATCACTCCGACTTTCTCATCATTTGCCATAATGAAAAAATATGTAGTCCACGGCTGCTCAAACCTCGCCAATACCTTATCCATACTTTCAGCTGCAGGACTCATATCATGATCCTGATACTTCTCAAGAAGGTCAGAAAAAGCCTCAACCTGCATATTCCAGACTGTTTCAACATCTTCCCGTGCTATCGGTTTCAATTCTATATTCATCATACCTCTTTCAGCTTTGCCAGTCTCCTTAGCGCTTCGTCCAGTATCTCCTCGCCTCTTGCAAAGTGGATCCGTATGTATCGGTTTATATCCTCCTTAAAGAAGCTCGATCCCGGAACCGCGGCTACTCCTATCTCCTTTATCATCCATTCACAGAACTCAAGATCGGACCATCCTCTAAACTCAGGCTTATCAAGAAACTCCTGAATGTCGATCATTACAAAGTATGTGCCCTGCGGTACATTGTGTTTCAATCCTATTCTGTCAAGGCCTTCGAGAATATGGTCCCTCTTATCTGTATACAGTCTGTTTAGTCCTACATAGTATTCATCGCCAAGAAGAAGCCCGGCCGTTGCGGCTTCCTGCAAAGGAGCGGCAGCTCCCACCGTAAGAAAATCATGGACTTTTCTCGCGGCTTCGATAAACGGTGCGGGGCCTATGATATATCCGAGCCTCCATCCCGTAATGGAAAAGGTCTTGGATAATGAGTTACACGTAACGGTATGATCAAACATTCCCGAAAGTGCCGACATGTACGTATGCTTATACGGAGCATAGACAAGATGTTCATAAACCTCATCTGTTACGACATACGCATCATACCTTACCGCAAGCTCTCCTATCGCTGTCAGCTCGTCCTTTGTAAAGACCTTGCCGCACGGATTTGAGGGATTACATACGATTATCGCCTTTGCGCCCTCCTTAAAGCCTTTTTCAACAAGATTTATGTCAAAATCATACTCAGGTGGTACGAGCGGTATATATATCGGATCAGCACCCGAAAGGATCGCATCGGCTCCGTAGTTTTCGTAAAATGGTGAGAATACCATGACTTTGTCACCGGGGTTGCATATAGTCATCATGGCACAGATCATCGCTTCGGTACTGCCGCAGGTGACCACGATCTCACTTTCCGGATCTATCTTTCTTCCAGTGAATCTTTCCTGTTTATTTGCAAGTGCCTGTCTGAAGCCTGCTGCTCCGAACGTTATCGAATACTGATGGGGCCCTTTTTCAGCCGCCTTTACCAATGCATCCGTCAGTTCTTTCGGAGGATCGAAATCAGGAAATCCCTGGGAAAGATTTATCGCATTGTATCTGTTGCTGATCCTTGTCATCCTGCGGATGACCGAATCCGTAAATGTCTGTACTCTGTCGCTTATCTGTGGCATGTTCTATCCTTTCATTGAATGTATTCCAATCTTTTCATCCAATCAGTCGATTTCCTTAAGCCTGACTTTCATAGATATCTGTCTGGGTGTCTCCATATTGTCAAACAGGATAAGATAACTTTCGTCATTCGTATTGATATCAATGACTGTTCCGGATCCGAGTATAGCGTGTTCAACCCTCTGTCCTTTTTCTAGGAGATCAAGCTTTGCAGCAACCTTAAGATACCTGCCCTGATTCTCAGAATATCTTCTTGCTGCTGCTATCAAGGATTCATCCGGTTTTTCCGTAAACTCTATAAGGTTCTGATCAATATCCAATATAAATCTTGACGGGTATCTTGGGATACCTTCATATGTTATTCCTCCAGCTTCTGAGACAAACAGGCGCTTTTGGGCTCTAGTCATTGCAACAAAAGCAAGGCGTCGTTCCTCTTCCATTCCCTCAAGGGTATGGACCTTTCTAGAGGGGAAAATTCCTTCGTTCATACCGCATAGGAATACATAAGGAAACTCCAGACCTTTGGCAGCGTGAACTGTCATAAGTTTGACCTTATCATCCTTTCCCGCATCTGAATCTGCATTGGTAAACAGTGCTATATGCTTAAGATAATCCTCAAGTC
Organism: Lachnospiraceae bacterium; assembly: GCA_024699595.1. The sequence goes on along the minus strand of JAILPG010000061.1, from coordinate 1,831 downwards.
CCACCTCCTCTCCGCATGTCGTCTCATACTCAAGCACGGATTGTTTCAGTTCTGCAAGATTATCAAGCCTGTCCTGTGCACCTTCTGTCCTAAGCATGGTTTCATACCCGCTATCACCCAATATCCCGGCCAGAACCTCTGAAACAGTAATCTCTTCGTATTTTTGTGAAAACCCTTCTATAAGATCTATGAATTCTGTCGCCTTCGTGCTCTTTATCAGTTCATGATCAAGGTTCTCGTACAATGCCATGTATAGTGAACATCCTTTGTTTCCAGCGTATTCCTCCAGAAAACGGATGCGACGTTTTCCGATGTTTCTTTTAGGGACGTTCACAACCCGTCTGAAAGAGATATCATCCCTGTACACAATCATTCTGAGATAACACAAAACGTCCTTTATTTCCGCCCTTTCGAAGAACTGTTCACCGGAATAGATGGTGTACGGGATTTTCTCCTTCATAAGTCCTTCTTCTATTGTCCGGGTCACGTAATGCGCCCTGTAGAGAATCGTCATATCTCTATACGCAACTCCCTGCCCCTTAAGAACAAGGATTTCACCGGTGATCCAATCCGCCTCTTTAGCTGTATCCTTTGCCAGATGGCATATGACACTTTCTCCGAAAGGAAGAGTCGGCACAAGATCCTTCTTTATCCTGTATACATTTTTATCGATGAGTGAATTGACTGCCTCAAGTATATGTGGCGTGGATCTGTAATTCTCATTCATCATGATCGTCTTAACATTCGGATATTTCCTGTCAAAATCAAGCAGATAACCTACATCTGCCCCTCTCCATGTATATATGGTCTGATCGGGATCTCCGACTACAAAAAGATTCTTGTGGTAGTCTGCCAAAACCTCCATGAGTTTATACTGAATGCCGTCAATATCCTGAAACTCGTCGATCATTATGTATTCAAGACGTTTCTGCCATTTGAGTCTAATCTCGGGATACGCCTCAAAAATGTACAATACCACTTTTATAAGATCATTGTAGTCAAATCCAAAGCACTTGCGTTCCTGATAAAGATAGCCATAAAAAAGGATATCCTGGATAGTATCAGCAGCGTCATATTTTTCTTTGAGCTCCTCAAGAGGCAAGGACATCATTTTTATGTAATAATCCGGCTCGTCCTTTGTTTTCCTTACTTCAAACATATCCCGCGCTGAGCGGAATGTCTTATCTCTTAATGACAGTCCCCGCTCTTCATAAATGATCTTTAGCATATCATCAATGTCGGAATTATCGAGAACAAGAAAGCTCTTAGGGTACTGCACAGCATGAGAGTCTTCCTGTAGTACAGATACGCAGAAGCCGTGGAATGTATTAATATAACCCGTATCATTGTCCCCGGTTATGCTGTGTATCCTCTGTCGCATCTCATTTGCCGATTTATTGGTAAAAGTAACACATAAAATATGACCCGGCATGATACCGAGTCCGTTAACAAGATATGCAAAGCGGGATGAAAGCGCCCGGGTCTTTCCGCTCCCTGCTCCTGCAATAACACGCACATATCCTTCAGTTGTTGTTACAGCCTCTTTTTGAGATTCATTGAGTTGATCAAGAATGTCCATAGATTTCCCTTTAAAGATTTATTCACTTGAATGCGGAATTTAGTTCCGCATACGCTGAATTCTTCAAAAGTGCGGTACTAAAGTCCGTTTTCTCCTTTGTTTTATTTCTGTTTTCTGCTATAATGGCTCCTACAGAGCGGTTTTTTCCGGATTTTGAGTATGCTAAAAGGATATCCGGACTTAGTGTGCGAGACTAAGCTCCGCATATCTGAATTTACTTTTGCAATTCAAAATGCGAAATACCTGCCTGTG
>JAILPG010000207.1 GCA_024699595.1 Lachnospiraceae bacterium | reverse complement strand
GACCAAGGGCGGCATCACGGAAGTGGGCTCCGCCATAATCTACGACTCCTTCCCGCCGACCGCCGAAGAGATGTTTTGCAAGACGCTGGAAAAACGCAAACAGACAGCGGAAAAAGCCGCGGAGGCGTTTGGGGTGTGATCACAGGGAGACAAGGGATTCCAGATGTGATAAAATACCATTTCGGATGATCACATGATCAGGTATTTTGACAACATTTTTTATGGCTTGTTGATACGGTGTCTTGATAATTGGAGCGAAGATTCCATGAGCGATATAGGAGAACTGAAAAAAGGCCTTGAAACGGCATACATAGACGGAACGGTTGTTTCGGAGATCGCTTTGAGACCGACTTTTGTCTCGAATGACTATAAGGAAGGAAAAAAGGTTCTCTCCTCAATTGAGGAGGAACTTTTACGATGTGATCATTTTCAGATCAGTGTTGCATTTATAACATTGAGTGGTGTGACCCCGCTTCTCCAGACGCTGCAGGAACTTGAAAAAAGGGGAATTACCGGGGAAATTCTGACCACAAACTATCTGAATTTTAGTGAACCAAAAGCATTAGAGACACTGAATGGTCTTTCTAATATTACGATACGCATGTATGATGTTGAAAAATCCGGTGAGGGTTTTCACACAAAAGGGTACATATTCAAAAAGAATGATATCTACAGAATCATAATTGGCAGCTCGAATATCACTCAGGGGGCGCTTACATCCAACAAAGAATGGAATACGAAGCTTGTCTCTACGGAAAACGGAATTGTTGCACAGCAGATTGTTGAAGAGTTTCAACTGCTGTGGGATAGCAAATTCAGCAGGTCATACGATGCTTTTATAGATGAATATAGAAAAAAATATGAGATCATAAAGCACCAAAAAGAGATAGCTAAGAAAGAAGAAGTTGTTTCTCTTGAGAAGTTCAAACTTCAACCAAACAGCATGCAGCTTTCCTTTATTGCCGGACTGAAGAAAATAATCGATTCCGGAGAAGATCGTGCACTTCTGATCTCGGCAACGGGAACGGGAAAAACATATGCATCAGCATTTGCAATGCGTGAGCTTGGATTTAAGAAAGTGCTTTTTCTGGTCCATAGAAACCAATTGGCAAAACAAACAAAAAGATCCTATGAGAAAGTCTTTTCCTATTTGGTTTCCATGGGATTGATCTATGGCGGAAACACCATAGAAGAAAATAAGGATAAAGATTTTGTTTTTGCAACGGTACAAACACTCTCCAGAGAAGAAAATCTGAAGCTGTTTGATCCAATGCAGTTTTCCTGCATAATCCTTGATGAAACGCATCATAGTGTAGCGAATTCTTATCAAAGGATAATGAACTATTTTCAGCCGGATCTTTGGCTGGGTATGACGGCGACTCCAGACAAAAGAGATGACCATATAGAAGGTCGCAATGTATATGAACTGTTTCATTACAATATTGCGGGAGAGATCAGGCTGCAGCAGGCCATGCAAGATAAATTGCTATGTCCTTTTCACTATTTTGGTATAACGGATATATCTATGATCGGTGATGATGTAGATTCCGGAAGTCTTAGCGATCAGGACTTTTCTTTGCTTACATCAGATGAGAGAGTCAGACATGTGGCAGAGCAGGCACAGTATTATGGTTATAGCGGTGATCGGGTGAAGGGACTTGTATTCTGCAGCTATGTTAAGGTGGCCAAGGAATTATCGGATAAGTTTAACCGGATGATCAATCCGGAGACGGGAAAGAAATACAGAACCATTGAATTGGACGGAAGTGCATCGGAAGAAGAACGGGAATTGGCTTTTGAACGTCTTGCTGTAGATGAAGACGATGAAAGAGTGATCAATGGAGAAATGGAACCGCTCGACTATATATTCTCGAGGGATATTTTGAATGAAGGTGTGGATATCGTAGAGGTAAATCAGGTGATCATGCTGCGTCCGACGCAGTCACCGATCATCTTTATACAGCAGTTGGGAAGAGGCTTGCGTAAAGCTGAGGGAAAAGAGTACGTTGTAATACTGGATTTTATCGGAAACTATAATAACAATTTCATGATCCCGATCGCGCTGTCAGGTGATAGGACGTTCAATAAGGATAATATCCGAAAATATGTAATAAGCGGGAATAATGTCATCCCCGGTGCGTCTACGGTTCATTTTGATTCTATTGCGAAAGAAAGAATATTCCAATCCATCGACAGGATGAAGGGGATAAAAGCTATCATTCGGGAGAGCTATGCGAACCTGAAGAACAGACTGGGACGGATTCCGTATTTGCTGGATTTCTATGAGAATGGAGAGGTTGATCCGCTTCTTATCGTTCAGGAGTATAAAACATATTATGAATTCCTGCTTAAAGTTGAAAAGGATTCCTATCAGGAGAGAATGAGTGAGACGGAGAAGATAACTTTGGAGTATTTGTCCAAGACGATCATAAGTGGTGTTCGTCCTTATGAACTTGAAATATTGAAACGATTGCTTTCCTGTGATCAGATATCCTTGTCGGAACTCTCGGAAGAAATGAAAATGTCTGCGGATTCTTTGTTTGGGAAGAATTCTCTTGAAAATGCCGTTCAGGTTCTGGAAGGACGCTTTGTTAGTAAGGAGGAAGAGTATCAAAAATACAAGCAGATCAGTATCCTTGAAGAACATGACAGTGAACTGATCAGGCGGATGAGCAGTTACGCTTCGCGTTTGCGACATGATGAGTTTTGTCGGCAGATTAACGATATCGTATCGGTAGGACTTGCGCGATATAGAGAAAAGTATGATGGAAGGTTTGATTCAAATTCTCCGTTCGTTCTCTACGAGAAGTATTCAAGACGGGATGTCAGCCTGATCATGAATTGCGGAAGGGATCTGTCCTCTACAATGTATGGAATGAAGCGCATAGATGATGATGTCTTTATCTTCATTACTTATCATAAAGCAGAGGCAGAAAATGAAGATATGCAGTATGCGGAGGGCAAACCGGATTACGCAGATTCATTTGTAGACAGCACAACATTTCGCTGGGATTCACAGATCGGAAAAGGGCCGGAAAGCGGCTATATGAAAGATGTTACGGGGGCGGAACGGAAACATCTTCTGGTCAAAAAAAGCGATGCTGAGTCGAGATTTTATTATATGGGAACTTTCGATGTTATCGGTGTGACAGGTGATAAAAAGATGGATAATAACGGGAAAAACCGGGATATCACAAAAGTCACCATGAGAATGCATCATAGCGTCAGAGAGGATATACTAAAATACCTGGAAAGCTATTATGTGGAGGAGGCAGTATGAAAAGTATTAGAGTAGTAGCGGCTGTTATCAGAGAAGGAAACAAGATATTTGCGACGCAGCGAGGATATGGAGAATACAAGGATGGTTGGGAGTTTCCCGGAGGAAAGATCGAAGAGGGAGAGACACCCCAACAGGCTTTGAAAAGAGAGATCATGGAGGAGCTGGATACCGAAATAGTTGTTGGGGATTTGATCGATACGATCGAATATGATTATCCGACTTTTCATTTGTCGATGGATTGTTTCTGGTGTGAACTGGTTAAGGGAGATCTGAAATTGAAAGAACATGAAGCGGCTAAATGGCTTGATAAGGAAACCATTGGTAGTGTTGAATGGCTTCCGGCAGATATTACCCTGATTGAAAAAGTAAGAGCGGAGTTATAGGAGTTTGCCGTAGTTAAATAAAGCTTAAAGATCCTATCCCTGCTTTGGCGAATGCCGGGGCAGGGATTTTTGCGGGCAAAAACAGATGATAGGATATTGACAAAAAGCCATCACGCTAATAATATAATGATAGGAAAAATCGAAAAAAATATCATTACTCTTCGAAGGAAGAGTTTTGAACACA
>JAILPG010000204.1 GCA_024699595.1 Lachnospiraceae bacterium | reverse complement strand
GTTACTCACCCGTCCGCCACTAAAACACAACAAACTTTGACCGAAGTCTCCGTAGCGTCATGTTCCCGTTCGACTTGCATGTGTTAGGCACGCCGCCAGCGTTCATCCTGAGCCAGGATCAAACTCTCAAATAAAATGTTTGTACTCGAGCGCATCTTCGATGCTTAACCTCGAGCTTGCTCAGGTAAACCTCTGGTCTACCTTTGGGATCAAAAGATCCCTGAAGGATTTCTCCTTCATGATTTACTGTTTTTTGGAATTGACTTTTGTAAACAGAACACGAATGTTCCGTCTACCGTCTCTTTCAGAAAATGGTTTATACTGTTTAATTGTCAATGTACGTTAAATGCTGTTTTTCAAGGACAGCTTGCTTATAATACCACTCAAATATTGGTAAGTCAATAGACTTTATTATAAAATTTCAGAAAAAAATAGAACCCACTATATCTATTACATACAGGGGTTCTGTGCCACATCATCTAGTAACCGGTTTAACACTAAAATAGTCAGTAAACTGTCTCTGCACTTATCCTTCCATCTGTGACCGTAAATCTCCAGATCGAATGGCCGGGGATACGATGCTCTGCCATGTAATAAGCACCGTCAAAATACGTTATATAATAAGGTGTCCCTCCGCCGATGAAGTTTTCATACACATCTTCATATTCATGCTCAGAAAGCTTATCAAGCGAATCACATCTTATGATCGTTGCATAGTCCTGATTCCATGAATCATCCGTGGATACGGTGATATAATACATGTCATCTATCTTTGTTAACTGCACCATGCCCGCAATCTCAGACGGAACGGGATATCTGTCCGTAACTTTAAATGAATCGAGATCAGCCCGTATGATAAACCCGTTTCCGGACACGAAATAAATGCCGTCATCGATTATCGTAAAGGACCTTACATAAATCTCATCAAGCTCCGGGATTTCCTTAATGTCAGAAATGTATACATTTGTCCCGTCATTTTTAATAAGATACATCTGCCCGCTTATGGAGCACCATGCATAAAAGGTTTCAGAGCTTTCGTAGTATTCAATGAAATGCGGTCTTCCCGTGATCCCGCCAAACTGCCTGGTGAAAACAAATTTCGGATCCGGATCCTCTGTTTTTTCAAATACCATTATGCGTTCGTTTTCGGTATCATCCACAAGATATACCTGTCCGTCACTTGCTATTGTATGTCCCATGACCATCTCATCGGTCATTACCATCCATTCACTTAAGGGATCCTCAAGATTATCATTATATATGATCTGGTTGTGATAGCAGTCCACTATAAAATAGGTATCGTCGATCTTTGTTATCTGAGTCGGGATCGACAGATCGGAACATGGATTCTTTTTTACCTCCATTAAAGCAGCCGCTTTTTCCGGATCAGAGATAAGGACCTCCGCTTCCCTGTATTTATCTTTTTTTGAACAGCCAAAAATACAACATGAAAAAAGAAGGACCGATACAGTAAGGATCACAGACAGCCGGGACGGTATTCTCTTATGTTCTTTTATATTGATCATACTCCCATTTCATCCTATATCCTGTACGTATCCTTGCCGGCTTTTTTTGCCTCATAGAGCTTTTTGTCAGCCATGGCATACATTGTAGAGCAGTCATAGATGCTATCCGGATCATTATTAATGACCGCTCCTATGGATACGCTGCATTTTCTGTCATCTTCCTCACGGAATAAGTGTTTGAACCGGTCTGTGATGTTCTTTATGATCTCCGTAATGTACTTTATGTCAGTGATATTTCTGAGGTACACGCAGAATTCATCTCCGCCCACACGGCAGGCATACATTTCCTCCTCAGGATATTCCGAGAGTATTGTGGCCAGATTCTTTAATACCTGGTCGCCTCTCTGATGGCCGTACCTGTCATTGACACCCTTGAAGTTGTCCATATCCATCATGAAGAAAGTACCTCTTTTTCCCTTTTTCACATCATCATTTACTATATCCTTGAAATAGCTTCTGTTATAAAGACCCGTAAGAACATCCCGCCTAGCCATCTCCTCGATCTGGCTTAGGATCTTCATATGCTCGGTAACATCTATGAACCATACCATGTATCCTTGCGTGTATTTATTGGCCTTCAGCTCATCCACCTGTATATCGTAAATACGGTCATTTGCCGAGATCTGCTTTGTATCCCTGTCAAGGATGCTCTTTAAGGTCGGATTATTGAACACATCCGTCCCATGAGGAATATCCCCTATTATCCTGTCGACGATACTGTTGTGAAAGCTGACATGATGCCTGTCGTCTATTACTATTATCCCCTCGTGAGCCCTGTCGAGCGCATTCTCGCTGGCAAGCGCAACGGAATCAAGCATTCCGTATACAAAGAAGCTTCTATATAATAGGATCCCCGCAACAAGCAGCCCGACTGCCGGTATCTCAAAACCTCCGGTAATGCCCGTGGCGGTTATCCCGTAAGGGATCCAGCAAAAAGCCATGGCCCATAATATAAGTCTCATCCTCTTCTTTTCTATGGAAGAACCGTTTCGGAAGATATATATGCCAAACCCTATGACCTCAAGACAGACGATAATAAAATAAGAAAACGACAGGAAAAATCCGGGGCCGTGTACCAGCTCGGGTCTGTCTATCGCAAAATCATTGTTGACGCCGATATAGGTGTAGAAGAAGCCTGTCTTTCTGGTCGTGATAAGTGCATACATAAGGCATATCGAAGCAACGATATGCAGTAAATATACAAATCTTGGAAGCCCGATAAGGCAGCACTCCGACACAAAGGCAAGCACTGCTATGAACAGCATGTACTCGCCGAAATACTGGACGATACATGCAAGGAAGTACCCCTCTGCGCTGGAGGCAAGTATCTCTATAATAAATCCCATGCTGTAGATCGCTGCAGAGACTAAGAAAAAGCTGATGGCATTCTGTCCCTTTGTGGGTCTGAAACGCATGACTCTTTCAAGCATTATCAGAGAAATGATCACCACGGCAAGATGTATCCCGATATAGATCGAATACACATCTCCCCTGTTATTTACTACCCATTTGAGAGAAAACAGTACCATGAAATGACATGGATAGAACAGATAGAAAAACTTGTTGCCGGGCTTTCCGGTTCCGTTTTCACCGTTATACCGGTACAGAACAGGCAGAGCAAGCATAAAGCCTAACATATACAGCTTGTCCCACCATACCCAGTCGTAATGTGAAAAATGATAGACATAATTAAGCAGCGTCGATGATACGATAAATGTGACCGTTGCCAGAGTCGATATGATGACCCATTTGGCCTTTTCCTTAAAGGTCCTTCCATAGTAGAAAGCTAAGATAAAGCAGGAGGGCGTTATTATCCAGCCTCCGACCGTAGCCGAGATAACAAACAGAACCGTAACCAAAGCCGCTTTCTGCCATTTCTTAAATCTGCTCTTTTCAAGGATCGTAAGCATCAGAAGGCCAAGCAGATAGTCAAAAATGATATTCTGCCTGTACCCGTACTCTTCACCGAAAAACAAATAGAACGGAATGATCGATATGGCCGCGCCTGCTGCCATCCTGTATATGTACTGCTTAAGGTCATGGGTCTTTTTAAATCCCTCTGCCACAAAGAAGCTCATTATGGGGATAGTAAATCTGCCAAGCAGATGCATGAACTGGCCAAGGGGCGAATAAAAATCCACAAACCCCCAGGCAACATGGTCTATCACCATTGACACAATGGCTATGATCTTAAGAGTAGTTCTGTCGAATTGTATGTTACCGTCCTTTAAGGCTTTGATCTGATCCATATTAAAAAGACCTTTACAGATTTGATTTTTCCGGAGATGCTTTCAGCTCTCCCTTAAGTGCAAAGACAGCAATGAGCAGTCCCGCACATGTAACGGCAATACTTACGAGAAGCATGGTCTTTGGCCCTGAAACATCAAGTATCCTCCCGCAGACAAGTCCCGAAAAAACACCGCCCAGAGTGACCGAACAGTTCACATACGCCTGTCCCTTGACCTGGTCGTACTTCTTCATGGTCTCATTCACATAATAAGCCGCTACGGGTGTAAAAACAGCATAGGCAAACATCTGCATCGCCTGGCTTATATATACGGTAACCATATTATCCGCAATAAACATAAGAGAAGTCTTTATCACAAAAGCGATCCCCGAGAATAATAAGAGTCTGCTGCAGGATACTTTTTTTAAGACTTTTCCTATAAGAGCCATTGTCGGAAGCTCTATGAGTGACGCTATGAAAATAGCTGTCCCCATGTTCGATTCATTTCCGCCGATCGGTTTTATGATCTGAATGAGATAATCATTCAGGGCATTATGTCCAAAAAAGAAGCACACAGCCCCTGCCACAAACAGCATGAACATGGGATAAGTCTTTATAAAATCTATAAGATTGTTATGAGCCTCTTCGTTTCCTGTATCAGAATCTATATTGTCCGAAGGATCTTTGTTACTGACGGTCTCCTCTATTTGCGGGGATACGGGCTTTTTAAAACAGTATAAAACTGCAAATGCTACGATGAGCACAATAATGTCAATTATCATTATCACCCTCACTCCGTATCTGCCGACTGTTTTTCCAAGAATAAAAGAAGCAAGGGCAAATCCGGCAGAGCCGAGTCCCCTTGCAAGTCCATAGTATATGTCACAGCCGGCTTCCGCATATTCAAAGTTCATGGCTGTAAGAACCGGCTGGTAGATCATCTGGATCATGTAAATAAGCGCAAAAACAAAGAATATGACCGGCTTATTATTATCCGTAATAAGCAGTATCAGAGAACCGGCGATAAGAAATGCGGTGGAAGCCATTGATACATTCCGGTTGGTCAGTACACCCTGTTTGTCAATGAGTCCGGCAATAATGGGCTGAAATATGACCGAAAGAATATTTGCAAGGGCCAAGATCACTCCTATCATCGTGTTTGTAAAGCCCTTGTCGAGAAGGAAGACCGAGGCATACGCGTGTATGCCGCAGAAAACCATGAAATAGGTGACATTGATCACCGTATACCTTAAGGTCCAGAAACCCTTCTTTTTTTCATTATTCATTCTTGTCAAACTCATCTATGATAAATCTCTGTCTGCCTTTTACGTCATCATAAATCCTGGTCACATATTCGCCCAAAAGGCCCGATACAAAGACCTGGATCCCGCCGATGAACCATATAAGCGCTGCTGTTCCGGATACTATCGTTTCCTTTGCCTTTAGGATCTTCTTCTGTATGAACCAGATAAGAGAAAGGAGCGTGCCTATTCCGGTAATAAATGCTCCGAGGAAAGTCACATATTCAAGAGGCTTTGACGAAAAGCAGAATATTCCGTGAAAGCCCATCCTGAACTCGCCCCACAGGCGGTTATACTTGCTCTCATCCTCGGCTCTCGCCTCCCTGTGATATCTCACGGCAGTCTGCTTAAATCCGATATAGGAAACCATTCCCCTGAAGAACATGTTAGTCTCAGGCATCTTTCTGAGTTCTTCTATGACCTTTCGGTTTATGAGCCTGAAGTCAGCCGTATCAACAGGGATCTCAACTGATGATAAGAAATTGATGACCCTGTAGGCCGTAAGATCGATAAGCTTTCTGATCTTTGTCTCGCCCTGTCTGTCGATCCTCTGGGCATAGACCACATCGTAGCCTTCCTTCCATTTTTCCACAAGCTCCGGTATAACCTCCGGAGGATCCTGCAGATCAACATCTATTACCACGCAGATATCACCTTCGCAGTTTAATACTCCTGCCATTGTGGCTGCTGCCTGGCGGAATCTCCTGCTCATGGTGATGAGCTTGATATTCTTATTGCGCTTCATGTTGCGCTTGATCACTTCATAAGTATCGTCGGTAGAAGGATCGAGGCTGAAGATGATCTCGTAATCACACGAAAGCTCTTCCATTACCTTCTCGGTTCTCTCAAGGAACGGCTCTATTCCGTTTTCCTCGTTATATACGGGAACCACTATCGACAGTTTGTAATCATCGTATTTTTCCATCCTGGTACGCTCCATGTATTTCCTGCCCGTTGTTTTTCATACTATCTTATAGGCCATATCTGTCATCATAAAACATAGAAAGTATAGCATACGGGGTATTTATTTACAAATTGGGCTGATCTATCGGATCGTCTTTTTTAGGTCCGGGCACAGTCTTCTTTCTTCTTTCGGTCACAAACAGAATGACCGTTACAAGAAGAGCAAGCACAGAGACCGGAGTTCCAACGACTATGCCCTTGGGCATGTATTTGAGTTCAAATGTATGTTTGCCGCCTGTTATCCTTACTGCAAGCAGACCGTCCATAATCTTGACGGTCTCTTTTTTCTCCCCGTCAAGGTATACCTTCCAGCACTCATCATAGGGTATGGAGAAGACCAGAAAACCTTCATCCATAGACACATCTGCCGATCCCGCAAGATGTGAGCTTTTGATCTTTTCGGTACTTACAGGCGAAGACATGGCCTCTTCATACCATTGTGACAGAGCCGTGATGTCCTCATAGTAAAAGACCTGATCGTACAGGGTGATCTCGTCCTGTTCAAGATACAGCCTTACATTGACCCTCTCTCCGGGCTCGTAATATCCGACCTCTCTTACTGACCAGCCGTACTCGGTAAAATAGGGCTCCTTTTCAAGATCGTTGATCACAGTCCTTGTGTTCTGGGTGGAGTCCGCATCAAGATGCATGTAGATAAAATCACCGTTTTCCGCGGTAAAGCTGAATTCCACATAGGCATCCCTGTCGCTGTTTACCCTGGTAAAATGACCGTACTGTCTCTTTACGTTTTCAAGCCTCATCTTTACGTTCTTTACCGGCCTGAATATCTTCTGTCTGTTCTTATGGTCAGCCGGATAAAATGATCCCGCTATATCATTCTGATATTCAAACAGATCACCGCTGTGCTTAAGGGAGAGCCTGTCCGCATCACTTCCCATTACAAAGCCAAAGCCCAGTGCATAGGGATTCTCATATATATATTTATCGTGGGCATTTCCGGCCCCGGGATAGGGCTTTGCGGTACTGTCAAACTGTGAGAGCAGGTATTTAACACCCATGAATGAATCGGCAAAGGTGGTACTCCCGACCCCGTAATAGGCCCAGTTGTCATTATCCCTGAACCCCAGAGTACCTAAGAAGGCCTTTGGCTCCCTTGTCTCGCAGGAACTGAAATGGGACAGTCCGTTGTATCCAAACAGCATAGCATCATTGTTGGACCTTCTGTAGAGCTTTTCGATCCTGAAAAGTCCCTGATCGTGTTCATCGATCATTGAAAGAAGATCCTCTGTTTCCGTGACATAATCCTGAAATTTTGCAAGATCATTGTCATCCGAACTGTAGAGCTCCGGGAAATATGATCCTATGGAATAATATGCGTTCAGACCGGCATCTGCGCATCCTATCACCAAGAGGCCTATGATGAGCGGCATCATGTACTGTTTTCCCTCCCTGCAGAAGCGGACTGTCACAAGAACAGCGCATAACAGGACCATGGTAAAGATTATCTGATGCCTTCCGGCATATGCATTGTTGCTTAGGATCAGATAGACCGAATACAGGAAAAAGATCGAGAATACTATGATCAGATCACGCAAAGTCACGCCCTCGAAAATGTTAATGAAACACTTGTAGGCGATAAAGATCAGGAAAAATGAAAACAGGAATGAATTCCTGTACGGAAAGCCTATAGGATAGGCAAATCCGTGCCAGATGACCATAAAGCCTTCGATCAGGAAACTCATAAGCAGTATAAACAGAACTGCTGCTGCATATATTTTTTCCCTGGTCTTTATCTTCTTATTAAAGAAATACAGGATCGAAAGCGCAGTCGAAAGGATTCCGCAATAGATAAGCGGCAGGCCGTCCGATACATTCCCGTGAAAAGCACCTGTATAGAGTCCGGAGAAAAAATCGGCCACATTGAAGTTAAGCGCCGGGATAAAGCTGTGTATGTTCTTCTGTCCCCGAAGGGAAAAAACGGCACATAACAGGCTGACCGTAGATATCAGTACACCGAGTACTGAGGTACATGCATAGATGACGACGGTCCTTACGTTTTCTTTTATCTCTTCAAGAGACTGGTATTCAGACAGGAAATAATATGCAAAGAACAGTGCCGAGAACAGGCACTCCATATAGCCTATGTAATAATTGGAAAAGATTGAGAGTGCAAGTATCAGGATATATAAGAAGCTGACCTGTTTCTCTTTGATGGTCTTTATGATGCCAAGGACCATAAGAGGAAGGAGCATTATATTAAAGAAATACTGGGTGCAGTTGAAATACCCCATCAGATAGCCGATAAAGGCATAAGCTACCGAAAAGATCACGGATCCCCATCTCACCCCGAAGGTATGGTTTAACAGGATATTAAAGTTAAGAGATGAAAACCCTAACATTAAGATCATAATGATGAGGATCGCACCGGGAAGATCTGCGTTTTGAACAAATGCAAGCAGAAGAACAAAAGGAGCATTGCAGTAATAAGCCAAAAGCCCTGCCATGTCCCCGCCGAAGGTCTTTGAAAAAGTATAGAAAATATCATCGTTTCCAAAAACGATCTGCTTGAGATACCCGTAGTAATCGACAAATTGGTACCTCATGTCAGCCATCAGTATGGATTTGTCACCAAACGGATAGAATCCGTACTTAAAGCAGATCCCTGTCATAATGACAATAGGGATCACAAATGCTAACAGATTGCCGGTTATCTGTTTGGTCTTACCTGTGCCTGTTTCCATGGTTACCTTCAATTCTGCTCTGGCAAACTTATCTCTATTCTACCGCCATTTCATGCAATCGGCAAATGACACAAAAAAGCTCCCTTTCCGGGAGCTTTTTTACGGAGAAAGAGGGATTTGAACCCTCGCGCCGCGTTAACGACCTACACCCTTAGCAGGGGCGCCTCTTCAGCCTCTTGAGTATTTCTCCAATTGCCTGAACATATACTGATCATCGTAATCAGCACTGATGATTATACTAGAGCGATACCTCTTTGTCAAACTGCCGGCAAACGATCTGATGAACAGTCATCTGGCAATTCTTTCAGATTTAGCCAAATAGGCCCACTGATATGATACAATGACAGAGTAGTATCCAATGCATTTTCAGAAAGGACAGGGTATACCCATGAGACTGATAGACACCTTCCCCACCAATGAGATTCAGGGCTATAAATACCGCATAGGCAGGGTTTTTCCCTTTGGAGCCACTCTTGATGCCAGCGGAGCGGTCAATTTCAGCATCTATTCCAAAGAGGCCACCGGATGTACCCTTGTACTGTATCATCACGGTCAGGATGAGCCCTTTTTAGAGATCCCGTTTCCCGATGAGTTCCGTATAGGAGATGTATATACGATGATGGTATATGACATAAATACGGAAACCACCGAATACGGTTATAAATTCGACGGTCCCTATGATCCGGGGCGCGGTCTTTTATTTGATAAGAACAGAGTACTCCTTGATCCCTATGCAAAGTCCGTATCGGGCCGCTGTGTATGGGGCAGGGAGCATGATCCCTTCGCACCCTTCCAGTACAGAGGACAGATAATAGCCGAGGATTATGACTGGGAAGGCGACAAGCCGCTTGAATACAGATCTTCCGATCTTACCATCTATGAAATGCATGTAAGATCTTTTACCAGAAATGAAAACAGCGGCGTAAGGCATAAGGGTACCTATAACGGCATCATCGATAAGATCCCCTATCTTAAGGAGCTTGGCGTTAACTGCTTAGAGCTGCTTCCCGTATTTGAATTTGATGAATTTGAAAACTCAAGAGTCGTAAACGACAAAACTCTTTTTAATTACTGGGGCTATTCAACGGTAGCCTTCTTTGCCCCAAAGGCAGGCTATGCTGCATCCGCACGCTTTGGCATGCAGGCGGATGAGTTTAAGAACCTTGTAAGGACCCTTCACAAAAACGGCATAGAGGTGATCCTTGACGTCGTATTCAACCATACCGCAGAAGGCAACGAGAACGGACCCTACATATCATACAGAGGGATCGACAACCGCACCTACTATCTGCTGACACCCGAAGGATACTACTACAATTTCAGCGGCTGTGGAAATACCATGAACTGCAACAACCCGGTTGTCAGGAACATGGTGATCGACTGCCTAAGATACTGGGTGACTGCTTACCATGTTGACGGCTTCAGGTTCGATCTTGCTTCGATACTGACAAGAGACGAAAACGGAGCTCCTATGATGAACCCGCCGCTTCTTGATAGTATTTCCCATGATGCGGTACTCGGAAGGAGCCTTCTGATCGCCGAGGCCTGGGATGCAGGCGGACTCTATCAGGTGGGAAGCTTCCCTTCATGGGGCAGATGGTATGAATGGAACGGAAAATACAGAGACTGCTTAAGAAAGTTTATAAAGGGCGAGGGCGGATGCGGACCGGAACTGTTCTGGAGGATACGCGGATCCGAGGATATGTACGGCTCAAGAGGCTCGTGTTTTTCAGTCAACTTCATAACCTGCCACGACGGCTTTACCCTGTACGACCTTGTAAGCTACAACGAAAAGCACAATTATGATAACGGCGAGGATAACAGGGACGGATCAAATGACAATGAAAGCTGGAACTGCGGGGCAGAGGGAGATACTGATGACCCCGGTATCCTCTCTCTTAGGTACCGCCAGATGAAGAACATGCTCACGATCCTCTTTACAAGCAGAGGCATCCCGATGCTTCTTTCCGGTGATGAGTTTGCAAATACCCAGTGGGGCAACAACAACGCCTATTGTCAGGACAGTGAGATATCATGGCTTGACTGGAGCCTTCTTAATAAGAACAAAGATCTGTTTTCATATGTTAAAAAGCTTATAAGCATCAGAAATGAACATCCGGTTCTTCGGACAGGGTACTTTGATAACGGAAATAACGGCACGGGTTATCCCGAGCTTTCCTTCCACGGAACAAACGCCTGGGATCTTGACCAGAGCTCACCGTCTCTGGTATTTGCATATATGTTTGCCGAAGATCATGTAAAATACGGTACAAAGGAAGACTGCTTCATATATGTGGCTGTAAATGCTCACTGGGAGGAGCACTGCTTTAATCTGCCTCAGATTCCTGACGGCTTTGCATGGTTCCTTGCTGCTGAGGCCTATCAGGATGCACCTGCAAAGAAGGATGTTAAGCTTACTGATCAGGGAAGCATCACGCTTGGCTCAAGATCCACGGCCGTGCTTATTGCAAAGAAAAACCGGAAATGACAGTGCTGTCCTGAGAAACCGGGCTTTCAGGTCACTCATTTACTTTGATATATCTGTTCTGATCAGTGTAACCGTCTGTTACCTTAAATTCCCAGACGGTGTTTCCTTCTGCGTCTTCGGAGATCTTATCAAAGCCCATTAACTTATAGAATTCCGTCACCATCTTATTCTTTGCAGTGGGATAGAAATATCCCTTTATCGTCTTTATGCCTTTTGCACGTGCCTGCGACACAAGCTCATCCATCATGGCATATTCCATGTCTCTCTTTAACACCCTGCAGCTCATAAGCCACAGATCCATGTTGAGGATATCACCGTCGATATGCCCTATCACTACGGATACCACTCCGTTATCCCCGAATTTATCCACAAGCCTTCCATAGAGATCTATATATTCGGTCGAATCGGAAACCTCTTCGATCTCCGCTCTTGTATATCTCTTGGTGGTCAGGTTGAACTGATTGCTCTTATTTGTAAGCTGGGCTATCCTGTCAAGATATATCGGTTCAAAGCCTTTGATTGTTCCCTTCATCTCAAGGCTTCGTAAATAATCGCCGTAATCGGAAAAGCTCTGTTCAAGCTTCATCCTCTCCATGTTTTCCTTGTACATCTCGTTTCTTTTTGCATCATCAGCAGAAAGATTTGTTACTTCAAAAAAGCCGGAATGATCGAGGATCCTTACATAGTTTTCAACGCTTCCGATATCAGGTGCTGCCACGCCCAGGTTCTTTTCAACTATCTCCCTTTCGGCCGGATTGTCATCCACAAATACAAAGGATTCGGGTAACAGATTTAGTTCTCTTGCGATCTCCTCGACATTCTTGCTCTTTGGATCCCAGTTTGCCTTGATATCGATAAAATCATCGGGTGTGAGAACGCTGTCAGGATGATTGAGCCCCGCAAGCGCATTTTCCGGTTCATTCTTGGAAGCGATATTTAAGATGACTCCTATGTCCTTCTGTTCCTTAATATAGGACTGGAACTCCGAATATACCTGACCCATTGAGGTCTCCTGACCTATCTCTATATTTTCCACTCCGTCATCGCCGATAATGCCGCCCCAGAGGGTATTATCAAGATCAAGCACCAGCGACTTTTTATTCTTTCCGTATATGGATTTGATGATGTTGCTAAGATTAAAGCAGAGTGTGGGAATAGCCTCTATTGCCAGGGCATATTTGTACATATGCCAGTAAAGGGGATCCGACCATACATCCAGTCCGTAACAGGCAGACAGATAATTGATATCCTGGATAAAGAAGTCTTTATTCTGCTCTGTATAATCCGCAAACTTTTGGTTAAGCGTATTTATATAGCGTACCTTTCCGTGGATATCCGTAGCGTCTGCATTACCCAACAGTCTGTAATACGGATATTCAAAGTTATTCTGAATGATCGGGCAGTGATAGGTATCCCTTATCTTCTCCCAAAGCTTCAAAAAGTACTCATAATCTGCGTTAAGACAGGAATCCACATCCTCCTTTGACATGCCCATGACAGGGTAGTTTCTGATGTTTCTGTTGCTTGTATGTATATACACAACATCCGGCTTAAATGCTACAAGCTCTTCGTTGTCAAACATCACGTCTTCCCAGAACTTGGCATATTCGCTCTCATAAAATTCTGCCTTTATTCCCTGATCAAGCAGGAACAGATCCGTTATGTTTATGATGTCATGAGTAGTGGAGCCTCCCAAAACAGCTATCTTTTTTTCTATGAACTTCTTATCCGATGACAGCAATTCTCTCTTTATTGATTTTTTCTTCTTTATGATGTACTGACTGTCAAAGGGGTATTGTAATTCCTTCATATATTTTCTGTCCTTTATATTGGTCTGTTTCTTTAACCCGGATCTGCCTGCAGATCTTCTCTGTGATCATTCA
>JAILPG010000203.1 GCA_024699595.1 Lachnospiraceae bacterium | reverse complement strand
GTTACTCACCCGTCCGCCACTAAAACACAACAAACTTTGACCGAAGTCTCCGTAGCGTCATGTTCCCGTTCGACTTGCATGTGTTAGGCACGCCGCCAGCGTTCATCCTGAGCCAGGATCAAACTCTCAAATAAAATGTTTTTGTTCGATGATTAACCTCGAACTGACTCAGGTAAACCTCTGGTCTACCTTTGGGATCAAAAGATCCCTTGATTTACTGTGCGATCCTTCTTTAATAAAGGATCATTTTTTTTTGGAATTGACTTGATAGTGTCCGGATCATCGATCCGTCACTACCGTCTCTTTCAGAAAATGGTTTATACTGTTTAATTGTCAATGTACAAATATAAGCCACACTTTTCGTGCGGCTTATCTATAATATCATTGTGATTTTACCTTGTCAACGGCTTTTTTAGAGGTTTTTTGACTCTTTTTTTTACACGGCTTTCAACTACAATATATTGTATTTTATTACCTGTTCTGCCACTATTATCTTCACAAAGATTCCACAATGGCCAATATGAATCCGATCAGGGCTACAGCGATGGAAACAGCCATGATGAGTATCTTCGTTCTTTTGTTTCCTGCCTTACGCATCTTTTCAAGAATTCCCGTTGTGAACAGGATCGTCACGATGAGAGCTCCCCATGTGATCCCGAACATTATTCCGCATAGAAAACTGGTTACGGGAAGATCCGATGCATTGTTTCCGATCAGGACTCCAAACATAAGCGTGATGATACCTAATATTGAAACATTACGTACCCGTCTTAAGAGTATCCCTTTTTCTTCCTCTGCATAATCTGCTGCCTTTAGTAACGTGTTTTTCATTTCTTCGTTCATTTTCTCGCTTTTCCTTTCTCCGTCAATGATCTCCCGGATATCCACATCATAGAAATCTGCGATCTCTACTAATAAGGAAAGGTCAGGCATATTGCTGCCGGTCTCCCATCTGGATATGGTGCGGTTAGACACGCCGAAATGTTCAGCAAGTTCTTCCTGCGTAAGTCCTTTTTCCTTTCTAAGTTCCTTAAGCAAACTTCCTATCTTTTCCTGGTCCATCCGTTCGATCTCCTTTTTGTTTTCAGGCGTAACGCCTTTCTGCGTGTATCATGTCAAAAAAGACTTCTTTCGAACACGACACAAAGCGAGAAATGCCGTATTTTTCGAAATCAGACATGATATGTCCGGTCACTATCTGTGTATTTACAATGTTCCTTTCTTAGTAAAAATACCCCCTGTCATGACCGCCCGTAAAGGCCATCTGACAGAGGGTATAGTATCACATGTTGATACAATATGAAATTGGCTACTGAATCTCAACTCTTCCCGATGTGATGAACTTTCCTGACTTTCTGTCAAAGAGGAAGATATCATCGCTTTCGATATCAAAGTTAACGGTCTCGCCGAGATTGAAGGTTATTCCGCCGAATACCACGCCGGTTAACAGGAATTCCCCGACTCTTAACTTTATCGTAGATTCCATACCCGTAGGCATCGCACCGTAGATCTCTGCCTCGAGCTTTCCTTCTCCGATCTTTAATCTCTCAGGCCTTATGCCCAGCACAAAATCACGATTTGTGATAACAGGCTCCTCCTGGATACTGAAATCATCTTCGTTTACCTTTGCAATATGATATTTGAAGACCTCATCCTTATTGCCCTTCTCAACAGCCTTTTTATCGCTTAAGGATTTCTTGTCTGCTTCGTCTTTTTCTACTTCAGCTCTATCCCTGTCTTCAAACCACTTTTCCATGTCTATCTTTTCTTTGGGGATGAACTTTGCTTTACTTTCGCCTAACAGTGTAAGATCGAAGGCTCCGTCTTTTGCCTGTTCTCCCTTTACATCCACGAAATTAATGGAAGGATTGCCGACAAAGTCAGCAACAAAGAGATTGTTCGGTCTGTTATATACGGTAAGCGGAGCATCATACTGCTGCAGTACACCGTTGTTTATGAGACAGATCTTTGTTGCAAGGGTCATAGCCTCCATCTGGTCATGGGTTACATATACAAAGGTGCTTCCCGTCTCAATATGAAGTCTCTGGAGCTCATATCTCATTTCAAGCCTTAACTTTGCATCAAGATTGGAAAGCGGCTCATCCATGAAAAGAACCTGGGGTTCGGGTGCGAGAGTTCTTGCTATTGCCACTCTCTGCTGCTGTCCTCCCGAGAGCTCAGCCGGATAACGGTCCATGAACATTCCTATCTTAACTATCCTGGATACTCTTCTTACTGCAAGATCTATCTCTTCCTTGGAAAGCTTGCGGACCGAAGTCTCCACAACACCGTTCTTCATGACTTCACACTTGTCATTAAGCTCATAACCCTTGATCTTAAGCTCGCCTTCAAGAGCACTCAGATCCTTCTTAAGATCCTCCTGTCTTGCCAGAGCCTCTACCCTGGGATCCTCTGACTCATGTATCTTATACTCAAAAAGCTTCTTGGCGCTGTACATCGACATTATATAGGTATCGATAAACTTAAGATAAACCTTGTCATTATCAAGCTTCTGCTTCTTGTCATAGCATTCATTTACAAGATCTCTTATCTTTTCGCCGTCATTAAGAGCATTTATGAGAGATTTCAGAGCCAGAGCATCACTGTTTACATTGTTCATGGTCTCTTTTTTATTGCTCAGACCGAAAGCTATGTTCTGATATACGGTCATGTTCGGCCACAGAGCGTAGTTCTGGAACAGAAAGCCGACCTTACGCTTGTTTGCCGGGATATTGATCCCTGCATCAGAGTCAAACACAACCCTGTCACCTATCGTGATCCGGCCGCTGGTAGGCGTTTCAAGCCCAGCGATCATACGGAGTGTGGTGGTCTTTCCGCATCCGGAAGGACCAAGCAGTGTAATAAAAGCATTATCTTCTATATCAAGATCCAGATGGTCTACTGCGTAGAATTTTCCCCATCTTTTGGTCACATTTGTTAATTTGATTTCCGGCATGTTATTTTCCTCCAATTCCTTCGTCCAGGCTTGCACCTGTCAGCTTATTAACCAGTGTGTTGAATACAAGTATCAATACGATAAGTATCAGGTTTATCGCACTTGAGAAAGCATACAGACCCATCTCGTCAAAGTAATCCAGCGTAGTCGAGAGAATGAAGCCCTGAGTACATAACAGCAGGAACAGGGATAATTCTCTAAGGCAGGTCATAAACGGAAGCAGATATCCGCTTATTATCGAGGATTTCTGTATCGGAACGATGATCTTGAACATTCTCTTAAACCATCCGATATCCTGTATCACCGCAGCCTCCTCTATCTCTCCCGAAAGCTGCAGCATTGAGTTTAATGCGCTTCTTGATGCAAAAGGTATGTATTTAACAACACCGGCGATTATGAGCAGTGCATATGTATTGAAAAGATTGATCTTTTCATTTGAGAACAGAATGAAAAATGCTGCACCGACCGCAAGTGAAGGCATCAGATACGGCAAAAATGCCATGTTGTTTACGTAGTTGGCCCATCTTGAGCGTCTGTTCTTTGATACCGCATATCCTATAAGAGTTCCTATGGTTCCTGCTATCAGCGCACAGGCAACTGCAACAAGCAGCGTTCCACCGAGTGCATGCCATATGGTCTCGTTATACAGGATTCCCTTCTGCCCGTACAATGCATTTTCTGCATTTGTATTGGTAAGCCACCATTTCGTGGTCAGGTTGCTCTTGTTTCCGGTATATAAGAAACTGTAATCACCCGGATTCGGAAGGAAGGTTTCCAAAGCAAATGACACGATAGGGAAAATACTTGTGAAGAAGGTGATCACTATCATCACGATCGCTATCACGTATTTTCCGATCTTTCCAAGATTGATCTTTGAGATCTGTCCTGATTTTCCGGTAACCGTCGTGTAGTTTTTCCTGCTCTTTAAGCTCATCTGGTTAAAACCTAAGATAAGGATACCGAAAAGCATCATGATGATCGCAAGGATACTTGCCTCACCGGTGTATTTCGAGTTGAGCGAAACATACTTGGTGGACAGGGTCGTCAGTCCCAGATAATGAGGTACGGGATAGGAACCCATCGCACTTCCGAATACTAGAAGGATCGTGCTTAAGATCGCCGGCTTTACCATCGGAAGCGTTACCCTGAACATTATCTTCCATTTCGGAGTATCAAGAATGGTAGCAGCCTCTTCAAGGTTGGCATCCATGTTCCTGAATATTCCGCCTATCATGATATATGCAAACGGTGCGTAATGAAGACCTAACACCATTGCACTCGGAAACAGCCCCAGACAGAACCACTTGGGCATATTCGTGCCGAAAAGTGATGCTATGAGTCCGTTGGAAGTTCCCGTTACCGCATTTGAGTTGAACAGATTCTGCCATACTACTGCAAGTGTCCACTGCGGCATTATATAAGGAAAAATAAATATCGAGCTCAAATACTTCTTAAACTGTAAATTGGTCCTCGTCACAAGAAAGGCAAAAATACCACCGAACAGAATAGAGATCAGACAGGTAAAGACTGCCAGCAATACCGTATTAAAGACCGGAGTCCAGAGATTTGTCTTTGCAAGCTTGCTTGTGAAGAGGTCAGTATAGTTAACGACAGAATATCCCGTTGCTCTTCCTGTAAGGTGCTGGTCTATGGTTCCCGGGTGGATCTTGAACGTATCCTTTACTATGGCAACGATCGGTGCCACTGTCGTAAAGGTCAGCACTATTCCAAACAACAGAAGAATAACATTCTGCGGCTTCATAAAATATGTCTTGATCTTGTTGCCAATTATAGCAACCGTATTTTTGCGATCCGCTTCCATGACCTTCTCCTTCTTGTATTACATCAGATTTACAAAAAGCCCGGACCGGTCCATTTCTTCTAACCGGTCCGGACCCTTTATATTTTAATGAGTTAAAAACTGTTTAAGCGAAATTATTCAGCTGTTTCCTCGCTGTACTTTGTAAGCAGTTCGATCCAGCTACCAACTGTGAATGATACTGATGCGCAGTATTCGGGATCCTCAAGTACGAGTTCTCCTGTGGTTGTCCACCAGTCATATCCACGGTCGTTCTTGCAGTCATATACGTTATTTCCTGACTCATCGTAGCCGCCCTTTGAGTGGTTATAAGTTGCCTCGGTTGCTTCTGCTACCTTCGGATTTGATGAATATCCGCCCATATCCTTGCCCCATGCTGAGAAGCCGTCTTCTGTACAGGTCATGTAAGCTATGAATGCGCATGCGGTCCAGGGAAGAGGAGAATTATCCGTTACAAATAAGTAATGGCAATATCCGTATCCGCCGATGCCCTTGTATCCGTCCTGATATGCTGCAACGTTGATGTTGTTAACTGATACTGAATCTGATTCTTCTACTGAACGAAGCTTTGAATATACTAAAAGTCCTGACTGATCTGTTGCTGACTTGTCAACAAGTGTATTACAGATAGGTCCGTCATCTGTCTGTGCATTGTAGCTCTCTACCCAGAGCTTGATCCATGCAAGTGCGTATGATCCGTCAGCACCAAGTCCGAGATCAGCTGCCTCTGCTTCCATATCCTTGATGGTGGGCTCGAAATATGCCTTCTCATCATCGGGAAGTGCTTCATAAGCTTCCTTGAGCCATGCAGCATACTTATCTTCTGTAAGCATGTATAAGAAGTTCTTTCCTACGATCTCAGAATCGATATCCATGTAAAGTGAATGATTGCCTTCTGCTACGAAATCCCAGCAGTTGTCAAATACTTTGCTTCCTGTGTTGTTATACATAAATACCTTGTTGATGGTCTGAAGAGGAAGATATCCTTCATAGCTGTCAGCGCTTGTTCCGTTTGCCTCTGCCCACTCCTTGGGAATGAATGTATCAAGGATTCCGGTCTGAACCATCTTGGACTCGATCTGGTTACCGTCCTGGATAAGGGTCATTGCAAATGTTCCTGTATCCTTGAGTGAATCAGCTGTCAGCTGCTCGAATATCTTGTTGTTCTTGGGCTGCTGCCACTCGAATTCCATTGTGTATGAAGGATCGATGCTCTGCAGATACTCTATGAATAACGGAAGAGCTGATTTACCACGGCTTGAATTTCCTACGCCATAGAAGGTTGCTCCGTTGGATTCCTCGATCGCCTTCTTGGCAAGATCTTCCATGGACATTCCTTCTGCTTCCTTAATGATCTGCTGTGTAGCTGTAAGATCAGCTGATGCTGTATCCTTGCTTCCTGAATCAGCAGATGTTGTTTCTGTCTGAGCGCCGTCTGTCTGAGGTGCCACTGCTGTGCCGCCACAGCCTGCGAGTAAGCTTGCAGCCATACAGCCTGTCAGTAAAATGGATAATAATCTCTTTTTCACTTTGTTTTCCTCCTGTTTTATATCCTTAAACTATTTGGGATCCGGGCTCTCACTGTCGCAGTCATGCCTTTTTCCCCTGACAGAAAACATTATAAAAAAAAACAGTTTTGTAAAAAATAAG
>JAILPG010000259.1 GCA_024699595.1 Lachnospiraceae bacterium | reverse complement strand
CAAAATCACGATCATTTTTTCGTTTACTATAACTTTTCAATCATATTCCCCCGATGTCGCTACGACATCACAAAAAACACCTTCGGATAATAAGATGACTGCGGAACAGCAGGATAAAATTATAGAGATTATTCATAGGTGTTTTTTGTGATGTCGTAGCGACATCGGGTGAATATTATTGAAAAGTTATAGTAAACGAAAAAATGATCCTGATTTTGGATAAAACTATAACTACAAAAACTCAGGACGTTTTCTATAAATTGGACGAAGAGTTTCAAACAAGATTTCCATTATCATAGCGGTTTATAATGATGAGCCTTATCTGAGACAGCGCATCGAGAATCTGATCAATTAAACATATCGGTAACCAAATAGTCTGATTATCGATGATGCTGACAGAGTAGGCTGTATCGAACCGGATAAGTATAAGTTACTGCTGAGGAATGCAGACTGAAAAAGGGTTAGGGAGATAGATCGTGAAAAGAAAAAACGGAATTTATGCTAAGTACATAAAAAGATTATTGGACATAGTTTGCTCGTTTTTAGGAATGGTTCTCTTTAGCTGGCTATTTGGAATCATAGCATTGCTTGTGAAAGTAAAGTTGGGCAGTCCGGTCATTTACAAAGCAAAAAGACCGGGGATAATCGATCCGAGTACGGGAAAGGAAAAAATTTTCCAACTGTACAAGTTCCGCTCCATGACGAATGAAACGGACGAAAACGGAAAGCTGCTTCCTGATACTCAGCGGCTCACGAAATTCGGACGTATGTTGAGAGCAACATCCTTGGACGAATTGCCTGAGATTTTCAATATTTTCAAGGGCGATATGAGTATCGTGGGTCCGAGACCGTTGGCTGTCTCATATCTTAATTACTACACGGATGAAGAGCACCACAGACATGATGTCAGACCCGGTCTGACGGGACTGGCTCAGGTGAGCGGCAGAAACAGTCTGTCCTGGGAAGAAAAATTCGCGTTGGATCTGAAATATATAAAAGAGATTTCATTTCTTAAAGATATAGGTATTCTTATCCAAACTGTCGTCAAGGTGTTCAAGCGTGAGGGAATCGGTCAGGGCGAGGAAGCACCTGTCAGCTTGAGTGTTGAGAGAAAAGAGCGTTTGGGGGTAAATTGAGAATGTACGAAAATCTGAGAGGAAAAAAGCTTCTCATTATCGGCGCGGATATGAATGATATTGAGATTGTCAAAACTGCGCAAACAATGGGTATCTATACCATAGCGATGGATTGGTCAACAGATTACAGCAAAAGCCCGGCGAAGTTAATAGCTGATGAGGCCTGGGATATGAATTACCGCGATATAAGCGCAGTTGCAAAACGCTGTATAGAGGAAAACGTTGATGGAGTCATGGCCGGCTATAGTGAGATGAGGGTTCTTCTTGCAGCTCAGATTGCAAAGGCTATTGGGAAGCCGTTCTATGTCACGGAAGAAATCATGGAAATGACGCGTGATAAGCGCAGATTTAAGGAACTGTGTGTTGAATATGGTGTTCCGGTTCCTCGTGAATTCTGCACAGGCGGAAAACCGACAGAGAAAGATCTTTCTGAGATTGATTTTCCCGTCATTGTAAAGCCGTCAGATTATGGCGGTCGTATAGGTATATCCATCTGTGAAAATGCTGAACAATTAGATCAAGCCATTCATAATGCGTTAGAAGTTTCCGAGAAGAAAAAAGTGGTGATTGAGCAGTACGTCACAGGAACCGAAATGTGTGCTGTGTATAACCTTTCCGACGGTGACATCGAATTAGCTCTGTTGAACGATAAATATCAGTTGATCTCAAACAACAAACGAACTGTCCTGTGTAATGCGACCGTAGTGCCTTCTGTTCATTTGGATGATTTTCTGAAGAAAGCAGATCAGCCGATCAAACGTTTTCTACACGGTATAGGCGCTGAAAACGGTATGGTATTTTTGCAGATGATCGTAAATGATGAAGGATTCTATGTTTTTGAAATGGGGTACCGACTGAACGGCGGAAATGATTGCCATGTGATCGAGCAGTTCAATCATATCAACCATATGAAAATGATGATTTCCCATTCCCTCACCGGAAGTATGGGAGATGACATTAAGAAGAATAATCCCAGGTTTGACGGAGTGACTATTACTTTCCTTTTCTATGTTCATGGCGGAACGATAGGCGAAATCAAATACAGCGGACTTGAGGATATTCCCGAGATTTTTTCGGTAACACAAAAGGTTTTTCCCGGAACGAAGATTATAGAAGACGGTACCACCAGGCAGGAAGCGCTGGTGATAAAGCTTCACAGCGACAATATGGCTGAAGCTGTTAAAATTATTCGGAAAGCACAGTCATGCGTCACTATCAATGATGTAAACGGCAGAAATATGCTTTTTGACTCATTTGATACCGATAGGTTATTGAATAACAAATGGTAAAAAAAGAGATCGGAAGCGAATTCTGGGATGTTCCGATGGCTGAAAAGAAAAACGGATTATTCCCGAAATGCACTCAATGGTATCTCTCCGGCAGAAGTGCATTACAAGCAATCATCGCAGAATTAGGAGATATTAGAAGCGTATCTTTGCCTTCATGGTGTTGTGATAGTATGGTGAAACCTTTTGCAGAGGTTGGGGTTAACATCAACTTCTATAAGGCAGCGGTTGAGAATAATGCTTTGGTGCAGAAGATAGAGTATGACAGTGACGTCCTGTTCCTCATGGATTACTTTGGATATACTGCACCGGCTCCCGACGTCAGCGGGTTCAAAGGCATTATCATCCGTGATGTCACACATTCCATATTTTCTGCCTCATATAGCGATGCTGACTACTATTTCGGTTCTCTTCGCAAATGGTGCGGGGTTTGGACCGCGGGGTACGCTTGGACAAATGATGGACACCCGTTGCCAATAAAGCAGAATGATGACCTTGGCTATACGCTCTTGCGTGATAAGGCTATGCAGCTTAAGAACAGCTATATTCACGGCTTGGGAGTGACAGATAAAGGGTATTTACAGTTTTTTGATGAAGCTGAAGAAATACTCGAAAAGGTTGGCATTGTATCCGCAGCTGATCGTGATGTGATGCTGGCATCTAAGCTTGATGTGGAGTATATCAGACAACGTCGCAGAGTAAATGCTGAAGTGCTGAGATCTGCTTTCGCTGATTGGCTTATTTTTTCGGAGAAGAAGGAAAGCGATTGTCCGATGTTTGTTCCGGTATTGGTACCAAATGGGAAACGGGATGAACTTCGGCGATTTTTGATAAGCAATAATATTTATTGCCCGATTCATTGGCCGGTGAGTGAATACCACCGGTTGACTAAACAGGAAAAATTTCTGTATGAAAACGAGTTGAGTCTCGTTTGTGATCAGAGATATACGGAGGACGATATGCGTCGGGTGGTACAGATAATTAAGAGTTTCACGGAGGAGTAGAATATGGCGCTCACAGTATATACTCTTGACCAAGCAGAACAGTGGGACGCTGTTGTTCGATCCTTTAAAGAGTATGACGTCTATTGGCTTAGTGGCTATGTGAAGGCTTTTCAGATCCACGGGGACGGAGTTCCGCTGCTGTTTCATTATGAGAATGAGAATATCCGCGGCATCAACGTGGTTATGAAACGAGATGTCTCAAATGATGAGAAATTTAAGGGAAAGATAGAAGAAGGGATATACTTCGACTTTGCAACTCCCTATGGCTACGGCGGATGGATAATTGAAGGTGAAGCTGTCGCAGGACTGTTTGAGGTCTATGACAGCTGGTGCCGACAGAACGGGATTATCAGCGAGTTTGTAAGATTTCATCCTATGCTGAAAAACCACAATAAATGCCGTGACTTCTATGAGATAATACAGCTTGGAGAAGTCGTTCACATGGATCTAAACTCCCCTGAGGATATATGGAGCAATATAACCAGCAAGAACCGAAATGTGATCAGAAAAGCGATAAAAAACGATATTAAAATATATAACGGAAGATTTCCGGAAATATTTGAGAAGTTCCGCGAGATTTACAATAAAACAATGGATAAGGACGATGCTGAGGAGTATTACTACTTCGGGAAGGAATTCTATAACTCGGTTCTTGAAGATCTTTCGCATAACTCTCAGGTTTTTTGGGCAGAGAAAGACGGACAGGTAATTGCAGCGTCAATCATGATTTTCGCTAACGGTTATATGAATTACCACCTTTCCGGATCGCTTCATGAGTACGGTTCACTGGCGCCCGGAAATCTTATTCTCTATAAAGCAGCCCTATGGGGCTGCGCCAACGGATGCCGGACTTTTTATTTAGGTGGCGGTGTCGGTTCCGGCGAGGACAGCCTTTTTAAGTTCAAGAGGTCGTTCTATAAAGGAGATCTGAATCGCTTTCATATTGGCAAAAAGGTTTTCAATCAGGAAAAGTACGATGAACTTTTGACACTGAGATCAAGGATCGAGAACCTTGATTTCTTCCCCAAATACAGGGGTTAAGCGATCTGATTGAAAAAGTGAAAGGGAATGTGAAATGGAACTGATAAAGATTAACGATGATGAATTGAAGCAGATACAGAACAAGAGTCTTGCGATTGTAAAATACGTCGCCAAGCTGTGTAAGGAACACGACGTAAAGTTCTTTCTTTACGCCGGCTCACTTATCGGAGCAGTGAGGGAACATGGCTTCATTCCCTGGGACGACGATATGGATATCCTGTTCACACCTCCGGAGTACGCTAAGTTCAGAGAGGTATGGAACAAGTACGCTGATAAAGAGAGATTCACTTTTTGGGAGCAGAGCAAAGGACATAACGATCACACTCTTTCCGCTTCTATTAGGGACAACAACACCACCTTTATCACCGATTCTACCGTCAACTATGACGTAAATCAGGGACTTGCCGTAGATGTAGGTACTCTTACCGTTTGTCCGAAAACAAAAATCGGAGAAAAAATCCAGATTATATGCGGAGCAGGATTGTCTCTTTTTAAGGCGGGCAGGATACCCGTAAGAAAGGGAAAGTTGATCAAAACATTGGCTAAAATCATTTTTTTTGTTTTCAGAACTGAAAACAACCAGTACTTTATGTGGAAGTTCTTTGAGCGGATAGTTAAGGCACCCAATAAACATTATGATACCGCCAAATACCTCAAAGAGTTGGGTCTGTTCCCCAAGCTGAAATTCAAAAAGGAATGGTTTGACAATATAAAATGGGTGCCGTTTGAGGATACGGAGCTGCCCATCCCCGTCGGCGCGGAAAAGTATCTTAAAACAAGATACGGCAACTTTATGGAGTTGCCCCCCGAGAAGGATCGGCATCCCGAACACAGAATCGTTTTCATTGATCTGAACACACCTTAT
>JAILPG010000245.1 GCA_024699595.1 Lachnospiraceae bacterium | reverse complement strand
GCCGTAAATGGACTGGTCGTCGTCTCCGACCATAAAGATGTTTCGTTTATTTCCGGATAAGAGCTTTAATATCTCATACTGCATGCTGTCGATATCCTGAAATTCATCGACCAGTATGTAGTCATACTTATCC
Organism: Lachnospiraceae bacterium; assembly: GCA_024699595.1. Next base: position 3,247 of record JAILPG010000245.1, on the reverse strand, counting down.
TGCCATTTCTTAAGCACTTTGGGGACTGCTTTCAAAAGCTTTATGCATTCGATTATCATGTCATCAAAATCGATCTTTTTTTCGCTCTTACATCTTGTCTCATAGATATCGTAAAGCTTTTCAAATTGTGTGTTTTCGGGTGAATCCTCTTCATCACCCTCACAAACGCCGTGAAGAGGCATGTTCATATCAGGCTTATTACTCTGTCCCGATATGAGCTTCTTTTTCCTCTTTGTTATCATGGACAGCATTTCCTCCTGCCATGAATCGTCATCGGCCTCTTTAATGTTCAGATGCTTGCCCGCATATCTTATATATTCTGTTTTGTCTCTGAGAGTTAAGATACTGCTTTGTGAATACAGATTCTGTTTCTTTAATATGTGATAGAAAACAGCATGAAATGTTCCGAAATGAACTGACTGATCGTTACCTGCAGATCTGCTTAAGAAACGGTTTTTCATCTCAAGTGCGGCCTCTTTTGAAAAGGTCAGCACTAAGATCCTGTCGGGCGGCACCCCGTATACCTCTGTAAGATAACATATCCTGCTTACAAGAGTGTAGGTCTTTCCGGAGCCCGGCCCTGCAAGTACCAGCATCGGGCCATCTTTATGTCTGATGGCCCTGAGCTGTTCAATATTCTTTTTTTCCAAATTTACTTATATCCTTTCGCCTTCCCCTGTACTGATCAGATGATCGTGCAGTCTGTCTATCCCGTCCTTTATCCTTCTTATGGACTCATCTTTTCCGAATATCTCCATAAGCTCCGTTGCACCGCCGGGTGTCATCTGTTTTCCCGAAAGGGCTGTTCTTATGGGCCACATTACAAATCCCGTCTTGTATTCGTTTGCGGCAGCATATTCCGTAAGAAGCCTAAAGAGATTGTCATTTGAATAATCACTGCACTCATTTAGCAGAGGCAGCACCTCTTTTAATACTTTAAGAGACGATGAAGCATCGGTCTTCATCTTCTTATGCGTATACATGGATATGTCATAATCAGGAAGCTTCTCAAAGAAGTCGATATGGTCCTTAATGTCCGGGAATATCTCGATCCTTGTCTTTACCATGTTTGCGATCTTTTTAAGGTCATAGTCCCTGGTGATCACCTCCTTGATATACGGAAGCGCCATATCATAAAACCTGTCAAAATCCATGGCCTTTAGGTATTCTCCGTTCATCCACTTAAGCTTGGTGTAATCAAAGACAGCCGGAGATTTGCTCATCTTCGTATAGTCAAACTTCTGTATCAGCTCAGGAAGTGACATGATCTCGACGTTATCCTCGGGAGACCAGCCAAGCAGAGCCACAAAGTTTACGACAGCCTCTGATACAAAGCCTGCCTCGATCAGATCCTCATAAGAGGAATGACCGCTTCTCTTTGAAAGCTTCTTATGCTCCTCATCGGTTATGAGCGGGCAGTGCACATATACGGGTATTTCCCAGCCGAAGGCATCATACAGCCTGTTGTACTTGGGCGTTGAGGAAAGATACTCGTTTCCTCTTACAACATGTGTTATGCCCATCAGATGGTCATCGATTACATTTGCAAAATTGTAGGTAGGATACCCGTCGGACTTAATAAGGATCATGTCATCAAGCTCGGCGTTGTCAACCGTGATATCCCCGTATATCTCATCATGAAATGTCGTCGTTCCGGTATTCGGATTGTTCTGCCTTATGACATAGGGCAGGCCGGCATCAAGCTTTTCCTGCACCTCTTCCTTTGAAAGCGAAAGACAGTGCTTGTCATATACATTTATCTCCTTGTCTCCCACCTTCTGCGAGAGGCCTTCAAGACGCTCTTTTGTACAGAAGCAGTAATAGGCCTTTCCCTCATCCACAAGCTGTTTTGCATATTTAAGATAGATCCCTGCTGCCTGGCGTTCACTCTGGACATAAGGTCCGACTCCGCCGTCCTTGTCGGGTCCCTCGTCATGTATGAGCCCCGTTTTCTCAAGTGTTCTGTATATTATGTCAACCGCGCCGTCAACATATCTCTCCTGGTCGGTATCCTCGATCCTTAACAGGAATTTACCGTTTTCATGCTTTGCGATCAGATATGCATACAATGCGGTCCTCAGATTTCCCACATGCATCCTTCCTGTCGGACTTGGCGCAAATCTTGTTCTTATCTCACCCATATGATCATCTCTCCTGTTATTTTTTCTATATTGTTGATTTTATGCCTAAATCTTACTTTTTAAATATTTTAGCCATTATTTACGGAAGCATGCCGAGAGCATTTTTTGCTTCTTTATGCCTAAATCTTACTTTTTTCCCGTTTTAGCCATTATTTCCCGACATTTCTCCGGAGCTTTTGCAATTTTTTTATGCCTAAATCCCGCTTTTTTCCGCGTCTTAGCCATAAATTTCCGGTTTTTTTCTGGTGCTTTGTCCTCTTCTTTATGCCTAATCCTTAAATTTTTCCCGTTTTAGCCATAAATCTCTGGATTTTACTGGATTTTCCTCGGAGCCTGCCGGAATACAGTTACCGAAAACAAACGGTTTCCAAATAAATCTATCACAAACACAGGTTCAAAGCAACAAAGTCCCAAGCATAAGGGGCACGGCATAAACCTCATGTTCACAGACTGCACATCATCCCCGTGTTTTCTTGACGCGATACAGACCATGGGGTATGATGACAGAGGTACAAAACAGACCTTTCATTGTTAACATTCAACATATATCACCGGATCGGAGCCGACATAATGAATCCTTCTACCATAGAACCGAAAACCTATGAACTGTTAGAATCCAAGATACCTGTAGCCCCTCTTAAGATAGTATGCCATGAAAGCTGCAAGGATCTAGGCAACCTCGTTAACTATCATCTTAAGGAATACAGACGAGAGACCAACACCTCTCACAGAGATTCTCCGGCTTTTCTTGAATATGAACCGAACACTTTTCTTATAGATTTTGCCTGTCCGAGATTCGGCTCGGGCGAAGGAAAGAGCATTCTCAATGAATCGATACGCGGTAAGGACCTCTTTATTCTTGCCGATATCACCAACCATTCATTAACCTACAAGATAAACGGCTTCGAAAACCATATGTCCCCTGATGACATTTATCAGGATGTTAAAAGGATAATCGCCGCGATCGCAGGGAAGGCTCACAGGGTTACCGTTGTAATGCCCTTCCTGTATGAGAGCAGACAGCACAAAAGGCATTTCAGGGAGTCTCTTGACTGTGCTCTGGCTCTTGAAGAGCTTATGAACATGGGTGTCAGCAACGTGATCAC
>JAILPG010000224.1 GCA_024699595.1 Lachnospiraceae bacterium | reverse complement strand
TAAGCTCGTACCAAAGGAGACTGTTCTTGAAATAGCTGAAAAGCAGGAAAAACTGAGACTTCAGCGCATGGAAAAGAGGAAAGCGAAAAAAGAAAAGGATTGATAGATATCAAAAAAACGTTTATAATATCTGAAGTGTTTCTGTAGCTCAGCAGGATAGAGCGTCCGCCTCCTAAGCGGAAGGTCAGCGGTTCGAATCCGCTCAGGAACGTAAAAGTGCCGGAAGGACATAAGTCTTCCCGGCACTTTTGTTTTCGTATATATGCAGAAGCTGTATAAGCTTTGGTCAGTGTTTCCCTAAGGGATCACCTTCACATTATTCTGCTTTAACAGATCTATCTCTTCTATACGGCCTGAGTCTGTTATTTTCCCGTTTTTGTCAACAGTCACGAGAGTATGGACATGCTCGCTGTTCATGCTCCATGTGTGCTCCTTAATATCGATGCTCCCATCGGGATTTACCACTTCCTCGAAAGAGGTATCAAGATCCCAGGCATATTTATGCACCAGATCGCAAAGCTCTTTTGCGGCTATTTTTCCGGAATCAATATATTTGTTCAGTTCTGCATCAATCATTTTCAGTCCTTTCCTGCAAACCATCGGCATGATGATCAAGCAACAGTCCACGTTATTATCACGTCCACAAATGGATCCGGGGCAGGCTGTTCTTACCAACCCGATCCATATCATCATAATACGTATACTTAAGATTGTCACCATGCCAAATCATACCTTCACCCAATATAGAGAATTTTAATATTGTTCCGGTTACATATTGTTTAGGCAGTCACAGAAGCTGTCATAAACATGAAAAAAAACAACTTTAAAATTTTGCAGTTTTTTTTGCACTTAAACACAACATATGGTATTATTTACTATGTATGGGAACATGATATGGTTATCAGGGGAGGTTATCTATGTTTACAGGTCTGAATATCGTATATTTCATATGTGCTGTTGTTATACCGGTTACGAGCATCATAACAGGGTATATCATGATGAAGCGCCCTCCAAAAGAGATAAATAATGTTGTCGGATACAGGACAAGGCGCTCTAAATCAAGCAAAGAGGCATGGGATTTTGCCAATGTGTTCTGCGGCAGGAATACACTGATCTTTGGGATAGTATCACTGATCGCCGCAATCGTTTTGTATCTCGTCTTAGCAAATGAAGACAACGGACTGAAGCTTTCGCTTCTGATAATGGGCATACAGTGCGTCCTTATGGTCATAGTAATGGCGGTTCCCACGGAGCTTGCATTAAAGAAGAAATTCGGAATTTAGTAAGGGGTTTTTCTCAATTATCAGAGGGTATAAATAATTGAAAAACGTATACAACAAAGAAGCACTGAATAGAGTCGCTGCCCAGGATAAGCTCGATCGGATGATTATCCTTGTTTCTCCGACGGTATGGGTATCCATCATCGGTGCTTTTATTGTTATAGCGGGGCTCATCATATGGGGATTTTTAGGGGAGCTTCCGACCAGCATTGATACTTCCGGCATATATTTAAACGCCGACGGTGCGGAATACATATATTCCAAAACGGAAGGCTTTGTCGTGTCCGTAAAGATCAAGGATGACGATTATGTAAATGTCGGAGACATAGTGGCCACAATAGGCGACGAAGAGGACATCTACCAGATAAAGCAGCTCGATACAAGGATCCAGTATGTAGAGAACATGACATTTGAATCCGAGATGGATGTTGTCACTACGGATACCGAGCAGATGGCTCAGATCAAGCTTTCTGCAAAGGATGCAGACAGGGATGCACAGAGCACCAAAGCGGAGCTTGAGCTTAAAAAGGAAAAGCTTGCCGAGGCAAAGGCCTATGCGGATGAAAAAGAAGCCCAGATGCTTGAGTACAAGAGACAGTTCTTTTCGACCCTTGCCATTACCGATCAGGAGCCTCAGGTCACCTACAATGAGGCAAATGCCGATTATGAGAGCTATTATTCAAGATATGAGGCTGCAAAGAACAATTATATAAATCTCCAGGAGGTCTATTACTCAGCACTGGAAAGCTTTAACAACCAGTATTACAATTTCGATGCGCTTGAGCATACCGAAGCTGAGAGAAATGCCTATGATGCGGGACTTGCGGATCTCTGGGCCAAGGAGGCTGCAGCAAACGATGCGAGGATCTTCATGGAAAATGAGGAGAAGAACGTAAGTGACGCAAATATAAAGCTTGAAACCTCCAGAAAAGCTTATCTTGAATATGTCAATTCCCTTTCCGAGATAACGGCAAGGAATACGATAGCATCTACCGAGTATTCGGAAGTGCTGCAGGATTACTATACCGCCAAGGCTGCTTACAAATCCTTAAAGGACGAGATAGACGGCCTCGAGCTTCAGAGCGTCCTTGCAGAGGGCAATATGGAGCTCACCGAGGAGAATTACGAGCAGCAGTTCAACAATCAGAAATCAGCAGTCCTTATCGATCTTAAGGCTCAGAGAGATGCCCTCCTTAATAAGGCATCAAAGGGCGTCGTTACATCAGAGATCGAAGGCAAGGTATATGACGTGAAGGTAACCGAGGGACAGGGTATAGCCGTAGGCGGACAGATTGCATCGCTCTTATCGGGAGATCTTGAGAATGACGTAGCCATCTGTTATGTGAAGCTCACGGATGCCTTTAAGCTAAAGCCCGGGATGAAAGCCTATATTTTCCCCTCAACTGTAGACCGTCAGGAGTATGGACACATAGAGGGCGTGGTGGATTCCATATCCACGCATGTTGCTTCGGAAGGAGATCTCAAGGAACAGATCGCAAGTGATTCGGTGGTAAATGATTTTATCAAGGAAGGCTCTGTTGTCGAGGTAAGATGCAGGATGGAATCCGATCCGAGTACAAAGAGCGGATACAGCTGGAGCACCAAAAAGGGCCGGAATATCGAGCTTGCGACCGGAACCGTCATATCTGCAACGATAATCACAGAGGAAAAGAAACCCATAGATCTTCTCATTCCGTATCTGAAGAACAAGTTTGATTTCAAAGAGGAAGACGATGACAAAATATAAAAAAGACGCTTCCCCTGAGGAGATCGCCAGACGGTATCACAAGCAGAGCCAGAAGAAGAAAAAGAAGAAACATATAATCGGATACGCAAAGACCCCGACCGTATACCAGATGGAGGTCAACGAGTGCGGAGCCGCATCGCTTTCGATGATATTACAGTACTACGGGCGCTATGTACCCCTTGAGGAGCTCAGGGTGGAAACCGGTGTGTCCCGAAACGGCTGTAATGCAAAGAATATCTATCTTGCAGCCGAGAAATACAATCTGGAGGTTACCGCAAGCGAGAGGGATCTGCAGAAGATGCTTGCAAAAAACAAGCCTCCCTGCATGCTTCACTGGAACTACTCGCACTTTGTCGTATTTGAAGGAAAAAAAGGAAAGTACTATTACATAAACGATCCTGCGCAGGGACGCAGAAAGCTTACACTTAATGAGCTTGAAGAGGGATATTCGGGAACCGTCCTTGCCTTCAAGCCCACAAGCAAATTTGTCATATCCAGAAAAAAGCGGACACTTTTTGCCTTTGTTATGAGGCGTCTCGAAGGTCAGCACAAGACCCTTCAGGCTCTTCTTCTTATAGGTATCGCCCTGATAATACCCGGGGTTTTGACTCCTGTGTTTTCTCAGGTATTTCTTGACAACATCCTTTCACAGCATGAGATAACTTGGACAAAATGGCTGCTTCTTATCATGATCGTAACAGCTCTGTTTTCTGCGTATTTCAACTGGCTCAATTCAAAGCTTTCGCTGCTTCTTCGTACCAAGACAAGCCTCATAACCACAGACGGCATGATCGCACATATGCTGCGTCTTCCCATGGTCTTTTTTGAACAGAGATATGCAGGTGACCTTGTATCTCGTGTATATAACAACATGGCCGTATCAACCTTCCTCTCAGGAAGTCTTATAAGCGTGGTCATCAGCTTGATAACAAGCGTTATCTATTTGATACTGATGATCGGCTATTCTGCAAAGCTGTCGCTGATAGCCGTGGTATTCTCCATCGGTTCGATGCTCATTGCGATCCGCGTATCGTCAAAGATAAGGACAATGACAATGAAATACGGGATCGATGGAGGAAAGCTGCAGGGTGCTCTCTATAACGGTCTTTCCTCATCAGCAAGCCTTAAGGCCGTAGGTGCCGAGGGCGAATATGTCGGAAGGCTGATGGGATATTATGCCGAGGTAAACATTAATGACCAGAAGCTTGGAAAGACCCAGGCAATGCTTGACGTAATCCCCCAGAGCATAGGCTTTGTCAATACAGTTATAATGCTTATTTTCGGCAGTCTTGAGGTCATAAAGGGAGATATGACTCCCGGTATGTTACTCTGTTTTAACGGATTCATGTCTTCTTTTTCCGCTCCCTTTGATAATATCGTAAGCTTTGTCAGATCGATGCAGCAGGTCAAAAACGATATGATGCGTGTCGATGACATCATGAATTACAAGGAGGAGCACCGTTACAACAATGTTAAGGATGAGGAAATGGAAGGAAGGAAACTCAGGGGAGAAGTACTCATGGAAAATGTCTCCTTTGGGTATAACAAGATGGAGCCCGCCCTTATAACGGGATTCAACCTTAAGGCCGAGTCCGGACAGAGCATTGCCCTCGTGGGAACGAGCGGCTGCGGCAAATCAACGGTATCAAAGCTCTTAAGCGGTCTGTATGAGCAATGGGGAGGCAGGATACTGTTTGACGGTACCAGGATAGAACAGATAACCGCAGAGGTGGTCACAAGTTCGATATCCGTGGTGACCCAGCAGATATCGTTGTTTGAGGGAAGCATATATGACAACATAAGCGGATGGAACGCAGGAATTACGCAGGAAATGATCATTCAGGCAGCCAAGGATGCCTGTGTACATGATGATATAGTTAAAAAGCCCGGAGGTTACGGCTATATGCTCAGGGAGAACGGCTCAAACATCTCCGGCGGGCAGCGCCAGAGGTTAGAGATAGCAAAGGCCTTAGCCACCAATCCCACTGTGCTTATCATGGATGAAGCGACATCATCCCTTGACTCGGCTACAGAAAAGATCATTCTTGACAATATCAAACGCAGACACTGCACCTGCATCGTTGTGGCGCAGCGTCTTTCCACCATCCGTGACTGTGATGAGATCATAGTCATGGAGCACGGCAGGATAAGGGAGCGGGGTACTCATGAAAAGCTCATATCCTATCCCGGTGTATACAAAAGACTTATTTCAGAATCGGAGTAGCAGATGGAGGATAACAAAGACCTGATAGAATTGACCGGATCGGCTTCCTATACTACTTACGATCCGAAGGAAGTGTTAACGGTAGAGTCCGGGGAAGCCAATGTTTACATGCAGTTTCACGAAGGTGATATCATCGACAGATCACTGTTTCTTCGTGATGTAAAAGAAGGGGACAAGATCCCCGGTCTTTCCTGCAGGATCGCAGGGTCGGAGAACAAGTGGCATTTCGTTGTGATCCCCAAAAAGAACGTCACGTTAAGAAAATCAAGATCCGAAGACGAAAACCATCAGCTTGGAAACGAATTTGCGGACAGCGTGGAAAACTTTCCGCAGATGGATGAGACCAATTACCAGAAGAGATTTGCAAGATGGTATATAGACATCATGAACCAGGAGTCTGCCGGCATCCATAAGATGCGGCAGCAGAAGGAAAGGGACATAAATGCCAATTTCGATCTGATGGAATCCCTGTTTAAGAACAGACGTATCCTTAAGTACGAGTTTTCGACAGATTCGGCTCTTTATAATACTGTAAGCGTTCTCTGCGATTACATGAATATACCGCTCATCCCCTACCAGAGACTGCTTGCGGTAAAGGGACCCTATTTTACCATCCCTGACATGGCAAGGCTTTCGCACTTTGTGACAAGGACGGTAACCCTTCAGGAAAACTGGTTTACCAAGGACGCAGGCTCCTTCATAGCCTTTATGAAGGAGGATAAAAAGCCCGTACTGTGCATTCCCAAGAACAGCCACACCTATATGATGTACGATCTTGAGAACCGTACCGAGAAGATCGTTGAAGAGGAAGAGGCTGCAGCACTTGAAAGTACGGCATACATAATATACAGGCATCTCCCCGGGAAAAAGCAGAGCTTAAAGGATGTCCTTGTCTACGGGGCAAGGCTCATAAGGACAAGGGATATCGTCGTATTTGTCATAATGTATACCCTGTCCGTGCTCGTGGGACTTGCGATGCCGTTCCTTAATGAAAAGCTTTATGATGAGCTGATACCTTTGGGGGTATTTACGCCCATTTTACAGGTGGGACTTGTCATATTTGTAGTGATGCTAGGCAACATGTTCTTTGATCTTGTGCGGAATCTTGCAAGCTTTCGTGCCGTAAAGACCATGGAATATGCGATAGTGGAGGCAACTTATGACAGGATATTCAAGCTTCCGCAGCGATTCATAGAGAGATTTGGTACCATAGAGCTTGTAAACAGAGTCTCCTCGGTAACAGGCGTCTTTTCCCAGACGGTGACAACGGGTGTGTCTGCGGTCCTTGGCTTCATTCTGTCCTTCTTTTACCTGTTCAAGATGTTTGACAAGAGCAAGACCCTTGCCTGGAGAGGCCTGTTCATGGCACTCATCTCGGGAGTTGTCATGTATGTATTCGGATATTTAAGGGTATCCAGGGAAAAAGAAAAGCTCGTCGCATCAACAAAGGCAAACGGCATGCTCTACCAGTTTCTTACCGGGATATTAAAGGTCAAGGTCGGAGGGATGGAAAACAGGAGCCTCTACGAATTCCAGAAGGCAAATGTCGAGTCCATGAAATATGATATGCGCTCCACGACCATATCGAATGCCGGCTCTGTTTTTTCCGCGATAATGACGGTTGCATATTCGGCTATAATCTATTATGTGGTCGTAAAGAAGAAGCAGAGTCTTTCGATCGGTGAATACACTGCTTTTTCCAGTGCTTACGGGTTGTTTACATCGGCGGTGTCCCAGCTTGTGAACTTCTTTGTGACACAGGCAAATCTTACGCCCGTCATGGACCGTATCAGGCCGATATTTGATGAGCCTGCGGAGGTTTACGAGCTCTCGCCTACCGCAAAGGCTTTGCAGGGTGAGGTGAGCATCGATCATCTGAGCTTTGCCTATGATGAGGATGAGCCAAATGTCCTTACCGACATAAACATTCATATAAAGCCCGGGGAATACATCGGGATCGTGGGACCTTCGGGCTGCGGCAAATCAACCCTTCTAAAGCTCCTTTTGGGATTTGAGACTGCCACAAGCGGCAATATATTCTATGACAACAGGGATATAGAATCCCTTGAAAAGACCGAGATGCGAAGGCAGATGGGCGCGGTGCTGCAGGACGGCAAAATGGTCGTAGGAAACATATATACGAATATTACGCTGTCTGCTCCGAATCTGGAACCGTCTGATGTCCTGCCCCTTTTGGAAGAGGTGGGGCTTGCGGAGGATGTTGCAAAGATGCCGATGGGAATGTTTACTTCCATTTCGGAGGGTGGCGGTACGGTATCCGGGGGCCAGCAGCAGAGAATACTGATAGCAAGAGCTCTTGCCAATGATCCCGTCATACTCTACCTTGACGAGGCGACCTCGGCACTTGATAATATTACACAGCAGAAGGTCTGCGAAAACATGGCGCGCAGGAACATGACGAGGGTAATGATCGCCCACAGACTCTCTACGGTTAAAAACTGCGACAGGATATATGTAATGAACGAAGGAAGGATCGTGGAGACCGGATCCTACGACGAACTGATGGAATTAAACGGTCTGTTCTGCGAGCTGGTAAGGAGGCAGGAACTTGGAAACGGATAGATTCAGAGAAAACAGGATATTTGATCCGAAGGATCTTGATGATATCTCATATGTAAAGAGACTTATGGAATATGAATCCCTGATACCGGGATTTTCAAAGGAATTTGCAGCTGACCCCCAGGGTATGCTTGATAAGATCGGCATTCCAATGACTCCGAGGGACGTATCCTTTAATCCGCATACGGTTGAGAACGGCAATGTCAGGATGAATCCGAAATTCCCGGATACGCCGGCTGCAAAGTATGCAGAGTTTATGAACAGCAAGTTCGCTCACAGGGATGAAATAAAGAAGTACTGTACTCCCGCAAATCCTTCAATGAAGAAGTGGCGCGAGCGTCAGATCTGCAGGTGTGCTATTGAGCTTGGGGCAAAGTTTCAGTCGCTGATTCATGCACCCTTTGCGATAGAGCTTTCGGACGGTTGTTCCGTAGGCTGTCCGTTCTGCGGTCTTGCAGCAGGAAAGCTTAAATCGGTATTTTTCCATACTCCTGAAAACGCAGAGCTCTTTAATGGCGTGATAAGGGCAGCCCGCGAGATCATAGGTGATGCCGTATCAGAGGGAACCCTGTATTTTGGGACAGAACCGCTTGATAATCCCGATTATGAGCTGTTTATGAAGGATTTTACGGAACTGTTCGGAAACATACCTCAGATAACGACGGCAAGATCCACGATGTACATAGAGAGACTGAGGCCGTTAATTGCAGATATAAATTCAAACCAGAAGAACATCTATAGATTCTCGATTCTGTCGGAAAAGATGGCAAGGGAGATATTTGAAGCGTTCACTCCTCAGGAACTGATACTTACGGAGCTGCTTCCGCAGTATGATGAGGCTCCTTCCTGTGCTTTGGTTAACGCCGGAAAGAACGGAAAGGATGACGATTATGGCGATACGATCTCCTGTATCACCGGATTTGTCGTAAACATGGCAAGAAAAGACATAAAGCTTGCAACACCTATCTGGGCTTCAAAGGAACATCCGACAGGGGAGCTGATACTTGAAAGAGCGGAATTTACGGATGCAGAGGATTTTAAGGAAAAGATACAAGGCATGATAAGCAGGCATATGAACAATCTTATCGCTCCCGATGACAGGATCACTCTTGAGGAGGGCATAAGCCTTGAGCTTATGGAGGATAAGGTTGTTATAAACACTGATAAATACGTATCCGTCAATCTCGAAGCAAAGGGAGACATGTCGATATTTAAGAAAGTCTATGATGCCCTCAGTAAGGGATACAGGTACAAAAGAGACATAGTAAGCGAGCTCTGTGTACTTGGAGACGGGAAGATCGTGCCTCCCGAGATAGTCTACTATGTTATCAACAAATGGTGGGGAATGGGTCTTATAAAGACCGAAAGCGGAAAAGTATAGGAAAAAATGACTGAACACGAATTATCCTTAACGGGAAAAAGCATAAATGAAATGTCGCCGGAGGATGCAGAAAGGATCACAGATGAGGTTGCATATGCAAAGAGGATGCTTGATATCCTAAGCCTTATTCCGGGGTCACTTGAGGAATACCTCAAAGATAAACAGGCATTTCTTGATAAGTATGATATAAGGTTAGGCATTGACGATATAGATTTTCTCTGCTGTCCAAAAGATCCGGATGAGAAGTTAGCCATAATATCGGATCCGGGCAGGGTTTCCGAGATGCCCGAAAGCTTTTTCAGGTATAGGCAGTTTATCGGAAACAAGATCGCGATAAGGGATATGATGATCAAAAAGCTCTGCGATCCTGACAATGCAAACATGAAAAAATGGAGAGCCCGCCAGATCCGCCGCTGCGACGGAGTGCTCGGAGGACTCAACGAATCCTTTGTACATACAATAGTGACTTATGAACTGGCAACAGGCTGTTCCGTGGGCTGCAAATTCTGCGGGCTTTCTGCGGGGCCGCTTAAAAAGGTATTTTTCTACACACCGGAAAACAAAAAGCTTTTTAATGACGTATTAAAAAGCTGTCATAAGATATTGGGAGATGCCGCAGGCCACGGGATGATGTATTTTGCAACTGAGCCTTTGGATAATCCTGATTACGAAAAGTTCGAAGATGACTTCTATGAGGAATTCCATACGATCCCCCAGATAACGACGGCAGCAGCCGACAGAAACATTGAGAGGACCAGGTATTTCATTTCAGGGATCACGAAGGGAAAAGGCTTTATCCACAGATTTACGATAAGATCCCTTGAGATGGCAGAAAAGATCCTTGCAGGCTTTTCCGCACATGAGCTTATGATGGTCGAGTTACTGCCACAGTTTCTCGAGGCCCCGGCCTTTGTGCCTTATGTGAAGGCCGGACGTGAGACCGAGGAATCCGGAATGGAAAAAGCAGACGATGATCCCGGGACGATCTGCTGTGTGGACGGCTTCTGCATAAATTTCCCCGATAAGAGATTTAAGCTTATAAGCCCTGCAAGAGCTGATGAGAGATTTCCCAAGGGCATATATGAGTCTGAATGGGTGGAATTTGACGACGGAGCTGATTTTGAGCAAAAGCTTGTAAGATACATAACGGATAATCTTGAGCAGGATATCCCCAAAGATAAGAAGCTTAAGATGTATGATTATCTGTCTGTCGGTGAATATAAAGGGAAAAAAAGCATCATAAGCAGGTACGGAGAGGCGATCCCTCTTAAGGAGCCATATATGATAAGGATCGCGGAGCTTGTAAAGGAAGGCGTGCATGACCGTAAAGAGATCGTGGACATGATCGTTTATGAGAAGCTTACCTCGCCCGAGAATGCCTACTGGTATTTAAACCGCCTCTGGGATGCGGGATGCATAACGGAGAAAATATTCGAATGATCTGAAGAAATTCAAAAAAATTGGTTACAAACTGACAAAAATGCGTTAGAATGATATTTGGAGCAGGTTTTTATATTCAGGAGGTTAATATGGCTGAAAACTATGAACTTACGGAACAACAGAAGAAAGAGCTCAAGGAAGCTATAGACGATCAGATGAACAGGATGGGTGAGGTTTTCTCACAGTGCTGGGAATCTGATGAGTTCAAACAGGCATTCATGAAGGATCCCAAGGCTATCTTCAAGGAGTACGGAGTTAACTTCAATCCCGATAAGGAATATGTGATCATTGATTCACCAAGGAAATCTATTGTTCATGTACTTCCTCACGACGGTGTCAAGCCGGCGGTTGAAGGCTTCAATCAGATCCTTTCCAAGAAGGTTGAAGACCTTTCCGATGAGGATGGTAAGCAGATACTTCTTGACGGATGGAAATATGAGATCTATCAGAACACACCTGATAAGTTCTATATCGTAATTCCTCACAGTCCGGAAGATCTCTCACCCGAAGAGCTTGAGATGGTTAACGGCGGATGCTTCTTTGCAGCATTCATCTTTGTGGCTGAGGCAGTTATCTTAGCTACCTCGGCAGTGGCAGCAGCTGAGGCTCTGGCAGTTGCATTCGGAGTAGTGGCAATAGCCGTTGAAGCTGCGGCAGCAGCAATGGCTGTTATCATAGCGGGAGGCTGGGCAGTCATCCTTACGGTTACCGAAGCTGTTACGGCAAATATGGCATTTTCCGGATACTTTATCACGGCTGATGCTTCTGTTATCAATACTGCGGCAGCAGTTGCGGCAGCGCCCAGATAAGTTTTTGTATGAAGGGATGCAGTAATAAGGGAAACAAAAATATGAAGGGTAATATCGGAAGAACCGCTGCAAAAGCGGCGGTTCTTTTAAGTTTGGCTTTATTGACAGGGTCGCTGTGTTCATGCGGCCTTGTCTCTTTTTTTGACAA
>JAILPG010000221.1 GCA_024699595.1 Lachnospiraceae bacterium | reverse complement strand
GTCGTCGATAAGAAGCAGTGACTTAGAATGAATGAGCGCATCCACGGGTATGAGCTTCATCCTTGCGATGAGATTACGCTGGCTCTGATCGGTCGGCATGAAGGATCTGGGCCAGGTGGGAGTGTACTTGATGAAAGGTCTTGCAAAGGGTATCCCCGATTCATTGGCATAGCCTATTGCATGGGCAGTTCCTGAATCCGGAACGCCTGCAACAAGATCGGGCTTTACGTCATCCCTTCTTGCAAGGAGCTTTCCGCAGTTATATCTCATGTTCTCAACGTTGATCCCTTCATAGGTAGACGTTGGATAACCGTAATATATCCACAAAAACGTACATATCTTTAACAGCTCACCGGCGGGCTTTAAGGTCTCAAAGCCTTCGCTTGTCAGATATACGATCTCTCCGGGGCCAAGTTCCTTTTTGTCCTCATAACCAAGGTTAATATAGGCAAAGCTTTCAAAGGAGACGCAGTAGCCGTCTTCCTTGCCGCCTATCATGATCGGAGTCCTGCCGTAGAGATCTCTTGCCGCATAGAGCCCCTTTTCGGTCATGATAAGGACAGACATCGACCCGTCAATAACACTCTGTGCATAGGAAAGACCCTCGGCTATCGAATCCTTACTGTTTATAAGGGAAGCCACGAGCTCGGTCGGATTGACATTGCTGCCGCTCATTTCCAGAAACTGCGTGCGGCCGTTCTTGAAGGCTTCCTGTACGAGTGCCTCGGTGTTGTTTATTTTTCCCACGGTAGCTATGGCATAGCTTCCGAGATGTGACTGTACCAAAAGAGGCTGCGGCTCGTAATCGGAAATACAGCCTATTCCCGTCTTTCCGTCGAAATCCTGCACATCCCTCTCAAACTTGGTCCTGAAGGGAGAATTCTGTATATTGTGGATGGCTCTGTCAAAGCCGCGGGAACCGTACATCGCCATTCCGCCGCGCCTGGTTCCGAGATGTGAATGGTAATCGGTACCGAAAAACAGATCATATTTACATTCGTTCTTGGATACAACTCCGAAAAATCCGCCCATATAGACCTCCGTAAAGATATAGATCATAAAATAGCAAAAAAACGCTTTCTTTCGCATTTTCCTATACTATGATATACAAAATCAAAACCAAATACAATTCTCAATTTGCTCAAAAACGTGTATAATAAACGCATGAAAACTCAATCTTTTGCACTAAAACCGTTCATACTTCTGATCACTTTAGTCTTATTCATAAGCTTTTGTTTTGATACCACCGCCGAAACGCTTAAAAACCCCGCATATCTCTTTGTGATGATCTGCGCGCTCATCCTTATTTTTACCTTCAGAAAGAGCATAAAAAGGGATGAGATGACGCTCATAAATGCGGTGATGATCGCAGGGATCGTGCTAAAGACAGCGTATGTGCTGTATACGGCGGTCTGGACAAGACAGCATGACGTCATAGATTTCGGCGCACCCGAAGGGCATGCGGCCTATATCGAATACATATATTTCAATAATGCACTGCCTGTGGGCGATCCACGGGAAAAATGGGCGTTTTTCCAGCCGCCGCTTCATCATATCATCGCAGCTGTCTGGATGAAGGTCTGCAACAAGTTCATCCATACATACAGGCAGATCCAGGAAAATGTACAGGCGCTGACGCTATTTTACACGGGGGCGGCGGAAGTTTTTACCCTGTTTATCTGTAAGGAGCTCAAATTAAAGCAGAAAGGGATCCTTGCAGCGATGCTCCTTGTATCCTTCCATCCCGTATACGTCATCATGTCGGGAAGCATCAACAATGACGCACTTGCGCTGATGTATTCGGTGATCACACTGTATGTTGCGATACTTTGGTACAGAAAGCCGACATATTTAAACATCATCATTCTTGCCTTATCGCTCGGGCTTTCAATGTTTGCAAAGCTTTCGGGCGGCATGACGGCACCTGCGGTTGCCTTTATTTTTCTCATAAAGCTTATAAGAGAGGTAAAAAGCGGTGAAAAAAAGGCGCTGCCAAAGCTCATCCTTCAGTATGTCATCTTTGCGCTCATCGTATTTCCGCTTGGGATCGGCTGGGAGATAAGGAACATGATCCTTTACAAAATGCCTTTTAACTACATCCCGCCGGTCGGCGAGCTCTTTGAAAACAGGGGGCTTGTTGCAAGACTTTTTGATCTGAGGATGGATAGCGTATATCCTGCCATGGTCAACTACGGAAAGACCTATGATGAGTTCAACGTATTTTTACTTATGTTCAAAACTGCGGTATTTGACGAATATGATCTCTCGCTCTTAAGCCGCTTTGTAAATCCCACAGCCTGCATCCTGTTTGTAACCTCTGTCATACTTGCCCTGACCGCACTGTTTGCAACGGTAAGAAAGGCAGTACTTGTTGCAAAGAACAGGGAATTTTCCCTAAAGAGTCAGTCGGATGCGGATCTGTGGATCATGATGATCATATATTACGTTACGATGCTAGCGGCATATTTTATGTTTGCGCTTTCGCATGCTGATTTCAGTGCAGGGAGCTTCCGCTACATATCGCCTGTGATCATCGTCGAGGCCTTTTTCCTTGCGGGACTTACGGATGATATGGAAAAAAAGACGGCAGGCCGCATCTTATTTGCGACCCTTGCACTTTTTGCCGTATCCTCACTGATAACATATGCGGCTATTGGATTTTGACATTAGTTTTGGTATGATGTAGAGGAGTATGGCGGATGAAGCTTGCTTCGAAGCCATGCCCGCATCATGAAAAAAATGATGAATAACTTACAGGAGTATCAACATGAGTATTTTTTCCGGATTGGAAGCGCTCGGTTTTGACAAGATAGGCGGCGACGACCTGTTTGATACCGAAGCTAAGGAAGCTGAGGAGAAAAAAAAGAGCCGAAGAGCGTCTTAAACAAAAAGAATTAAATATACATACCCCTAAGATCATGACGGAGCAGGACTATATCTTCCCAAAGACATATAAGTGTCCCTGCTGCAACAATGAGTTCAAGAACCCCACCATGAGATCCAACAAGGCAAGGCTTATCGGACAGGATGCGGATCTTCGCCCCATCTACAAGGATATAGATCCGCTTAAATATGACGTGGTGCTGTGTCCGCAGTGCGGGTATGCGGCGCTTACGAGATATTTTGACAAGATCACCACTCCGCAGGTCAAGCTTGTAAGGGCCGGTATAAGCTCCAAGTATACACCGCGCGAATTTGACAGCATCATAGATTACAGCGATGCGTACCTCAGGCACCAGCTGGCGCTTGGAAATGCGATCGTTAAGAGAAGCCGTGCAAGCGAGAAGGCATATATCTGTTTAAAGACCGCATGGATCTTAAGAGGCTACGCAGAGCAGCTTACCGATCCCGAAAGCGGGGATCAGGCGGTGACCGATGAAACTCTTGCAGAGCTTAAGAGGGATGAGGCAGAGTTCTTAAACAAGGCCTATGAGGGCTTTACCGAGGCAAGGCAGAATGAGGTGCCGCCGATCTGCGGCATGGACAATGTTACGATAGATTATCTGGTAGCCTGTCTTGCATATAAGACGGGAGACAGGGAGACAGCCGCAAAGATCCTCTCCTCAGTCCTCGTAAAGCAGGGTGTCGGCAAGCATATCAAGGATCTTGCCAGAGGTCTTAAGGATAAGATTATCGAAGACATCAAGGGCCAGAAAGCATAAAAATGGACCACTGACCCCGTCCCGGGGGTTCGCGTAAGGTCCAAAAAAGAAACAAGAGGCGTCCTCCGACAGAAAGACCTGCCGGGGGATTTTTTCTAAGGAGACAGCTTCCCTAAAGGTTCCGGTGATGAAAAAAACTATCACGTTCAGGAGATGACATATGCATTTTATCCCGTATTTTAAGCAGAAAAAAGCACTGTTTGGACACACCCACATAATGATCCTAGAGCTTGAAAGAAACGAGCTGATCACAGAGATCGCAGACATCATCACGGATGATACCGACTGCTGTTTCTGGCGGATAGATAACGGTACCAGGGAAAAGCCTGTCTCGATCCCCGTGTCGGAATCCGGTGAGGATATGGAACAGGAGGACAAATACAGGCTGGACGGTGCATCGATACTTCCAAAGATGAGCCTTATACTTGCATATGTTGCAGGAGATTGTTTAGAGGGAGGCAATTACATCACGGATGAGCTTCTGCCGCTTGCGCTTAAGAACGGGATCCCCGTCATACCGCTTGTAAGGCATGAAGATGATGAGTCTCGTGAAAAATACAAGAAGATCTTCGGAAGGATTCAGTACATAAACCTGTTAAGGGGAGATGCTCCCGAGGAGATCAAACAGAGGATCACGGAAAGGATAGCCGATGTTTCGATAGAGGAAAAAATATACAACGAGATCCGCGAAAATATCGAAAACGGTTTCTTTTTAAGCTACAGGAAGAAGGACAGGGCCGAGGCGTTATTAATAATTGATGCTGTCCGTAATGATGAGCGGATGAAGAGGGAGCTTATCTGGTTTGATGATCTCTTAACCCTCGGAGAGGATTACAGCGTCGAGATCGACGAAAGGATCAAAGCCTGCAAAGCCTTTATACTCGTGATCACACAAAGGGTGCTCGAGGAAGGCAATTACGTCAGAAAGATCGAGTATCCGAGAGCCGCAAAGCTTGGTAAGCTCATAATCCCGATCGCCTGTGATGAAAGCATTGATGAAGCTTTGGTAAAAGAAGCATTTGATAGCATCCCTCCGGTGCTTTTAATAAGCGACCCTGATTTTAACAAAAAGTTCAGAGAACGGGTGACGGGCATCCTGAAAGAAGATGGGGAACCTGATGCAAAGGATCTTTACTATATCGGAATGGCAAATCTCTACGGCGTAGAGACGCAAAAGGACTATAAGATCGCGTTTGAAATGTTTGAAAGCTCCGCAAAACTTGAATATCCTGATGCATACAAAAGACTCAGAAACTGTTATGTAAAAGGATGCGGCACGCAAAGGAGCCTGCCCGATGCGATAGTATGGCAGAAGAAGCTTTTAGCCATTTCTGAGGAAAAATATCTTGCCGTAAAGAGCAGAAAGCCTGAAAGCGTCGAGGACCGGATACACATGTTCACGGACATGATGGAAGTGATCGACAATTACGGCGCGGATATGGCAAGGCTTACCGATCTCTACCGTGCAAACGGTGACCGGGAACTTGATATAAGCACTATGAAAAAATATCTCGAATTGACCGATGAAATGACGCATATCTTCGGGCCGTGGGTGCTTAGGAAAACGGACGCCTTAAGCTGGCTTGCAAAGCATGTCCCCGAAGAGAGGGAATACTATTATAACGAGCTTGAAAAGACGGTTTCTGAGATAGATCTTTCCGGTGAAGAACGTAATACCGCAAATATCGGCAGCGTATTCTTAGATCTTGGCAACTACCATTTTGACAACGGTGATCTTGATAAGGCCGTGCCCTTCTACGAAAAAGTGGTCGAGATCGAACTTCCAAGATTCATGCAATACAGTGAAATGGAAGAAAATATCCTCGTACAGGAATCCTTTAACTCCATCGGCTACAATATCATCGATGCCTGCCATAAGATAGCCTATTGCGATATGATGGAAAAAAAATATGAAGATGCCGAGGGTGCCACGGGCATAGCGATCAAGGTCGTTAAGACTCTTCTTGATTATGACAGCAGACCGCAGAATATCTTAAAGGCCATGCGGACGTATCAGCTGATGAATATCCTCGGTGAAAAACAGCATGATATCATGGAGTCCCTGAATGCGGCCTATGAGATCATAAATCTTGCGGAATACATCGATCCGGATGAAAACGATTATGCGGACATCACGCTATACTGCTACGGTCTCATATACAACTATCTTCCTGAGGATGAAGATGTAGAAATAGTGGATGATATCCTCAGAAACATACTCGTCTATACCGATGAGATCCTTGATAACCGTATGAAAAGCCTGACTAAGTATAACCTCGCTGACACTGACAGGGCTCTTACTAAGGCAGCCGTGATACTTGAAAAGAAAGGACTTGAATTTGAGGACAGGGATGCCAACGAAGCCATCTTTTATATCGCAAAATCCTATAAGATATGGGACAAAATGCTTGAGGCAAAGATACCGTGCGTGTGGGATCTGATGCTGACCGCATTCAAGCTTCAGAATGTGTATATAGAAGGGGGATACTTTGAGGATGCAAAGCGCATCATAGAGAGAATGTGTGAGCTTGAAAAGGATGTTGAGGATGAGTATACAGAGGCAAAGCATCAGTTGATCGCGACGGTAAAAATGAACATGTTAAGGCTCCTTATAACTCTTGGAGAGACCGACGAGCTTCCTGATTACATCATAGGCGCCATGGTGGAATTTGAGCATATACGGGACACTGCATCGGATGAAAGAGTTAAAAAGGCTGCGATAGAGAAGATCGATCTCCTTCGGAGTCTGGCAAGTTTTGACGATGATGAATTTTATGATGATGAAGAATTTTATGAGGATGAAGAAGACGAAGAGGATGAATGAACGGAGGATCCGTAATGGCATTTAAGATCGTACGTAACGACATTACAAAAATGGATACTGAAGCCATAGTAAATACTGCAAATGACAGGCCTGTGGCAGGGCCCGGCTGTGACAGTGCCATATATGCGGCAGCAGGCTATGATGAGCTTTTATCCTACAGAAGCGAAAAGATAGGATATGTTCCCGAGGGAGAGGTATTTCTGACGCCGGGATTTAACCTGCCTGCAAAGTATATAATCCATGCGGTAAGTCCTCTGTATAAGGGCGGAAACGAAGGCGAAGAGGAAAAGCTTCGCTCCTGCTACAGAAAGAGCTTACAGCTTGCAAAGGAAAACGGGATAAGATCCATTGCTTTTCCCCTGATGGCAGCAGGAAGCTTTGGCTACCCGAGAGAAGAGGCCATGAGGATAGCCGTAGATGAGATCAATGCCTTCCTTCTCAATAATGATATGGATATCAGGCTTGTAGTCTTTGATGATAAGGCAAAGGATCTTGGACGCAGGATCTATCCGGGGCTTGAAGAGTACATCGATCAGAATTACGTGGAGGATAAGAAAAGGCAGGAGTACGGCGGAGTATTCTTTGCAGCATCCGCAGCGCCTGCAGCCTCCGTCTCAAAGGATGATACTTTTGGATTCAAACCTGCTGCAAGATCAAAACCTGCGCTGGGATCGATATTTAAGAAGGACAGGAAAGCCAAGAAAGGCTCTGCCCTGTCAGATGATGCATCCAGCCTGCTTGAGGATAAGGAGAGCGCTCCTTATCATGCGGCCGGTATATTTGAAGATGAGGGCTCCCTTGGTTATGGGGATGACTCATACGATCAGGAAGATCTTGGATATGCAGACGAGGCAGAAGATGCTGCAGATCTTGCTCCTTCAGGGGGCGCTTACGGG
>JAILPG010000157.1 GCA_024699595.1 Lachnospiraceae bacterium | reverse complement strand
TGCCCTACCATGATAAGACAGAAAGCCTGATACTTAAAACTAAGTTTAATATGTCCAAAAACGCTTTTAAGCGTGCTATCGGCCACCTGTATAAACAGGGACTAATAGAGATATATGAGAACGGAATCGAACTGAAATAACACCTCATCAGTCAGCTAACGCTGACAGCTTCCCCTTGAAGGGGAAGCCTTTTTTATTTGTCATCATGATCATCATTGTCATCCTGAGCATCATTGTCATCATTGTCATCCTGAGCGTCAGCGAAGGATCTTAAAGATTCTTTGCTTCGCTCAGAATGACAACGATTGTGCTTTGCAACATAATTGTGCTTATATCATGTTCTTTAAGAACTCACCTGTAAAGGACTTCTTGTTCTTTGCTATCTGTTCCGGGGTGCCTTCGGCTACGACAGTACCGCCTCTGTCACCGCCTTCGGGACCGATGTCGATTATGTAGTCGGCACACTTTATCACATCCAGGTTATGCTCGATGACCACAACGGTATTGCCGTTTGCGGTAAGCCTCTGAAGAATCTCTATCAGCTTTTTTACATCATCAAAATGCAGACCAGTGGTCGGCTCATCGAGGATGTATATGGTCTTTCCGGTACTCCTCTTGCTAAGCTCTGTGGCAAGCTTTACACGCTGTGCCTCGCCGCCCGAAAGGGATGTAGAAGGATGCCCGAGCTTTAAGTAACCTAATCCCACTTCATTCAACGTCTCTATCTTACGCCTTATGGAAGGTACGTTTTCAAAGAACGTTACTGCCTCTTCTATCGGCATTTCAAGCACTTCGTATATATTCTTTCCTCTGTATCTTACATCCAGGGTATCCCTGTTATAACGCTTTCCCTGACAGACTTCGCAGGGCACATAGATATCAGGCAGGAAGTTCATTTCTATCTTTATGATACCGTCTCCCGAGCAGGCTTCACATCTTCCGCCCTTTACGTTGAAACTGAAACGGCCTTTAGTGTAACCCTTGGTTTTCGCATCAACGGTTGATGCGAAAAGATCACGGATCAGGTCAAATGCTCCCGTATATGTAGCAGGGTTTGACCTCGGTGTTTTTCCTATGGGTGACTGGTCGATATCGATGACTTTATCGAGCTTCTCCATACCCAGGATATCATCATGTTTTCCGGGGATGATGGTACGCGCACGGTTCAAGTCTTTTGCAAGCCTCTTATACAATATCTCCGTGATGAGTGAACTTTTTCCTGAGCCCGATACTCCCGTGATAGATGTAAATACTCCGAGCGGGATCTTCACATCTATGTTTTTAAGATTGTTTTCTCTTGCACCTTTTACGGTAAGATAGGCCGCAGGTTTTCTCCTTTTCTTTGGCACCGGTATGCTCATTTTTCCGCTAAGATACTGTCCGGTGATGGAGTTGGGATTCTTTGATATCTCCTCCGCTGTACCGATAGCTACTACCTCGCCGCCGTTTGAGCCCGCTCCCGGACCTATATCTATGATACAATCGGCAGCTCTCATGGTATCCTCGTCATGCTCTACCACTATAAGCGAATTACCGAGATCTTTTAGGTCTTTCAAAGCCCTGATCAGTTTTCCGTTATCCCTCTGATGAAGACCGATACTGGGTTCATCCAGGATATATGCGACTCCTACAAGTCCCGAACCTATCTGCGTGGCAAGCCTTATACGCTGTGCTTCTCCGCCTGATAATGACGCCGTAGCTCTGGATAGTGTAAGATAGTCAAGGCCTACCTCTATCAGAAATCCTACGCGGGCATTTATCTCCTTTAAGATAAGGCGCCCTATCTTCTTCTGCATCTCAGTAAGCTCGAGTCCTTTCATAAATGTAGCAAGCTCAACTATTGAAAGGTCGGTAACCTCAGAGATGTTTTTATCTCCTATGGTCACTGCAAGTGCTTCTTTTTTAAGTCTCCTTCCCTTACAGGTCTCGCAGGGGATGATCTGCATGTACTGCTCGTATTCCTGTTTCGTCGACTCCGCAGCCTCTCTGTATCTGCGCTTTATGTTTCCCATTATACCCTCAAAAGCGGTATCAAAGCTACCTTCACTGTAGGAACCCTTGTAGTAGACATTCAGCCTTTCTCCGTCGGTACCGTAGAGTATGAGGTACTTATCCCTGTCGGAAAGCTTGTTGAACGGTTTTTTGAGATCTATCTTGTATTTTTTTGCAAGTGCATCCAGGATCACTCTTCCGTACGATCCGGGGTCTGCTAAAGACTTCCATCCGGGGATGGTTACCGCACCTTTTTCTATTAAGCTCATGCTCTGGTCGGGCATGATAAGATCAAAGCTGAACTCCTGGCGTGAGCCTAAGCCCGCACACTCGGGACATGCTCCGAACGGGTTATTAAACGAGAAGGTACGGGGCTCGAACTCTTCTATGCTTATACCGCAGTCGGGACATGAGAAATTCTGACTGAGGGTTATTTCTGTCGGAAGCAAGTCTGCTGCCTTTCCCGACTTTGATGACTTTTCTCCGTCCGATGAAGCAGTGTCACTCACAACAGGACTTCCGACTATCTCGCATACAGTAAGTCCTCCTCCAAGCTTAAGACTGCTCTCCAGTG
>JAILPG010000109.1 GCA_024699595.1 Lachnospiraceae bacterium | reverse complement strand
AAGAGGGCGTTTTTTAATGCCGTAGTAATGATAAAAAGCCGCATAGGCTCCCCAGCACAGAAAATATACCGAATGAACATGCTTCTCCGTCCAGTCCATTATCTTACACAGCTCTTCCCAGTAATCCACCTCCTCATAGCTTACCTGTTCAAGCGGCGCACCGGTTATTATCATACCATCATATTTCCTGTCCTTGATCTCGTCAAAAGTAGTATAAAAACTGTCAAGATGGGTCTTGTCTATATGCTGGGGCGTGTAGCTTGCAGTCTGTAAAAAATCCACGTCAACCTGAAGCGGTGAATTTGAAAGTTTTCTGAGTATCTGCGTCTCGGTCTCGATCTTTGTCGGCATCAGATTAAGTATCAGAACCTTAAGCGGTCTTATATCCTGATGCATTGCCCTGTACTCGGTCATCACGAAGATATTCTCAGATTCAAGTGTGGCCTGTGCAGGCATTGAATTTAATATTTTGATCGGCATGCTGTCTTTCCTCTCTGAATGTTTCGCCGCATCTCAGGGCTTTACCCTCTGAGAACGGCAGGTTTATCATATCATATCCCGAGCATCCCACGTATCTCTGTCTCGGTGATTATCGGAATGTTTAATTCCTTGGCCTTTTTATTCTTTGATGAATTTGAAGTAATGTCATTGTTGATCAGGTAATCCGTTTTAGGGCTTACCGAGCCCGAGACCTTGCCTCCGGCGTTCTCTATAAGCTCCTTAAGGGCATTTCGGTTGTCAAATGTATTAAGGCTCCCTGTAATGACGAAGGTCTTACCGTTTATCCCTTCAACACCTTCCGTTTCCTCAGGTATGATGATATCAAGTTCCATGACCAGATCATCAAAGTTCTTATTGTTTGCATCGGATTCAAAGTATTCCGAAAAAGTACCCGCAATGACCTCACCGACACCGTCTATTTCAGAAAGCTCCGAAACCTTTGCCCTCCTGATCCGCTCTATATCATTATTAAAAGCTTTGCATATCACCTTTGCGTTTGACAGGCCTACATTTGGTATCCCCAGGCTGTAGAATAGCTTGTGGATCTGTACGTGTCTTGCATTCTCTATGCTCTGTAAAAGGTTCGCGCAGGATTTATCCCCAAAGCCTTCCATCTGACATATCTCATCCCTGTACTGCTTAAGCCTGAACAGGTCGGCATATTCATGTATGAATCCGTTTCCGATGAACTTCTCAAGCGTAGCCTCCGATAATCCGTCAATGTTCATCGCATCCCTGCTGACAAAGAGTGTCAGTCCCTTGATCTTTTTTGCTATGCACTCCGGATTCGGACAGATCAGGGTTTCAACATCATTTTCCTTTTTTATCACGGTTTCACTTCCGCAGACGGGACAATGATTTGGTATCTCAATATTTCCGCTTCCCGTAAGGTTTTCCGCGATCTGGGGGATTATCATATTGGCCTTGAATACGGTTATGCGGTCTCCGATCCCAAGCTTTAAGCTCTTTACAATGCTCAGATTATGAACGCTTGCACGCTTTACCGTGGTTCCCTCAAGCTCCACCGGTTCAAATATGGCTATCGGGTTTATAAGTCCCGTTCTTGAGGGACTCCATTCCATATCGGTAAGCGTTGTCTCGGCCGTCTCATCCTCCCATTTGAAGGCTATGGAATCTCTCGGAAACTTGGCCGTTCTTCCAAGGCTCTTTCCGTAAGCGATATCCTCATAGGTTAATACAAGGCCGTCTGACGGGATATCATTACCCAACACAGCCTCAGCAAAATATTCGATCCTGTCAAGTATACTGTCTTCATCTACCTTATAATACTCCACAGTCTCAAAGCCCTGGCTCTTTAAGAACTCCATCTGTCTGCTTCTTCTGTTCTGATCATCAAAGGAATCGGCCTTCACAAGATTAAATGCCATAAACCTGACGTTTCTTGAGGCTGTGATCTCATTGTTAAGCTGCCTTACGGAGCCCGAACAGAGATTTCTCGGATTCTTGTATTTTGACTCTGCATCAGGGATCTGATCGTTGATCTTATCAAAATCCGAATAGCTTATAACGGCTTCACCCCTTAGGATAAGTTCATTCTTAAAGGGTATCGACAACGGAAGATTGATGAAGGTTTTAGCATTGTTGGTAATGACCTCTCCTATCTCTCCGTTTCCTCTCGTAACGGCTTTTATAAGCTTTCCCTCGTTATATGTAAGGACTATTGTAAGTCCGTCCATTTTCCAGGATAAGAGGCCCTCATTATTGCCGAGCCAGGCCCTAAGTTCCTCCCTGTCCTTGGTCTTGTCAAGCGAAAGCATGGGGGATTCATGGCGCTCTTTTGGAAGCTCATCCACCGCTTCATATCCAACCCTTACTGTAGGGCTGTCGGAAAGCACTATCCCGCTCTCCTCCTCAAGCTTTGTCAGCTCATCATATAGCCTGTCATATTCATAATTGCTCATTATCTCCGCATCTTCCTGATAATAAGCCTTTGATGCCCTGTTAAGGATAGGGATCAGTTCCCTCATCCGTTCCTTTATTGCATTTATATCATTTGATTCCTGCATATCCGTATTCCTGTACAGCTTGCGATTCTTTATTATTTCAATTTATAATACCACTATGAGTGATTTTATTCAAAAAGGAATACGCATAAACAAATACATAGCCGATGCGGGAATATGCTCAAGAAGGGAAGCCGATGTGCTGATCTCAAAGGGTAGTGTCTGTATCGATGGGAAGACCGCCCATAACGGGGACAGGGTCTTTTCAGACTCCGAGGTCACGATTGACGGAAAGGATATCACTCTTCCCGATACGAAGGTGTATCTTGCCTACAACAAGCCTGTCGGAGTCGTATGTACGGGGGAAAAAAGAGAGAAGAACAATATCATAGATGCTGTACGATATCCGGTACGTATAACCTATGCGGGGAGACTTGACAAATCCTCGGAAGGGCTTATCATCCTAACAAATGACGGGGATCTGATAGATGCCCTTATGCGCTCGGTAAACGAACATGAAAAAGAATACGTGGTAACGGTAGACAGACCCGTAACAGCCGACTTTATAAAAAGCATGCGGCAGGGAGTATTCCTTTCAGAGCTTTCGGTTACCACAAAGCCCTGCAAAGTGAGAAAGACCGGTGAAAAGACCTTTGAGATCATACTGACTCAGGGACTGAACAGGCAGATAAGAAGGATGTGCGAGACACTCGGATACAGAGTGCGGTCATTAAAACGGATACGTATAAGCAATATAGAGCTTAAAGGACTGAAAACAGGCCAGTACCGTGAAATAAAGGGTGACGAATTAAATAAGCTGTTAAAAGATTCAGGACTGTGAGATATCACAGTCCTGAATCTTTTGTATCATTATTTTAAATATGCGTATGTACTTACTCTACAAGATCTGCGCTTATGTAGGCTTCTGTACCGTTGTAATCGATCTTCACCCAGCCGTCAAGCCTCTCGATAACCTTAAAGCTGCTTCCTTCGCTTGCCGTTCCTATCTTGTTGCTGTCTGTGCTGTTTGAGGATCTGACATTTACATTGCCTTTTCCGGCCTTGATCTTTACTCTCTCGGAACCGTCATCAGCGGTGTTTGCCGCATCAGTCCCTCCTACAGCCTCGAGATATTCGGATTTGATATATGCCTCTCCGCCATTATATTCGATACGGCTCCATCCGTTCTCCATGGCTTCATATCTGGTAAACTCCTGACCTGCCGTAGTCTTTCCGAGCGAGTCGGAATCCGTGCTGGCCGAAGCTCTTATATTTACAACATCCGTAGCTTTTACGGTCTGCGCCGAAGCCGCTTTGGCCTCTGCCTGAGCCTGAGCCTCTGCCTGTGCCGCAGCCTCAGCATCAAGCTTCTGCTGCTCGCTGAGTCTTTCCTTTACAGCCTCATTAACCGAAGTGTCAATATTCGCTATTACTCCGGCAAGACCGGCATCATCCTCAAGTGCCTTATTGTAATCAACCTTTACCTTTTCTATCAGCTCTTCAACATCATTCTGAACCGTGAGCTCTAAAAGATATGCCTGCTCTTCCTCTGAAAGCTCCGATTTATTGATATACAGGGCTCCGGACTCATTGGTGCATACATAGGCAGAATCAAGTGAAGGAGCAGGTGTATTAGTCCCCTGATACAGGATATTAAAGGTTACAAGTACGAGATAAGAGTTATCCTGATAACCCTTCTTGGTATATACGGTGTAATCGGATGAATACTGATAATACTTTGCCTTTTCTTCTATCCTGAATCTTTCCGAATCCGATAAGACATCACATAATGATTCTATGGTGGTTGAATCGCCGTTCATAAGGGCATTGTAATACTGCTCCATCAGTGCATTGACATTAGGATAGGCATTGATCTCAAACTTATCCTTCGGAACCTCCACAGAAGTGCTTATCACGGTCGAATCACCGACGTCAGTCGATATTTTGGAATCTCCGTCCTTTCCTTTTCTTGTCACCAAAAATACGATCAATACGATCACGAGGATTAAAAACAGTCCTCCGACTATGAGATATCTGTAATGTCTTTCAAGTATATCTCCGATCCTGTTCTTAGCCATTTATATATACCATGATCCCTTTCACAGCGGTTATTATCTTTATATGCTATAAGCAGGCAGAATATGCACTCAACTAAGATTCCCATCCGTACACAAAAGACTTTTCTGCCTGCATCCGTCTCATATGCAATATGAGCGCACCCGAGAGGATTCGAACCCCCGGCACGCGGAACCGGAATCCGCTGCTCTATCCACTGAGCTACGGGTGCATAATCTCTCACATTGCATAATGATATCATAGCAGGCTTAAAATATCAAGATTTACACCACTGTCGGTCTTCTTCACCCCATATGATCACGTTTATTATTATTTATCATGGATAGAATTTCGCGCAGCCGCTTCACAAACGGAGCATGGCAGGCCTTTACACGATCGGCATCCTGTCCATTCGCGGCAGCCTCGAGCATTCCGGCTTCCTCCATGATCTGATCGAATCCCAAGGCCTTCGTGTTACTCTTGATCGCATGCACCTCTACCTCATAGTCGTGCCATCTCTCCTCGCCGAGACAGCGATCCAAAAGCTCAAGCTTTGGCTCGATCCCCGAGATGAATTCAGAAAGTATTTCAAAATAAATCCGCTGATCATTTCCGCAGTAACTCATCCCGGACGCCACGTTGACCCCGCAGGAGGCCAGATACTCAATATCATAGGATTCCAAAGTTTCCATATCTTCTCCTTCATCCTCTTTATCGGGATGGGATGTTGGTACCCCGTCATCCTCTCCTGCGGATCCGGAGGGCAGATAAGCCTTCAGTTTTTCAACCAGATCTTTGATCTCGATGGGCTTGGAGAGATAATCGTCAAAGCCTTCCGACAGATAGAACTCTTTTGCTCCGACAACCGCATTGGCTGTCAATGCGATCACAGTGGTATTCGCGGGGATCAGTTCCTCCTTCTCAAGCAGGCGGAGCGTCTCGATCCCGTCCATTTGCGGCATCATGTGATCTAAAAATACGATATCGTACTCATGCTCCCGCATGGCGGCGATGGTTTGTTCACCGGAAGCCGCCAGATCCGGCTTTATTCCGCATAGCTTCATCAGGTTCTGCGCGACCTTGAGATTCATCCAGTTGTCGTCGACTAAGAGCACTCTGGCATCCGGTGCGCTGATCAGGTCGGAATCGTCCTTGCGGGCCTCGACCGTCTTAACGGCATTCCTGTAGTCTCCGATCGGGGTATCATCCGCGATCTCCTGTTCTATGACAAAACTGAAATCGGAACCCACGCCATAGATGCTGTCCACCTTGAGCGTGCTTCCCATGAGAGCCAGCAGATTGACGACGATCGAGATACCGAGACCCGTACCCTCGACGCTTCGGTTTCTCACTTCATCCAGCCGTTCAAAGGAGATATAGAGCCTCTCCCTGTCCTCCTCTCTGATGCCGATCCCGGTATCCCTGACAGAAACGAATATGCGCGCATTACCATTCTCTTTGCCAAGCAGCCGTATGGACAGGATCACACTGCCCTTCTCTGTGTATTTGACCGCGTTCGTTAAGAGGTTCATGATCACCTGTGAAAAGCGCACGTCATCTCCGACCAAGGCGCGCGGCAGATTTTCATCCACCTGCAGTTCGAAGCGGAGACCCTTGTCATCGGCTCTCTGAACGATGGAATGATACAGATCATTGATCAGGGAGGCGGTTTCGTATCTGACCGGCACCAGCTCCATCCTGCCGTCCTCAATTTTGGAAAAATCCAGAATACTGTTGATGAGCGCCAGCAGTGTGCTGCCGGCGGAGTTTATGTTTGACGCATAATCAAGGATCTCCTGATCCTCCGATCTGCGCAGGATCATCTCATTCATACCGAGGATCGCATTGATCGGTGTCCGGATCTCATGGGACATCTGTGCAAGAAATCTGCTCTTGGCGAGGCTTGCCAACTCCAGACGTGTCGCCGCATCAACCTCCTGCGTGATATCCATGAAGGCACACATGTAGCAGACCAGTTCGCCGTAATTGTCATCCACCGCGCGGACACTCACGGAGTAGGTCTTGTTGCCTTTCATCCCCCTCAAACGCAGGTTGTAGATATCTCCTCTCGCCTTTTCGAACATCTTCTTTTCCATATCCGGATCGATCTCAAAGAAGTCACGGATCTGCGGATACTTGCCCGTTCCCTCATCCACCAGCTCCCGTGCGTAATGATTCAGCAGCGCGATCTGATGATCCATATCAAAGATCAGGATGCCCGCTTCCAGGAAATCGAATACCTTGTCGCGAATATTTCCGAGCCGGACGTCAAACAGATTGAGCCTGGTCGCACCGTAAGCCAGCAGAATGGCACACAGAGCCGCGCCGATACCGGAGGTAGGAACCGGATGACCGCCCCCGGCCGATGCAAAGGTGTCGGGGATACTGAACAAAAAGATCAGCAGATTGGCTCCCAGAAACATTAACAGGAAATTTCGGAGACGCTTTAATTTGCTGTTTTTGATCCAGATGATCCAGAAAATGAATAAGAGCAGGGTGATGAGCCCCATATAAACGGAGTGACAGGTCCCGTTGAACGTGTAATCCGGATTGGCGTACCAGGAATTCCTGCCGTAAACACGGATATAAATGTCCATATCATTTGCCGAATAGATGATGAAATCAGGAATGGAGATGGCTATTGCGATGCCTTTCGCGATCCTGACAAGACGCTGATTCGCGCCGGAGAGATCTGCGACAAGCAGGATTTCCGTCGCAAGAAAAGAGCATACGCCAAAGACCGCAAAGGCACGGATCGTCCCGCACTGAGTCAGATCCGGCGTCAGACCCACCAGAGCGTATCCGGTGCACCACAGGCCGGACGACAGGCCACACACCAGAATATAAAAGCGGATCTTTCCGCGCGCGTCCCTGTATCTGATGCAGTAATTAATGCCTGCGATGGCAGCCACTGTGCCGATGATTATCAGGATACAGTTAATTACCCACATAGATTTCCCTCCAGCCCCGTTAATGCTTCTATTATACAGTAATTACATCCAATTCTAAAGACTCTGTATCCATTTTCATCAGACTGCGCGGACGAATGACCATATATCCGGATATTTACCCATTTAAAAATGCGAGGATCGCCCATATTTACCGGCTTTCCTCGCATTCAGACTGTCAAAGACGTAATATCATAGCGGGCTTAAAATATCAGGATTTACGCCGCTGTCCCGACATCACGCAAAGACTGCACAAACGGCAGGATCCCTGTATCCTTCTTTGCATGAGAAATAGTATACATGGTCAGATAAAACCTCCTCAGGAAGCAGTTCTGTATCATTTACGCTTGCGACCATCTCGTTCATGAAATCAATACACTTATCATCATCCGTAGGCACCAGTATCACCTCATGAATGCTTGAGGGTATCACAAAAAGGTCCTTATGAATGCTTTCTGAGAACTTTGCGATTGTCTCCGTATCAGTCATGCAGATGGCCCCGTTTTGTTTGTTTTCATTTGTCATAACATACATCATACAGTCATCGGGAACCATGATCCCTGACATATCCTTAAGAACCGTCTTTATGTCCGTTATCCGGTTTTTCTGCAGTCTTCTGGTGTTTTCAAGCGCATCACTTAATACTTCATCGCTCTCTCTGTTCCAGCACTCCAGATGGTTATTCCTTATCAGTATGGTGGCTGTTCCGCCATTTGTTTCAAGAGCTTCCTGCCTTAACAGACAATAGGGAACGATGGCAAGATCCAGAAATGTTCTGTACGGTACTTCATCCAAAAGCTTTCTGTTGTTTTCATAGTTGATGAGCTTGCAGAAAAGCATCCCCTTTACCTGCTCATAATCGGCAAAGAACGACATATCCATATCTACGGGCGGACGATTTTTCTCATAGGCCTCCATCACCATGGCTGCCGCACCCGTGATGCTCATATTTCCGCTCTGGTATTCTTTATACAGATCATTCAGATATATTGTGGGAGAGATATTGCTCTCCTGCCTGATGATCGATAGACCGGTAAGACATACTCCGTTGTTCTTAAGTATCTCGCTTATCCTTACCTCAACGGAACTTAAAAAGTTTCTTTCTATCTCTTCTTTTACGCTGTTTGCAAATGTTTTAATACTGTTCATTAAACCTCCTCCAAATCATAGTAAGCTGGCTTTATTGGTTAAGCGGGCTTTCAGAGCAGACCTCCACCGGGATCTGTTCAGGCGAAATATGATCTGTAAGGAAGCTGCAAAAAAGAGCCCCCGCGCAAGCGGAAGCTCTTTGATCCGTAACTAAATCTATACTCTTGAGAGATAGTCTCCTGTTCTTGTATCGATCTTGATCTTATCACCTATCTCGACAAACAGCGGCACATTTACCGATGCACCCGTCTCAACAACTGCAGGCTTTGTGGCTCCGGTTGCCGTATCACCCTTGAATCCGGGTTCGGTCTCGGTTACCTCAAGCTCTACAAACATAGGTGGTTCAATGGCAAATACGTTTCCGTTAAAGGAACATACCTTTACCATGTCATTCTCTTTTACAAACTTCAGGGTATCCCCGATAGTCTCTTTGTTCAGCGCGATCTGATCATACGTCTCAACATTCATGAAATTGAACAGATCACCGTCCGAATACAGATACTGCATATCATTTCTGTCAATACGTGCCTGAGGAAATTTCTCAGTAGGTCTGAAGGTCTTTTCCACAACACCGCCGTTAATGATATTCTTCAATTTAGTTCTAACAAAAGCTGCGCCTTTTCCGGGTTTAACATGCTGAAACTCAAGGATCTGATAAACAGCGCCTTCCATTTCAACAGTCAGGCCATTTCTGAAATCGCCCGCTGATATCATACGATATTCCTCCTTAACAGTAGTAACTTCAGATAGTTTACACTATATAAATGCACATTTCAACAACTTTTTGCTACTCGCCGCACTTTTCAATAATGTAATCTATCGCCTCTATGTAGCCGTCAAATCCCTTTCCTGCAATAAGCCTGTCACATGCATCCGCAGTAACGGATTTATGTCTCCACTCTTCTTCCCTGTTTGCTATATCTAAGATATGCACCTCGACCTTAGGACATCCGACACTTAAAAGAGCATCATAAATGCTGTAGCTGTAATGTGCATAGGCACCGGGATTTATCACTATGCCGGTTGTGGATTCATCATTGCAGGCATGTATCTTGTCTATGATATCGCCCTCATGATTGGACTGGAATATTTCCACCAAAATGTTAGACTGTGCAGCTTTTTTCATGATCATCTGACACAGATAATCATAATCATACCTGCCAAACATCTCTTCATCCCATTTACTCAGAGACTTTAAGTTTGCTCCGTTGATAACCACGATCTTCATATTCTGCGTTCTCCTTTTAATGCCGCTTCTTCTACAGTATCCGGATCCGTATCGATGATAAGGTCACCTGCTTCTTCATATACTGCTTCTCTCTGTTTTAACAGTTCTTCGATCTTTGATGCCTTATCACCTTTTAACAGAGGGCGGTTTGCGTCATTTTCAAGCCGCTTTTTTATCACTCCGGCACTTGCCTTTAAGTATATCACAAGACCCGTCTTTTTTAAATATTCTCTGTTTTTTTCGGACAGTACGGCTCCTCCTCCGACAGATAAGACAAATCTTTTACCCTTTTGCTCCAGGGATCTTTTGTAAATATCTTCAATGAGTTCTTCCTCAAGCTTTCTGAAAAAGGCTTCCCCGGACTCCTCAAATATCCTGTTTATGCTCTTTCCTTCATTTGCTACTATCATACTGTCTGTATCATAGTATTCATAATCAAGAAGCTCTGAGAGTCTTTTCCCGACGCTTGACTTTCCGGAGCCCATAAAGCCTGCAAGTATCACGTTTCGCCTCATGGTGCTTTCGACTTTTTCATATACTTCCCTGACAAGATCCTTTGGGACCTCCACGTCATTCCATGCTTCGAAAGCACATACAGCCTGAAATATGAGCATCTTAAGGCCGTTGTATGCTTCTGCACCGTTCTCCCTGCACAGCTGCATAAATCTTGTGGTCTTTGGAACATAGACAAGATCTATGGCAAACTTAAGCTTTTGATAAAATGCCGGATCATCGGTGATAACCGAATCGTAATCAGGCTTCAATCCGACTGATGTACACTGAAAAGCTATGGATCCGTTTTTTGTAACATTCGAAACCTCACTGAATGGCAATGCCTTAAGGATCACATCAGGTTGTACCCCGGATCTTTCGTAATCCTGTGCCTTTAAGGCGTATGAGCGGATATACTCCCTCATATCCTCAACGATCTTTTCAGCCTTTTGTATGTTTCTGTTAAAAACGGTTATCGAAGAGGCGCCTTCCCTAAGACACATAAAGGCCGCTGCTCTTGCAGCACCTCCTGCTCCGAGTATGACGGTATCCATTCCTTTTACAGAATGTCCGGTGTCCTCCACTTCTCTCTTAAGGCCTTCAATATCCGTATTTATGCCATAAAATCCATCATTTTTTCGAATAAGAGTATTGACTGCGCCTATGGAAAGAGCAATCTCATCCGTTCCGGAAAGATACGGGATCACAGCGGATTTATGGGGTACCGTAACATTTAAGCCGGACAGCCCTTTATCATACAGTTCCTTTAATCCGGCTTTCACATCATCCTTTATCGGATACAGATCATATTTACCCTCAATATTCATTTTATCGTACAGGTATCCGTGAATGAGCGGTGACATGGAATGCTCCACCGGATACCCGATCAGACCGTATTTATTCATGCAATTATCCTTTCATTTCTCCGGATCGTAAAGACGCAGTTTCTTCCAGCTGTTTCTGTCTGTAAAAATACAAAACAACAGCTTCAAGACGCCTTTTAAGGATGATCTGTATCTCTTCCTTCTTATCGATAGGTTTTACAAGTATGGTTTTGATCCCGGCCCTGTTTGCACCCCAGATATCGGTAAACAGCTGGTCTCCAATAAATATGGTCGAGGATCTGTCCGTTCCCATCATTTCCATTGCTCTCTCATATCCGGAAACCTTCGGCTTGCCGGCTTTAAAGATATAATCGCAATAGACAGTCTCTTCCTTAAAGGAGCTCACTCTCTTCTCTTTATTATTCGACAGAAGGATCACCTTGTATCCTGTATCATGAAGCCGTTTAAAAAGCGCCTTTGCCCTGTCATCCGCATGGGCTCCGTGCATCACCAGCGTATTGTCTATGTCGTAGATTATGCCTCGCATACCGTCTGCGTACATTTTCTCATAATCAATGTCATACGCAGACCCTTCAGTCTCAGCCGGATAGAGGTTTTCAAATACCGAATGATCGATAAGGGCAAGAAGTATTGCGGCAAACATAAGTATAAAGCCCCGTATCGTCCTTTCACCCATAACCTCATGCAGGACGAGGGCGCTCGAAACGGCACCGAAAACCGCTTCTGTAGACATAAGCAGGGCCGACACTGAAGATTTTACATATTTCTGGCATATACTCTGTAACAGGAAACACACCATGGAGCTTAAAAATCCGAGATACAGAAGTCCGGCTATCGATTCGGCATTAAAAACGAGTTTTCTGATATCTCCCTCCATAAGCGGGGCCGAGATCCATGAGAGAACGGCCGTTATCAAAAGCTGAAGGACCGCAAGTATCCTTGGATCATCCATGGCGGAATACTTTCCGAGAAGATCGATCTGAAATGCATACCCGACTGCGCAGATTATCGTAAGTATATCTCCTATGTTGACCCCCGTCTCACCGTTAAGAGAAATAAGACCTATTGCGATCACCGCAAGCACTGCGGCAATAAAACAGTTGACTGTCGGCATGATCTTCGTACGGGCCCACAAAAGAAATGGCACGATTATAACATAAAATGCTGTAATAAACGCATTTTTCCCGGCGGTTGTGTATTTACATCCTATAGTCTGAGTCAGATAGGACAGAAATAAAAAAACGCCCACTATGCATCCATGGATTATGGTCGATCTGTTTGATTTTATCAACCTTTTAAAGAATACTGCAGTTAGTATAACGCCTGCTATTGTAAATCTTATCGCCATCATATATGCGGGCGTTATATAATCAAGCGAGTTTTTAACCACTACAAAAGCAAAGCCCCATATAGCGGCCACGAGCAACAGTCCTATTTTGGATAGTCTTTCCTTTTTTCTGCTGTCCATTACATTTTAAGTCTTTCTAAATATTGGATGATCAAAGTGTTTTACGCATACGATAGTATATAACAGAATCGTGTTTATGAAAACCCACACGCGGCCGGAAGCCTATGTCATGAACCCGTTTCTCAAAGCATCTTCTTAAGCATTGCCGTTACAAGGAAGCCGTGAGACTTGCATGAAAAAATCTCCTGCAAAAACAGGAGATCCTCTCATATAAATACCGGACAATGTTGTTTTAATATATCGGTTTGGTTACTTTGCGATCACTATTCCGTCATTAAGATCTTCGATATTGAAGCTGTCGCCTACGAAGTACTGATACTGAGACAAAATGCTGTCTTTCTTGGCGTCGGATACGATCTTTTCCATATCCAGACTGTTTATGTCGCTGTCAGCACCGTTCATGGCATTTTCCCTGTCATAGTTGAAGCTTAAGGATATGTCCTCTATGGAAGCATTGCCTCTGTAACGGAGCTCGGGAGCCTTGCTCTCTTCTATCTTAAGTGATTCACCGGCTTTGACTGCATCGTCTTTAATAACGACCTTGTCTTCCGGCATCGGAGCGATATCACTCGGGTTAACGCGCGGAATCCTGTTCAACGACTCATAGCTTGCCATGATATCAAACTGTCCAAGACCGTTTATTGCCATATGAATCACCCCTTTCTCTTAAGTGTTATTTATTACTTTCAATATATTTATCGGTATAATGCTCCGATAAATAACCCCTCCATGAAAAAAAAATACAATATAATTGTGAAAAAAATGTGAAATCAGACCGGAAAACAGTAAAAAATCAGTGTTCCTTAAGATCCACAGCCCTCAAAAGTTTCTTTGTATAATCATTCTGAGGATCGAAATAGACTTCCTGATCGGTACCCTTCTCTACGATCACTCCGTCCTTCATTACCATTATCCTGTCACACAGCTTATATACCACCTTTAAGTCGTGTGAGATAAAGATCATCGATATCCCCATCTCAATATTCAGTTTCAGTAAAAGATCTATTATCTGTGCCTGAATGGTCACATCAAGCGCAGATACGGGTTCATCCGCTATGATCAGCTCAGGTTCCATCATCAGAGCCAGCCCTATGCACACTCTCTGTCTCTGACCGCCGGAAAGCTCGCTTGGATATCTGTCCCTGTATTCTTCGGAAAGTCCCACTTTGACAAGCATATCAGACACACGTCTGTTTCTTTCGGCATCAGGAAGCTTTCCCTCGATACGCAACGGTTCTTCCAGTATCCACCCGATAGTCTTTGACGGATTCAGCGAGGAATACGGATCCTGAAATACCATTTGAGGCTTCTTTGTAAAATGCTCGATACTGCCCTCAACATCCTTTACCATTGACAGTAAGGATTT
The DNA here is from genome assembly GCA_024699595.1 of Lachnospiraceae bacterium. Next base: position 16,439 of record JAILPG010000109.1, on the reverse strand, counting down.
GCCGAGAGTTGATTTGCCGCATCCCGATTCACCCACAAGACCGAGGATCTCGCCTCTTTTTACCTCAAACGAAATATCCTTAAGTATCTGTCTTCTCTTATTTCCCTTCTTAAACATGGAATCCTTGACCGGATAATATGCATTCAGTCCGGATACTCTTAACACCACATCCTTACTGTTTACATACTGATAGCTCTCAGCCGCACCCTCCGCTTTCTTAAGCTCGGGAATGGCTTCGATCAGAGATCTCGTATATTCGTTCTTGGGATTATAGAATACATCGCTGCTGCTTCCCGCTTCCACAACATTTCCCTTGTACATTACAAGCACCCTTTTGCAGAGTGACTTTACAAGACACAGATCATGGGAAATGAACAGTATCGCGGTTCCGTGCTCCCTGTTTACCTTCTTTAAAAGCTCTATTATCTGAGCCTGTATGGTAACATCCAGGGCCGTTGTCGGCTCATCGCATATCAAAAGCTTCGGCTCGCAGATAAGAGCCGCAGCTATCATCACCCTCTGTCTCATGCCGCCCGAGAGCTCGTGAGGATACTGCTCCATTATATATTCTGCATTATCAAGCTCCACATCCTTAAGGGCAGCTATGACCTTTTTTCTTCTCTCTTCTTTCTGTTGTTTTATCTTTTCCCTGTCTTTAACGCTGTTTATAAGCCTGTTAAGACTGCCGGCCTTTTTTTCCGCTTCATCCTCATGGATCCTTAGGCTCTCCTCCACCTGCCATCCGATCTTTTTAAGCGGATCAAGTGAAGTCATGGGTTCCTGAAAGACCATGGCTATGTCGTTGCCCTGAAGCTTTCTCAATTCACTTCTGGGACAGTTTAGGATATCAACTCCGTTAAAGATGATCGTTCCTCTTTTTTTCATGTTCTTTCTGGACAGAAGTCCTGCGACGGACAGAGCCGACATGGTCTTGCCCGAACCGGATTCACCCACTAATCCCACGATCTCACCCTCCTCCATATGAAGGTCAAAATCGTATACAACGGTCTCGGGAGTTATGTGATCATGAAATTCGATATTAAGATCGATAACGTCAAGCATCTCTCATACCTCCTCAAGTCCTTCATTTAACATCGAAAAGCCAAGTATCATGAGCACGATCATGAGTCCGGACACAATGGCGTATGACGGTTTTATAAAAAGATAGGTCTGGGCTTCGGAAAGCATTCTTCCAAGGCTTGCATCGGGCGGCTGCACACCGATCCCCAGAAAGCTCATTCCGGCCTCTGCCAAAACGGCATTGTTAAAGCCTATAGCTATCGAAGAAAGCATCACTTTAAATGCATTCGGCAGAATATGGACAAACATTATCCTCATATCCGATGCTCCCATAAGCCTCGCGCTTTTTACATAATCCATGTTCCTGCATTTTAAGAACTCAGATCTAACTATCCTTGCATAGCTTGGGATGAATACGATGCCGAGAGCAGCTATCACGTTATACTTTCCGGGTCCTAAAATACTTATGAATACCAGTGCTAAAAGAATGCTCGGAAAGGCAAGAACGGCATCATTAAATCTCATTAAGATCTCATCCACCGCACCTCCGTAATACCCGGTTATCGCTCCGGCTATCGTACCAATGACAACACCTATGAACACTGTTCCTACAGCCACCATGAGCGTGGTTCCCATCCCGGCAAGTATGCGGCTTAGGATATCCCTTCCGAAATTATCACAGCCAAGCAGATGCGACGAAGAGACCGGTGCAAGCTTCAGTGACGAATCCATTGCATTTGGATCATATGGCGTAAAGAAGGCACCGATCAGGGAAAATATAAGGACGATCGATGTTATTATGACTCCCGTTATGAATTTGCGGTTCTTATATTTGTTATTAATCTTCATGCCCGTTTAGTCCTGTGCGGTTCTCGGATCTATCAGCTGATAAAGGATATCCACCAGGAAATTGTTTACTATGACTATTATGGCAACGATCGAAATTATGGCTGACACAACGGGATAATCCCTGTTAGATATTGAAGTGATGAGAAGCCTCCCTATTCCCGGAATTGAAAAGACCTGTTCCACGATAAGACTCCCGGCAACTATATCGGATAACGTCATGCCGAGAAATGTGATAACAGGTATTATTGCGTTTTTAAGCACATGCCTGTATAAAACATCCTTTGTGGAATTGCCTCTGCTGTATGCCGTCCTTACATAGTCAAGCTTTGCTTCCTTAAGTAATGAGCTCTTCAAAAGCCTCACCGTCATGGCAGCCTTCGGAAGAGCTATGGCGATCGCAGGAAACAGCAGATAGTACAAAAAGCCTCCAAAATCACTTTTATAACTCACATAGCCGCCCGGCGTGAACAGATGCAGTAACAGACCCAGAAAATATGTGAGCAGTATCCCGATAAAAAAAGGCGGAACGGCCATTATCACCTGTCCGATACCATCGGAAAACCTTGCAAAAAGTCTGTCTTCATACTCAGCACTTTCTATGCCGATCGGGATTGAAAGCAATATGATAAGGATAAAAGACATAAGCGTAAGTGTAAGCGTGATGGGTACTTTGCCCGCAAGCATTGAGCGTACGCTGACACCATAGGAATAAGATATGCCCATGTTTCCGAAGAAAAAGCTCTTAAGCCATTCAAGATATCTTATGATAAGCGGTCTGTTAAGTCCGAGCTGTTCCCTTAATGCCTCAACCTTTTCCTTAGTTGCCTGTGTACCGAGCATGGCTGTTGCCGGGTCACCCGGTATGATCTGAAAAGCAAGAAAAACAAAAAATGAGACAAGCAGTACGGTGACAAGCATTGTTGCTGTTTTCTTCAGTACGTATCTCATTTTTTGTTCTCCAAATTAATTATTCTGGTATTGGGAATCGCTTATCCAAACGTTTTTCCGCGTAAAATCTGCAGTGTGCAGGTGCTTTATTCTGCGAATTTAATCTTTGAAATATCCTGTATATACATGGGATAGAAGGTATAGCCCTCAAACTTTTTATTCAGAGCCACAAACTCCGCCATATCCTGCAGGTAGACATTTGCCGCATCCTCACACAGAATGGTCTCAAGCTGTTTGTAGTACTCCGTGCTCTCCGCATCATCAGAGGTGCTTATGGCTTTCTTGAATATCTCGTCATATTCGGGATTGTTATAATTTATGAAATTGCCTCCCGCATCCGAAGAAAACCTCTCAAGCAAAGCCCTTGCTGTCATAGAGGAAGCATCAACGCCGATGACTGTTGTCTCAAAATTCCTGTTCGTATATACGTCCGAAAGCCATGAATTCCATTCAACAAGCTGAACGCTTGCATTAACGCCGATCTTTTTATACTGCTCCACTAAAACCTGCGCTGTATCAACATGGGGCTGGTAATTTGAAGGAACGGTTATCTTAAAGTCAAATCCATTTTCATATCCGGCCTCCTTTAAGAGCTCCTTAGCTTTCTCAGGATCATAATCATAGACATCATTGAGCTCTTCCATGTAATATTTCCCAAAAGAAGGGAACATGCTCGATCCGATGGGCACACCCTCCGAATCAAAAGCGAGCTTTAAGATATCATCTATATCTGTGGCATAGCAGAGAGCCTTACGTACCCTGACATCGTCAAAAGGCTTAACGGCGTTGTTAAGATACAGAGCCTGCACAAGGTTCATGGTTCCCTGATATATCGTGAAATTATCATTTAACTGGCTTACCTGAGTCGTTGTAAGCCTCGGGAACATGTCTATTGATCCGCCCAAAAGATCCATTACGATCGTATCGGCATTTGCTTCAACCTTGAAGGTCACATCCTTTATATAAGCCTTCTCGCCCCAGTAATCATCAAATCTTTCCACGATGATGTTTTCCTGAGGTGACCTTGAAACATATTTATACGGACCCGTACCGACAGGTTCGGTATCCGGATTTTTATTATCCTTCGGTATGATGGCTGCATTTACCATCGCAAGATAGGAAGGAAATTCCATGTTCTGCTCCGAAAGAGTGATCACAACAGTTCCTTCGTCCTTTGCATCAACACTCTCAATCAGAGAAAAAGCCGATATGAGAGGTGTATCCCCCGTCATACCGGCGCTTTTTTCGATGCTGTATTTAACATCCTCCGCCGTCACGGGGTTACCGTTATGAAACTTTACGTTGTCCCTGAGCTTAAAGGTGTATACCTTTCCGTCATCAGAGACCTCATAGCTTTCAGCAACGGCGGGAATGATATTTCCATCGGGATCGGGCTTTAAAAGGCCCTCATACATGTTGAACAATACCTCTTTAGTTCCTGCCGCAACTGCTTTGTGTGGGTCAAGACTGTCTTCAAGATCTTGTGCTATTCCAACAACTATCTTCGAAGATCCTCCTGTCTTATCACCTGAGCATCCGCTCAGTGCAATAGTCAGTGTCAGTAACACAAACACTGAAAGAATTGAATAAAACCGCTTCTTCATAATGTGTTATCTCCTCTTCTTTTCCATATTCTGTTTTTATAAAATAAGAAATCCCAAGTTTCCTTATTCTCTGTCCAAAACCTTCTTTAACTCATCCATGAAGGTATTTACATCCTTGAATTCCCTGTATACGGATGCAAATCTTACATATGCGACCGGATCGAGATCCTTTAATTTATCCATTACAAGCTCGCCGATAACCTCGCTTGGTATTTCCTTGTCCTCATAATTGAAGACCTCAACCTCAACCTCATCAACGATCTTGGTGATCTGGGATGCCGAAACAGGTCTCTTATGGCAGGCTCTTAATATTCCGGCTTCGATCTTGGTACGGTCATAAGCTTCCCTGTTATTATCCTTCTTGATGATGATAAGCGGTATCGTCTCGATCTTCTCATAGGTCGTAAACCTCTTATCGCATTCATCACAGACTCTTCTGCGCCTTATTGAGTTATTATCCTCTGCCGGACGGCTGTCAATAACCCTGGTGTTTTCATGACCGCAAAATGGACATTTCATATTATACCCCTCTTACTTCCTCATACTATGATTTCTGTCAGTTCTGAACGCCTTTTAAGGTGATACAGATAACGGCAGCTTTGAAGCCGCACACATATATGATATTCAAAACATTGAATTATGTCAACTAAAACAGTCTGTTTTGATATCTGTCTTTTATCCGGTCACTATCTTATCATGAATACCGTTTAAATAAGGCACGATCGCTTCATACCCTTCTTCTGAAAAAGGCAGGGTCGTCTCTATGATCTTATCCTTATCAGTCTTTTCATAACAGAAGGGTTCCGGCCATACGCTTACAAGAAAGTTTGCACTGCTTTCCTCAGTGTCTTCACCCTCTTTGATGATACGGTATCTCATGCCGTCATCGCTTCCGGTAAACGGCTTTTTGCTGTTGTAATAATTGAAGCTTAATATCTGTTTCTTTTCTATCATGCTTTTTCTTAAAAACACCCCTCTGGTTCACAGAGGGGTATGTTCATTTTATCAGGTTGATATACTTTTTATCTGTCTTATTTCTTAAGGAAATCAGGTATCTTGATGGATTTGGCCTCTACCTTGCTCTGTATGGGGCCTGCTCCCGAACCCTGCACTCCGGCTCCTGCGCCAAACGGTGAGTTAACCGGTCTTGCCCCTACGCCCTGGGGAGGTGTTCCCTGCATGCCGTTCATCGTAGTATTGATCGGCTGGTTCATACCCTGCATTCCGGGATTCATGCCCTGCATACCGGGCTGATACTGTCCCCTGTTCATGTTCTGATTATACTGAGGCTGGTTGTTTACCATTCCGGGTCTGTTATATCCGACGTTCATACCCATTCCATTGTTCATGGTGGTATTTATCGGCCCGTTTCCTGTTCCGGTTAATCCGGTAGAAGGTCTTCTCGGATAGGGGTTGGGATTCTGATTGATGAATCTGTTGAGATTCGAACCCATCTGTATTCCGTTTCCGCCTCCGAGAGGAGATGTATTTACGGGAGTGATACCTGTAGCAATAACGGTAACAGTACATGAATCCGGCTCACTGTCATCATCCATGGCACCCATGATCAGGTTGACATCATCACCGGTAAGTTCACGGACATATGATACCGCATCATCAGCATCAAGCAGGGTGATCTCACCTGAGATGTTGACAATAACATGAGTGGCGCCTTCAATGGTGGTCTCAAGCAGCGGAGAATTAACCGCCTGCTTAACTGCCTCGATGGCTTTATCGTCACCCTTGGCATATCCTATACCTATATGGGCAATGCCCTTGTTTTCCATGACTGTCTTGACATCCGCAAAGTCAAGATTGATAAGGGAGGGAACGTTGATAAGATCGGTGATACCTCTTACAGCCTGCTGTAATACTTCGTCAGCGATCTTTAATGCATCCTGCATAGTCGTTCTCCTGTCGACGAGCTCCAAAAGCTTGTCATTCGGGATAACTATGAGTGTATCAACATTCTGTTTGAGCTTTTCAATACCGCCCTCAGCATTCTGCATACGGGTCTTGGCTTCAAATCTGAAAGGCTTGGTAACTACACCTACTGTAAGTGCGCCCTGCTCCTTTGCGATCTTTGCGATCACAGGTGCTGCACCGGTTCCGGTACCGCCGCCCATTCCGCAGGTGACAAATACCATATGTGCACCACGGATCGCATTTGCAATGTCTTCAGCGCTCTCTTCGGCTGCCTGTTCCCCAATTTCAGGCAATGCGCCGCATCCGAGTCCCTGAGTGATCTTATCGCCTATCTGTAAAAGCCTTGGCGATTTGCATAACTGCAATGCTTGTTTATCAGTATTAACGCCCAGAAATTCAACGCCTGAGACGTTTGAATCGACCATACGGCTTACTGCATTATTACCGGCACCGCCTACCCCTACGACGAGTATCTTCGCAGCAGCTTCGTATTCGTTGTTAACAATTTCTAACACTTTTAAGCTCCCTCCTTTAATTTAATCTCCACTCATTAGTACCATCATATAATTATTTCAAGCATTTTTCAACAAAAAAATTATTATTTCCTCTCAAATGAGAACTTTTCCTCCTCACCTGTATAGTTCTCCATATGCAGTTCTCCGCTGTACCCTGACATCTTTGGAAGCAGCGATCTGAGCCTGTTTATCTTCTCATCGATATTGTCGCTGTTACCGAGGAGTACGCCGACCTTGTCGAAATAAAGCGTGATATTATAATTCTTGTCAAAATATATCCTGTCTACTTTTATGTCATACTTGGTAAGGATCTGTGTAAGATTTAAGATCAGTTTGAAAACGGATTCATTTCCTACCGGAAGCTTTTCATGCAGAGCCATGTGATCGAAGGTAAGACCGGTTACAAACGGGATATCCTTGATCCTGTCAAGTGAGCTTTCCACTACGATCCCGTCCTTGTCAAAGTACAGATAGTGTCCCAAATATTCCACATATCCTGCCACAGCCTTCTCATAAACCGTTATCTTTACCGAAGTCGGTGACAGTATCTCTATATCCATCTGCTCCACAAAAGGGATTTCCTTAGCCTTTAAGAATCTGTTCTTTAAGTACAGAAATATAGAATTCTTCTCAAGGTCGGAAGACAGTACCATATCTATTATCTCATCACGGGTATAATGATCGTTTCCTGCAACGGAGACTTCTGTAATGGTAAATCTCATCTTGATCACCATTAACAGACTGCAGCACAGAATGAAAATAACAAGAAATGCAAGTGTATATTTTAATGTCTTTGTGTCCTTATAAGCGGACGGATAGCCGCCTTCAACCGCCGTATTAGTCATTTACGATCCCCGTTTTCTCTTACACCGGCCTCCCCAAGCCCGTGTAATATCCAAAATATCTCTGTCTGATATATCGGACACTTCCCTTAATTACATTACCCCCCTTGCCAAAAAAGTTCAAGATAAAAATCAAAAAAACTGCAAAAAATCAGACTGATTTCAGTTTGATGCTCCTTGCCACACTTAATACAAGACCCATCTCAATAAGCAGGAACACGACCGCCGATCCTCCGTAGCTTATGAACGGAAGGGTTATGCCTGTATTCGGTATAGTGTTGGTGACAACCGCGATATTTAAGATCACCTGTATGGCAATATGCGACATGACGCCAACGACTATCATCGCTCCGAATTCATCCTCGGCATTATTTGCTATGACGAAAAATCTCCATATCATTATGAGAAACATGAGCATTATCGCAAACGCCCCAAACAGGCCAAGCTCCTCACAGATAACGGAAAAGATCATATCATTCTGGGCCTCCGGAATGTAACCAAGCTTCTGAAGGCTCTGTCCCAAACCTTTCCCGAAGATATCGCCCGAACCGATCGCATACAGTGACTGAAGGGTCTGAAAGCTCTCTTTGGATGAATAAGCTTCAGGGTTGAGCCATGCTTCGATCCTTGCAAATCTGTAATTCTTTTCTCCGCTTAAGACACCGTTGTACACAAGTGCCACGATGACGGCCGCAGCGGTTATGCCCGTTCCCGCGACTATTAGGTATTCCCTGTACCCCGGAGTGGAAACAAACATCATCATGAACACTATTCCAAATATGATTATAGCGGAACTTAAATTTTCCGTAATGACCAGTATCATTCCCGAGATAATGAGCGCCGATACAAGGATGAGTACCAGTCCGTATTTGGAGTAGATGTTTTTTCCGAGTCTGCAGACTATCGAAGCATAAAATATTATCATACCCACTTTTGCAACTTCGGCAGGCTGAAGGGATATACCGAGATTAAGCCATCTTCTGGCTCCGTTTACCTCATAACCCAGAGGAGTCAGCACCATAAGGATCAATACAGCTGAAGCGATATATGCAAGAAAAGCAAATCTTTCCCAGAAATGATAATCAATAAAGATCACGACCACCATGGCCACGATCCCGAAAACGGTTGAGATAAGCTGTTTTTTGAGAAAAAAGGCGGAATCGCCGTAATTAAGATTTGCATCATATGAGCTCACGCTGTAAAGCATCACGAGCCCGAAGCACAAAAGAAATATCACTATGAATAACAGCGTAAAATCAAAATATGACTTTTCCTTTTTCTTCCTGTCAGTCAAAGCCGTACTCATACTTAACTACCCTCATCAGTAAAAAATATTCAAAGATGAACCCGTCCCTTCACAGGATCATCTGTACGCTATATAACCCACAAAGCACAGCACCACTGTTACTATCGTAAAGATCTCGACAACCTTGGTCTCCTCAAGGCCGCTTAACTCAAAATGGTGATGTATGGGAGCCATCTTAAAAATACGTTTTCCGTGCGTAAGCTTAAAATATCCGACCTGAAGCATTACAGACAGTACTTCGGCAAGATAGATAAACGCCACGATCAGTATAAAAAGCGGCATCCTGAACATATAAGCAGTCGATACAACAAAAGCTCCAAGTGCAAGGGATCCGGTATCACCCATGAACACCTTTGCCGGGTGTGAATTGTATACGAGGAACCCCAAAAGAGCTCCGATCATGGCAAGAATGACCGGCTCAGCACCGCTTTCTTCCCTGATGGCTATCACCAGGAAGAAAGCTGCTATGACAAGCGTCACCTTTGTGGCAAGTCCGTCGAGTCCATCCGTAAAGTTGGCACCGTTAACGGTACCGAGTACACACAGGAATATAAGCGGGATCGTAAATATCCCTGCGTCAAGAGTTTTTCCATGCGTAAACGGGATTATCATGGTCATTGAGATCCCGCTTCTGTACACGAGATAATAGGCAAACGCAATGGTAACAACGAACTGCATGCTGAGCTTTTCCCATGCTCTCAGTCCCATTGCTCTCTTAAGTACCACCTTGATGTAATCATCTATAAATCCGATAAGCGCAAATCCGAATGTCATTAAAATTATCGGGATCATTTCCGGTCTGCCCTTAACAAACGGAAGTGAAGCAACAGGCATGGCTATCAGAAACATCAGTCCTCCCATTGTTGGTGTGCCGTTCTTTTTCAGATGGCTCTCAGGTCCGTCATCTCTTACTGTCTGGCCGATCTTTAGTTTCAGTAAAAACGGGATCATGAAAGGACCCGATATTACGCAGATCAAAAATGCGATCGTAAATGCCGCAAAGCCCGCACCGCTCATTTAATTATTCCTCGCTGTCTTCTGATTATGATAAAAATGTAACATCAGTAGTATATGGTAATGCCCGATTTTTTTCAATAACGTTTGTATATGTCACTCAAGACTCGAAATACTGCTGTCTATCGGAGCTCCTGTAGTCGGATCGAGTAATGCGCCGCTCGTCGGATCTATGGCATATCCCGTCTCTTCGTCGATCATTATCTCAGGCATCTTCACTTCTTCTTCGGGTTCGTCCACAAAGGTTATCACATCTTCCGTACCCTGTGTATTCTGCCCATCCTCCGTGCTCTCTTCCTGTGTCTCTTCTTCAGTTGTCAGGTCCTCCGAGGATATAGCAAAGGTCAGCTGTTTTTCTTCGAGCTCGGCTATCTCTTCATCAGTCATATCCTCAGTCTTGAACACATGCATGTAAGGAAGCACTTCCGTAAGTATATCCCTGGTCAGTACAGTCGCATATTTTGCCGATGCCTGATAGTCCACATTAGGCTCATCTATGACAGTATAGATTGCAATACGCGGATTATCACTGGGAGCAAACCCGATAAAGGAAACGATATAGTTTTCGGTTCCACGCGGATATTTCTCGGCCGTTCCGGTCTTTCCTCCTATCCTGTATCCTGCCGGTCTTGCAGTCTTACCCGTTCCTTCCGATACCACATTGTTAAGAAGCTCCACGAGCTTTTTTGAGGTATCTGCAGATACTGTCTGTTTAAGGACTCTCGGTTCTATATTCTTTACGGTTGCCCCGCCGTCATTTACGATCTTTGTGACAATATGAGGCTGGTAATAATAACCTCCGTTTATCAGTGAACAGAATCCGCTTATCATCTGGATCATGGTCACATTAAAACCCTGTCCGAAAGATGCGATTGCAAGGTCAGTCGGCGTCATAGTATTAACATCGAACACGAGCGAATTCGTCAGTGCTTCTCCCGTCAGATCGACATTGGTCTTGAGTCCGAAGTTAAAGAGTCTGTTGTATTTCATGAATTTCTGCTTTCCTATCATCGAACCCATATCCATGAAGGCAACGTTGCAGGACTTTTCAAGTGCCTGTGAAAAAGTAAGCGATCCGTGTCCGAGTCGGTTATTGCAGTGTATCTTGTGGTCTCCGACTTCCTTAACGCCGTTGCAGACGAAGTTTTCGTTGCCTGTTAGCTCCCCTGATTCAAGACCTGCGGCCATTGTAAAAGGCTTCATGGTTGAGCCGGGCTCATAGGTGAAATTGATGCAGAAATTCTTCCATCTTGCGTTCAATGCCTCCATCTTGGCATTTTCATAGGCTTCCTCATATGTTAGCGGCTTGTTTTCGTTATTCTGTTCTGTATCTTCAGCGGTTGTTCCTGTTCCTGCAGGTGCCGTTACCGTCTCGGCGACCTCAGTTGTTACGACAGGCTCAGTCACGGCATTATCAGCATTCCCTGTATCCCCTGTTTCCGAGGATTCGGGCATGATACCCGCCATCCTGAACTCATCGGATACTTCCACTTTCAGGTCATCGGTATTTCTCGGATCGCTCAAGTCAAATCCGGGGGAGCTTGCCATAGCAAGGATTTCACCGTTGTTCGGATCCATGATGATGACTCCGATATTGGTCGCTCCGTTGCCTTCTCTGTATTCATTCATGTGTTCAAGATTGAATGCCTGAATATGTTTTTCTACGATGCTCTGGATATTGACATCAAGGCTTGTAATGAGTGAGAGTCCGTTTTCCGCAGGTTTTGTGGTTCTCTCGAGGTTCTCGTCATCATTCAGATACCCGTACTCTCTGCCGTTTGTTCCGATGAGCATATCATTATAGTATTCTTCAAGACCGTAAGCTCCCTCATTGTCGCCCTGCACAAATCCTATAACATCAGCAGCAAGTGATTTGTAAGGATAAGTCCTCTGATATGTTTCCTCAAGCCAGACACCCTTTATCGCAGAAGCCTGATCAGGTGAATTCAGCACTTCCATAAGCGGGGATATCGTTTCGAATTTCTGTTTTCTCGCTATGACCCTGTATCTGGATGAAGGATTTTCAATTATATAGGTTCTGAGTTCCGGCTGAGTGTAGGTATAAGCTATGTCGGTATATGAAAAAAGCTTCTGTATCGTGGGTTCAAGAAACTTACCGTTATCGGAATTGAGGGTTTTGGGATCTATACAGATGTTGTATACTTTTTCGCTGACAGCGATCTTTGTACCGTTTGCGTCTATTATCTCGCCTCTTTTTGCGGGCAGCACGACCGAATCATAAGACTGTTGGGATAATACCTGCCTCTTGTACTGCTCGCCGTTATCCCTGTTGATCGCATAAAGACGTATCGATAAACCAATGAAAGCTGCCAGTATCACGAAAAAAGATACTGCCAGCTTCTTTTGCATTTTATCTGTAAACTTTTGTAATCTAAGCGCTTCCTGTCGTCTGCTGCTCACATCTTTCACCACCGTTTGTCACGTTTATGAGAAACGCATGTTGAAAGGGAAATATCAGTCAATATCCCTGAACTGCCTTACGTAATCATTGTCTTCGCTCGAAAACATTACTATCTGATCCTTATTGGCGTACTGCATTCCCAGCTCGCCCATTGCCTTCGCCTTGATGGCCTCCAGATCTATATTCCCCTTTATACGCCCTTCCGTATCATCATTCTCGGCCTTTAACGTATTATACTGCGCTTCGAGGGCCGATATATTTTTGACCCTATTTGTTATATCAGATTGCAGTCTCAAATACAAGATGAGGACGATCCCGGTCGCTGCCATGGCTGCACTGAGGAACAGAACCCATGCCGGATTCATGTGTGAATGTTTTTCTCTGTTGCGTCTTGCTGCGTGACTTAATTCCTTTTTGGTCTGCTCATCCCATTCGGCAGGATGGAGCACTCTTGCAACATTTCCCTCTACACGGTATTCATAATCGCTTTTTCTCTCTGTACGGTTTGCTCTTTTTCTGTCTTCCATGACTTTCGCCCTCCGTTTCATTGAATCTACCGTTTCTCAAACGCACGCAGCTTTGCGCTCTTACTTCTCGGATTTGCTTCCATCTCTTCTTCCGTCGGGATCACCGGTTTCTTTGTTACGACTCTCCCTCTGGATGATCTTCCGCATACACATACCGGAAAATCCTTCGGACATATGCAGGGATCCTCTGCTTCCCTGAACTTAAGCTTCACAATCCTGTCTTCGAGTGAGTGGAAAGTGATTATGCACAGCCTTCCGCCATCGTTTAAGAGATCGATCATCGTATCAAGAGAACCCCTGAGCACTTCAAGCTCGTCGTTTAGTTCGATCCTTATGGCCTGAAATGTCTGTTTGGCGGGATGTCCTTTTTTGTTTCTTGCCTTCTGCGGCATTGACTCCTTAATGAGCTCTGCAAGCTCTGTCGTCGTAGATATGGGTTTAGTCTCCCTTACTGTCACGATCTTTTTTGCGATGCTTGCGGCAAACGGCTCCTCGCCATATTCCGAGATGATCCTTGACAGCTCCTTTTGTGAATATCCGTTTACGATATCGTAAGCTGTCTTTTCGCTCCTCTGATCCATTCTCATGTCAAGAGGAGCTTCTTCTTTGTATGAAAATCCCCTGTTTGGTGTGTCCAGCTGGTAGGAGGACACCCCCAGATCAAGAATGATTCCGTCCACTTTCCCCTTGTGGTTCCCCTGTACTACATCCTTGATATTCCTGTAATTATCTCTTACGAGAATTTTGTTGTGAAAGTCCTTCAGTCTTTCACCTGCGGCGGTGATCGCCGCGTCGTCCTGATCTATGCCTATAAGACTCCCCGTAGCGGAAAGATGTCTGAGGATCTCGTATGCATGACCTCCGCCGCCCAATGTTCCGTCAACATAGGTCCCTTCCGGCTTAATGTCAAGATATTTGATCGTTTCCTCAAGCAACACAGATCTATGATCGAACTTCAAGGCCTCATCCTCCTCAAATAGTCAGGCCATAGTCTGCCATCTTTTCCGCAATGTCGTCAATGTCGTCATCGTTTTCACTATCCCACACTGACTTGCTCCAGATCTCTATCCGGTTAAGTGTGCCGGCCAACACTATATCTTTGGTAAGCCCCGCGTGTTCCTTGAGCTCACTTTTGATAAGCACCCTTCCCTGCTTATCGATCTCAGCCTGATCGGCACCGGCCGAAAAATATCTGATGATCTTTCTTGTGTCTTTGCCTGCCGGCATGGTCGAAAGCTTTTCAAGAAATATCTCCCATTCTGCTGTCGGGAAGATATACAGGCAGCCGTCCAGTCCTTTTGATATCACGAAGGTTTCCCCAAGCTCATCGCGAAACTTTGAAGGAATGATTATCCTGCCTTTTGCATCGATTGTGTGGTTGTATTCTCCAATGAACATTGAGATCCGTTTCCCTCCACATCGGCTCATTTTGAAACCACTTCGAACCACTTTTAACCACATTCTATACAAAAACATAAAAAAAATCAACCCCTTCGCATCCGAAAAACCGCGATTTTATCAGCTTTTCAGGGGTTGACCTCACTATATCTTGTATGTATTGGCACTCATTCCATTCCGCACAACTATATCTTGTGTTTTTTAATGTTTTAAATTTTTTTCATAAAAAACCCACCTGTCATCTTTATCCATTGCGTCATGTTATTTTTGATGCATTTCATTATTAAAATACATGCCTTAACGTTATTAAATACCCTGATCAGACATTGAATCTGAACAGGATCACATCTCCATCCTGCACCACATAGTCCTTGCCTTCAATACCGACAAGTCCTTTTTCCTTTGCGGCTGACAGCGAGCCAAGTTCCAGCAGGTCCTTATAATTTACAACCTCTGCCTTTATAAAGCCTCTCTCAAAATCAGAATGTATCTTTCCCGCTGCCTGAGGTGCCTTTGTTCCTATTTTAATGGTCCAGGCTCTTGTCTCATCCTCACCCGCAGTAAGGAAGCTCATAAGATTCAACAGACTGTAGCTTGCCTTTATGAGCTTGTCAAGACCCGACTCCTTAAGTCCGAGATCATCAAGGAACATTGCCTTTTCCTCATCATCAAGCTCGGAGATCTCTTCTTCGATCTGGGCGCAGATAACAAATACCTCAAAGCCTTCCTTTTCTGCATATTCCTTTACGGCTTTTACGTATTTATTGTTTGCTCCGTCATCAGCAATATCATCCTCCGAAACATTTGCCGCAAATATAACAGGCTTGGCCGTAAGCAGATTATAGGAAGCAAACCACTCGCTCTCATCTTCATCGGCAGGCTCAAAGCTCTTTGCAAGCTTTCCTTCCTCAAGATGAGCTATTATCCTTTTTAAGAGAGCAACTTCCTTAGCAATCTTTTTGTCATTGTTTGCTGCGCGCGCCTGCTTTGCCACTCTCCTCTCAAGTATCTCCATATCCGAAAAGATGAGTTCGAGATTTATGGTCTCAATATCCCTCATCGGATCTATCGTACCGTCTACATGCACGATATTGGAATCCTCAAAGCACCTGACAACATGTACGATTGCATCCACTTCCCTGATATTTGCAAGGAACTGGTTTCCGAGACCTTCACCCTTGGATGCTCCCTTAACAAGTCCAGCTATGTCCACAAACTCGATAACGGCAGGCGTTACCTTTTTTGAGTGATACATATCGCCAAGTAATCTGATCCTCTCATCTGGAACGGCAACTACCCCCACATTCGGATCTATCGTACAGAACGGATAATTGGCCGATTCCGCACCCGCCTTTGTAAGTGAATTAAATAATGTGGATTTCCCGACGTTCGGGAGCCCGACGATTCCTAGTTTCATTTTATTTCCTCCATGCCCGAATTCACGGGCTTTTCTTGTATTTTATTTCGGAGGTTTACGCCAATTTTACGCCAACTGGCGCAAACCTATTGATTATTATTTACTTCCCAAATCATAAATTTCAGTTTCATTTCCGTGTCAAATCACAAAATTGGCGTAGAATTTTTTGAAAAAATCTCCATTGCTTCCTCAAGGGATTCATGCCTTTATACATAGCCCCTTCAACACGCCCCTCTTTGCATAGTATCTGCACTCTTCGTGCGGTAATTCCCCACTTTTTTTGCAACTTCGGCAGTAAAAAGATATTCCATAAGTTTTCTCTTGTCATAAACTGCATGAAATCGGATAAATTACACCAATAATAGTATATTCGTATCAGCGAACATTTTCAAGAAAAACAATCCCCTAAATCAAGCTTATTACTATGATCTAGAGGAGTTTTCTAAATAACATTATTGCCACCGAAACTCCGGAGATATAGAATAACTGATTCCTGTCCTTTCTATTTTTCTCTTTAATGCCCGGGTTTCTAATGCATCCATTGGTTTAAACTCAAATCCGGTTACCTCAATAATCTTTTTTGCATCAAGCATATTGCAACCACATATCTGCGCGATTTCTTTTAATACATCTTTATCATGTTCCTTTGAC
>JAILPG010000092.1 GCA_024699595.1 Lachnospiraceae bacterium | reverse complement strand
TGTGATGAATTGTTCAACGCGACACCTGAAGACCTTGTACCCGGACTCTTTTCTTCGAAGGACAATTCGGATCAGTACACCGAGGAAGTCCTTGGCTTTGAGATCCCCGGGGAAGCCGATATAGCGGATTTTGACTGGTTCTTTGACCGTGGTTCTTATGATGACAGCTCGGAAGAGCCTTTTACAGATCCTTATGATGTGGCCGGTATCTGGGAGATGGCTCTATGGAGAAAGCCGGATAAAAAGTCACAGACACAGAAGGAATTATACTGGATAGATATTAAGCTTACGGATAAAGACGGGTCGGATCTGACCGGAGCAGCGGACATGGATATATCCGACGCGGCGGAGCTCTATGGCTACGATGCTTTTTTAAACAGCGATGAAGCAAAAGCGCTTGGGATAGAAAAGAGCGAGGCTGCACAGAATCTTCTGGATGCCCTTGCCGAAGGCGACGGCTCCGTAAATGCCTCTGCAACGATGATACAGGTCGGAGTGGTGGATGAGAATGAAGTATGGCATGAGGTAAACAACGCGAAAGCCGTACAGTTTACGGGAAATTACTATCCCCAGATGACCTATGTAAAGCTTAAGGATCAAAAGGGCAATGAACTGAAGGTCAATATTTTCATAGAGACAGATAGTGGAGAGCATGGACGCGGTGTGTATTATCCGGTCAAGGACAGCCCCATGCTAAACGGCATGGCAGTACTGTACCGTAAATAAGATTTTACGGGGGTTTTTCATAAAGCTGCATCTGTTATCCTGCCGTCCTCACCCATCTCAAGCTGCAGGAGCTGGTATTTATCCTCAAACAGCTTTCTGACATTACTTCTGGTCTCTTCGGTATCCCGGGCGGTTACAGCTTTGTTCTTTCCTATGACCACATTGTATTTGATCAGTGCATCCGCCACGATATCACAGTAATCTATCAGTTTCTCCTGTGTATAGCAGATGTCGGTAAAGGTTGTCGTAGCCATCCTGCGTCCCTCTGCACCGTGCATCTGCCTGATATGCCGCCGCTTTACCACGTCGCTCATGGCCATGAACTCCTCACGGTATACCTGCATGGTATTAGAAAGCAGGGCGTTCTTTGATTCATATCCTGTTATGGTAAGCTCCAGTATCTCGCTGATGGCGCTCCCCAGTACCCGGATCTCTACCTTATCCTGATCGCTTAAGAGTTCCGCGCTTCCGGACTCAATAAACCTGGGGATGTTTTCATGGAGCCTTTCCATGATGGCGCCTATCTCTCCAAAGGCTGTATTTACATTTGTAAGCAGCATGACATATCTGGCCGCATCGGTATTTGCGGCTCTTGCTGAAAGCTCCATGAGATAATGCTCTATCTGCTCCCGATAGGAAGCTATACGCCTAAGCAGTTTCCGGGTCTCCTTTTCATTTTCGGGGTCATGCCGGATAATGAACTGCATGGTTTCTCCGACTGTCCGGGCCTGTATGCATACCGCTCTGTCCGTCTGTTTTAAGGCGATGGCGATATTTGGCAGCAGGTTTTCGTCCAGCATGGTGAGCATATTTTCCCGTGCCTGCCTCTCCTCCTCGTTTAGTGGGATAGTCTTATTTGCAAGCAGGACTATAAAGGAGCTTCCGGGTATCCAGAGCAGCGCTCCAAAGATGTTTATGCCCGTATGCCACAGGGGTATGCCTATGCTCCCTACCGGATCATTCATAAATGAAAAATGCCGGATGGCGCTTGCCGCATAGAAAAGCACCATAAAGGATACGACCTTTAACAGGGCGTAATACAGGTTCATAAGAGCAGTGCGCTTTCCGTTGTTTGAGGCTCCAAGAGAGGATATTAACGCAGTCACACAGGTTCCGACCTGAGCGCCGCAGATAAGGGGTATGGCCGATGCAAAGCTTACGCCCACGGACAGGGCAAAGGCCTGGACTATACCTATGGTGGCGTCCGAACTCTGTATCAGCATGGTAAAGACAAGAGCAAACAGAAATCCAAACAGGGGATTTGAAAAGCTTACGAGAGCCGCCTTAAGAGCCGGCAGTTCCTTTAAAGGCGCTACACCCTGACCCATGAGGTTCATGCCTATCATCATCACGGAAAAGCCAAGTATCGCATGGGCTATGTTTATGAGCTTTTCATTTTTCGCAAACATGGTTATGGCCACGGCTATCACAGCCAGAAAAGGAGCACTGGTGCTGGGCTTTATAAGGGTCATCAAAAATGATGCACCGTCCAGAGCGTTCAGGGATAAGATCCAGGCAGTAGCTGTGGATCCCAATCCACCGCCGATAAGTAACCCAATAGCCTGCTGTAACTTTATGATGCCGGAGTTTACAAGTCCCACCGTCAGCACTGACACTGCCGAAGAGGACTGTACTATGGCAGTCAGACAGGTTCCGAACAAAAAGGCAGTAAACCTGTTTTTCGTCACCACTCCCAGCAGTCTGTTAAGCACGCCCCCCGTCATGGATGACAGGGAATCGCTCATGGTATCCATTCCGAAAAGAAACAGCGCAAGTCCGCCGAACATGCCTGTCAGTACCGTAAGTATCTCCATTGCGCTCATCTGATCATTATCCTTTCCATATGTAATGACCTCCGGTTTGTAGGTTTGTGGATTTACCTGTATACTACAGACTAGGGAAAACCATCAGATAAATTATAGCACAGCTTATACAGGAATGGACCCCTGAGACGCCGGATCAAAACTGATATTTAAACATTACAAGGGAGTGAAGCATGGCAGTAGAGGATGGTGTGTGGATCATGCGCGGGCTTTCATGGAATGACCCTTATCGTATCCGCACCTGGAAAGAGCTTATAAACTGGATAAATGAGATCGGATTTCTGCCGCTGTTTGCGGGAGAGGTGGAAGGATTTTCCGCGGAGGAGCATGTGTCGCCCGATTACTGGTGGACCGGGATCAAAGACGAGGATCCATGGGAGTGGCGCGAGATCATCGCTTCGTCGCATCAGGTGGCGTACGGGAAATTTTTTGACCAAAAGGCAGGCTTCATAAGTCTTGAGTGGCTGCCGTACTTTGTCAATTACAGAAGAAACGGATATGACTTTGATGCGCGTTACGAAGACGGTCTTGCAAACCGCAGGGAAAAGAAGATCATGGATATGCTCACCGGAAAGGACGAAGACGGGGACATGACTTTCCCCACGGACCAGATACTGTCTACGGAATTAAAGAAAAAAGCAGGCTTCGGAAAGGGCGGAGAGAAGAATTTCCCGGGCATAGTGACCGGGCTTCAGATGCAGACCTATCTGGTTATCGCTGATTTTCACAAAAGAGTGAACAAACGCGGCGGCGAATACGGCATGCCTGTATCCGTGCTGCTGCCTCCCGAGGCGCTTTGGGGTTATGAGGCAGTTACTGCTGCGTATAATGAGAGACCGCAGGACAGCAGACAGAGGATCGCAGACCGTATCCTCCGACAGTTCCCGTCCGCTGATGAAAAAAGCATAGAAAAGCTCATCGGAAAGTAGCATAATATCAGCCCGCTGTTTTGCGGAAAAGAATCATACTCAGGATGTAATGCTTTTTTCTTCATACCATCTGACTGCACGTTCCGGCCAGCCTTCCATGCACATTCCGACACCGTCCGCAAATCCGTGTCCGCCGGTGGGTCCTATCTCAAGTCTGCAGGGGATATCAGCCTGCTTTAATGCTTCAGCAAGGTTCTTTGAATGATCCGGGCTTATGAGCTCATCCTCGGCTGCAACAAATATTGCCGTCGGAGGAAAACCCTCCACGTGCGTGGGTATCTCGAAACAGCTGCTGCAGGCTTCTTTCATGCAACAGCCGGTGCCTGATCTTGCGAATTCGTCCTTATCCTCGCCCTCATCCCAGTCTTCTTCGTCAAATATACGGTATGAGGTCACGGGATAAATGGGAAAACAGGCTGCCGGCTTATGAATGCCAAACGACCTGTAGCCTTTCTCCGTATTCCACAGGCAGATCACATATCCGCCTGCGGAAAAACCGCATGTAATGTATCTGTCCGGATCGACATGAAACCTGTCCCTGTTTGACCTTATCACTTCAAAAGCTCTTGCCATGTTATCCATTGCGGCTACCGCAGCGCCTTCGATCCCTACCTGATATGTAAGGATGAATACGTTATATCCAAGCTCGTTAAAAATGCGTGCAACCGGCCATCCTTCCGTAAGATTCCAGACATTTACAAAGCCTCCTCCGGGAACTAGGAAAATGTAAGGCTTATCACCCGCAGAAGCATCATCAGACGGAAAATGAACGATACTTACATGTTCCTTTTCGGGGGCTTTTTTAATCTCGTCGTCCGAATACAGCCTGTAGCAGTATTGTCCCTGCAAGGCGGCCTCGAATAATCTTTCAAGCCCCCGCCCGGGATTGCCCCATCCGACTTTTTGTGCTATCTCACCGAGAGTCCAGTCATAGAATTCTTCTTTGGACAGATCCCATTCCTTGATCGCATCCGCTGCTATATCTTTGATGAGCGGATCCTCCAGGAGGGATTTTAGGGTTAATCCGTCCGGATCTGAAAACCGTACGTGTCCGTCTGTGATCTGCCATCTGTCATCATTTATCTTTTTTGTCTCAGCCATTTTTTCCTCCTTAAATATGGGCTTTAATCCCAATATGATTATATGATACCGGGGCCGGTTGGTGCAAACAGCTTAAGTAAGGGAACGTTTCTGTTTTCTGCTATCCTGTCATGTTATAATAGTTGCAGTTTCGGTATCTTCCGTTTCAATGAATATGTATGTGATAAAGGCCGGTAAGAGCGATGAGGATTTACGTTGATTATGATGACTGTCTGTGCGAGACAGCGAGATCTTTTTCACAGATCGCGGTGGAAATGTTTGATAAGCATGTACCGTATGAGAATATCAGATATTTTGAACTGGACAGATCATTTGACCTGAATGATGAGGAGTTTGAGCGGTTCATGATAAGAGGTCATGAACCGGAAGTGCTGTTGTCATACGACGAGACGCCTGGAGCGTCTGCTGCGATCAATGAATGGATCAGCAAGGGATACGAAGTATCGATAATCACGGGTCGTCCGTTCAGTGCCTATGAGCCGTCCCGCAAGTGGCTTGATGATCACGGACTTAAGGATGTACGGCTGTACTGTCTGAACAAATACGGCAGGGACAGCTTTATAAAGAACAGTGATTTCAGTCTGGAACTTGAAGATTACTACAGGATGGAATTTGATTTTGCCGTTGAGGATTCTCCCAAGGCATTCAGGTTTTTTGACCATCTTAAAAATCTGCGGGTTTTGGTCTTTGACAGGCCGTGGAACAGGGAGTGCGAATTCCCGAACAGCAACTATACGAGATGTTTTGACTGGAAAGAAATAAAGAGCATTGTTGCAGGAAAAGAAAGCTGAGCGGGCTTACTGCCCATTATTATAAAAAGTCTCAAAGTCGCCTTTAGGAGTAATGCCCAGTTCTTTGGCCAGTTTCATTCCCATATCATACATCATTTTACAGGCCGTTTCTTTTGGAAGCCTGTAGCCGTCAAACATCATCATAAGTGCCAGTCCGTGTGTGTAGATCACCGTATCCCTTACCATTTCGGAGATCTTCTCTAAAGGAGCGTCGTACTGCTCCGCAAACATCTTTACAGCCTCTTTATCAAACTGAAATGAAAAAATACTGGTATCACCATAGATCCGTTCTCCTATAGTGGAGAGCGGATCATCTACGTTAAGAAACCTGAATACATGGGGGTGGTCACAGGCGATCGACAGATAATGTATACCCGACAGAAAAAAAGCTTCTACTGCATCTTTTCCCTTCATCTGTTCCTCAAGATCTCCATAAACTCTGTCAGCCGCGTAGAAGTACAGTTCTTTTTTCAGTTCGGACATACTCCCGAACTGCCACGAAACCGGCTGTGTCGAGCATTCAAGTTTTGCGGCGATCTGTTTTATAGCAACTGAACCGATCCCGGATCTATCCAGAAGTTCATATGCTGCTTCAAGGATCATCTCTTTTGTGATCTTCGTTTTTCGTCCCATTGCATTCTCTCTTTAATACGGTCTGTCATCAAGCGGTGTGGTACATCCCCATCCCTTTGCGACTTTTTCAAAGCCCTTTTTGGCTGCTGTTTTAAACATTATACCAACAAAAAGACGCATCGGCGCCGACAGAATTTCCGGTCCGGTAAATTTCCTGCATTTTTCCGATTGGAAATCCCCGTTTGCGGCATATTCTCTTCCCATTTCCGCATAGGGTCCTGTGATCCTTTGTCTCTGATCCCCTTCAAAGAATCTTATGGCAAAATTGTCTCCTTTTACAAGCGTTCCCGCATATCTGCAGCCGAGCTTTCCCGAGAGTATCTTCAGATATTCCTCGCCGCAGCGAAGCTGGATCCCCTCTGCAAATCCGCCCTGAAGGATAAAAGAGATCTGCGAATCATCCGTCTTGGGAGTCAGCGTTTCCAGAAATTCCAAAAGAAGTCCGGGGATGTTTTCAACATACAGCGGAAGGGCGATCAGGATATTTTTGTTTTCGGAAAATGCCTTGCGGATCGCATCCCATTGTTTTTTGTCAGACACCTCATATTGTTCAAAAGTTGTGCCGTTTTCGCTCATTCCCTTCGCGAACTCTTTAAGGATCTTGTCCGTATTGCTGTGCGCTTTGATACGGGGACTGCCATTTATTATCAACACATGCATGTTACTGCCTCCTTTATCTCATTAATACTGAAAACGCCAAGTGATCTGCTGTCAAAATTAAGCGTTGCGCGTTCATTCCATTTTTTCAGATATTCAACGTCCGGTTCACCCTTATAGATGATCCCAACATCCGTTCTTTTGTCGTAGCGCGGAACATGCCGCATCTGGTTTCCCGTAAACTTCAGATACATGGTCGCTATCGGGAGTATCCTGTCAAAGATATTTTTTCCCTTATGATCCAGAAATCCGAGTGCCGTATCGGAGATCACCCACATCTGGTCAGCATGAACGATCTTTTTGAGAATGATCTCATAATCATCCTTTATGGAACATTTTCCGGGCGTCTTTAGCCAGCAGTAGTTGCAGCCGATACAGTGGCTTATGTGCAGGGAATCCGTTTCAACGATCTCAGCTTCGATGTTTCTTTCATTCATCTGCTTTTTCAGTTCTTCCGTTACGGAATGATCCTCTGTGGTATTTACTATCAGAATCATATGATCACCTCCATGATCGAATATAATATAAACGGTTTTATATAAACATGTTTATATTATAATCGTTGAAAATTGATTGTCAACCTTTTTTTCATATGTTTATCAATCTGCATTTTTATCGCCTGTATACTACAAAATTCGGGATAAATGTGTTAAATTTAAGGCACATAGATAAAGCGACGAAGGATGATATCGCAGACGGGCTTGATATTTGGGCTAAGGCATTTAAGGCTGAAACCTGGGAGGAACTATATGTCAGCAGAAAGATTCATTAAACTGGTACAGGAAAACGGCGGATTTGAGTATTATCAGGCCTATGGGGATGACATTGACCATATCCTTGGCGGGAAAGGCGATACCTTCTGGTACACTGTCCTGAAGAAAAATAAAGTGGTTGAATCCTATATAGGAAAGCAAAAGGGCGATACCTGGGAAGATTCCTATGTCAAAGGAGTAAAAACAAAATCAATGCCGGCAGGCAGTACTATTGAGCGTATAGCCGAAAAAGCATATCTCATGCAGGAAGAGTCGTGGGTAAAAGGCAGAAACCCCAAACTGATCGAGGATTCGCACCCGCATTATCATTATGTCTATGGCTTCGGAGATAAGGGTCTGGATGTTTCCGCACAGTATGGCGTTACCATTGCTTTCTCGGATATCAAAGATCCGTCCGCAGGTTTTCACCTGAGATACCTCTATACCGGAGAAGAAGTTGAGCTTCCGTAGGAAAAGATCCAAAATGCAAAGGACATCGTATGCCGGTATTTCAGCTTGACTCATCAATAACTTTTCCGGATCCGTCGTATGCTCAGCCGGACGGACTTCTTGCAGTGGGAGGAGATCTTAGTGTTGAAAGGCTCCTTCTGGCGTATTCTCACGGCATTTTTCCCTGGTACAACAAAAACGAACCGATCCTGTGGTGGTGTCCTCATGAGAGGTTCATCATACGTCCTGAGGAGATCCATGTTTCCCATTCATTAAAAAAATACATGAAAAAGCATGTGGTGAAATATGCCCTGAACAGGGACTTTTCTGCGACCATGCATAAATGCCGTATAAAGAGGGAATTTGCGGAAGGCACCTGGATACACGATGAGATGGAAGAGGCCTACAAAAAGCTGTTTGATGAAGGCTACGCGCTTTCTCTTGAGGCGGTGGTGGACGGGGTCATCACAGGCGGTCTCTACGGAGTGAGCATCGGGAAATGCTTTTTCGGAGAGAGCATGTATTCCGACAGGGAAAACGGCTCAAAGCTTGCACTTGTCGGGCTTGCTAACCTGATTAAGGCAAATGATTTTCTGATGATCGACTGCCAGTTTCATACGGATCATCTTGAAAGCATGGGCGGTGTATATATAAGCTACGACGAATACAGTGATCTGCTCAAAAGGGGGATCGTGTGAGCAGACAGAAAAATCCACGAAAGATAACCAAAGAATGATATAATCTTTTTGTATGAACGGAAAATAAGTATGGAAAGATCGCATATGTGGAAAAAATTTTCTAAGGAGCAGAAGCGGATGGTCATCGTATCTTCCGCGATCTGTTTCGTTTTTCTATTTTTTGTATATATTTATCTGATACAGAATGACATCTCGGCGGAAAAGGATCGCTGCCGTTATATTGCCGAAAATGAGGCTGATCATATAGTCACCACCATAGACTGCGTGATGGCCAGGACAGGAACCTTAAGAGCCATGGTGCAGGATCATGACGGGGACACGGCGTTTTTTAACCATGTGGCAGAGGACATATATACCACCGTCAAAGAGGAAACGGGTGTGGACCTTAAGAACTTTGCTATCGCTCCTGACGGGATCGTTTCGGAGATATACCCTCTTGAAGGTAATGAGAGCTTTTTAGGCTTTGATTTTCTGGACACAAGCCTGCTTGGCAACCTTGAGGCCAGGGAAGCCTATGAAGAGGGCAATACCATCCTCACAAATCCGTTTGAACTGGTGCAGGGAGGGGTCGGTATGGCCGGTAGGGCTCCCGTGATCTTACGTGACGGAGATGAAAGGAAGCTGTGGGGTCTTGTGACCGTTACCATCGATCTCGACAATCTGATCAAAGTTTTAAGGCTTGATAACCTGATAGGCATGGGCATGGACTATACACTGTCCTATATAGATGAAAACGGCGAGCCTCAGATCATACATGAGGGCGGAAAGCCCGGCAAAGATCCCCTAAGGACAAGATTTTCACTCCGCAATCTGACATGGGAGCTTGCGATCGAGCCAAGCGGAGGCTGGGTGAATCCGTGGCGCCTGGTGATGTCGACACTCGTGATCATCATTGTCTCCGGATTTGCGGGAGAGTTTGCCAACATGGTATTCCAGCTCAGGCAGAGCAATACGATGTTAAGGCGCCTTTCAAACACAGACAGGATGACAGGCTGTCTTAACAGAAGGGCTTATGAAGACGCTCTTTCGGAGCTTGAGAAAAAACTGCACGATAAGAGTTTTATATACGTTACCGCAGACGTGAACGGTCTGAAACAGGTAAATGACAATAAAGGGCATCTGTCCGGAGATGAGCTTCTCTGCGGCGCTTCCGACTGTCTGCAGGAGAGCTTCGGCGAATACGGGAATGTCTACCGTATCGGAGGCGATGAATTCGTCGCCATGCTGTCCGTTGATGAAAAAAAGCTTAAGGAGATACTTGATAAGCTTAAGCATCTGACGGATGAATGGAAAGGAGAGAGCGTGGATAAGCTTTCCATTTCCGTAGGCTGTGCTTCAAGAGCGGAGTTTCCGCATGCTGCTGTCAGCACGCTGGTAAAAACAGCTGACGAGCGGATGTATGAGGCAAAGAGAGAACATTACAGCAGGCTGTCGTGAACGAGATATATTTGTTAACTAAACGTAACCATCCCGGAAGGAATATCATATGTCGGTACAGAGTGAATTAAGGAACCAAACATCCGTGGGGATCAGGGAACCCAGACAGTATAACGTCATCATGCTCAATGATGATTTTACCACCATGGAATTTGTTGTGATGATCCTTATAGAGATATTTAAAAAAGATTCCGCGACGGCTGAGCAGCTAATGCTCATGGTTCACAGAAACGGCAGGGCCGTAGTAGGCGCCTATCCGTATGATATTGCCGTTTCCAAGGTTAACAAAGCCCTCACAAAGGCCAAGGATGCCGGTTTTCCGTTTAGGATGACAGTGGAGGAGAGCTCATGAGACTTTCACACAGATTAGAAGAGATCATTCATGATTCCGTGGATTATTCAATACAGAACGGTTATGAGATGGTAACACCGGAGACCTTTTTGTTAAAGCTCTGTGACGATCCGGCATTTCAGGATGCGTTTGAGGGACTTGGCGGTGATATCGATCTGCTGGCTGATGACCTTGAAAACTATCTCGCGGAATATCTGGATAAGGATGCGACCGGAGATACCGAACTGTCGGCCGGAATGGCGGGAATCCTTGCCTTTGCAGGCGAACAGGCGATAAACAGCGGTAAAGACGAGGTTCAGCCCCTTCATGTGGTCTTTTCCCTGTGGGCACTGCCCGACTGCTATGCGGTGTATTTCATGGAAAAACAGGGCATTGATAAGACGGATCTGATACGTGCCCTTTCCTCTGAAGACGAGCCTAAGCCCGCAAAACCCGGGGAAACAGGCGATGTCATAAGTCTGTATGCGCCCTGCATAAACGATACCGCCGATCAGGCCAATCCTCTGATCGGAAGAGAAGAAGAGCTTGAAAGGACGATCCAGGTCCTGTGCAGAAAGGATAAGAACAATCCTTTGCACATAGGCGAGCCCGGTGTGGGAAAAACAGCCATAATCTACGGACTTGCACAGAGGATCAACAAAGATGAGGTGCCGGCTCCTCTTAAGGGCAGCAGGATCTTCATGCTCGACATGGGCGGCATGCTTGCGGGCACCCAGTACAGGGGCGATTTTGAAAAAAGATTTAAAAGTGTACTTGAAGCCATATCAAAAGAAGAGCACCCGATCGTCTACATTGATGAGATACACAGTATCACCGGAGCGGGAGCCGTGGCAGAGGGTGCAAACGACGCTGCAAACATGCTAAAGCCCTATTTAAGCAGCGGTCATATCAGGTTCATCGGAGCTACGACCTTTGACGAGTATAAGAAGCGCTTTGAGAAAAACAAGGGACTTGCAAGAAGATTTCAGAACATTGAGATAAAGGAGCCCTCCATTGAGGATACCGTAAAGATCCTTGAGGGATTAAAGAACCGTTATGAGAGCTTTCACGGCGTAAGATACGCAGAGGGCGTGCTTGATTATGCGGCAAAAATGAGCGCCAAATACATAAACGAACGCTTCCTCCCGGATAAGGCCATCGATCTTATAGATGAAGCCGGATCATACTTAAAGCTGCATCCTGCAGTAAAAGAAGATCATGACGACATGATCCCTACAGTCGATAAGGATCTGATCGCAAAGGTACTTTCGAAGATCTGCCGCGTTCCTGTCGAAACGGTCGAATCTGAGGATACCGGCAATCTTGAAACCCTTGAGGACCGTATCAAAGCAAAGATCTTCGGACAGGACGAAGCTGTTACGCAGGTGGTGAATGCGATCAAGTTTTCAAGAGCCGGCCTTTCCGATGAGAACAAGCCTCTTGCAAGCCTTTTGTTCGTGGGGCCTACGGGCGTCGGAAAGACAGAGGTGGCAAGGAGCCTTGCCTCAGAGCTTGGTGCAAAGCTTATCCGCTTTGACATGAGCGAATATGCGGAGAAGCACACGGTAGCAAAGCTTATAGGCTCCCCCGCGGGCTACGTGGGATATGAAGAGGGCGGACTTTTAACAGAGGAGATCAGGAAAAATCCTTCATCGATCCTCCTGCTTGACGAGATCGAGAAAGCGCATCCCGACATCTACAGCATACTCTTACAGGTGATGGACTATGCGACGCTTACGGATAATCAGGGGAGAAAAGCCGATTTCAAGAACGTGGTCGTGATCATGACCTCCAATGCAGGTGCCAATTTCTTGGGTAAAAAAAGCATAGGCTTTAACAGCGGATACAAGGACAACAGTGCACTTATGGAGGAAGTAAAGCGGATCTTCCAGCCGGAATTTCGAAACCGTCTGAACAGGATAATAATGTTTAACGGGATGGATGACGAAATGGCGGCTCTGATAGTAGACAAGAAGCTTGGTGAACTCTCGGATCTGTTAAAAAACAAAAATATCACGCTGAACGTGGAGAAAAGCGCAAGAGAGCTTATCCTGAAAAAAGGCATCAGCAGGGAGTTTGGTGCCAGAGAGGTGGACAGGGTCATCAGAAATGAGATAAAGCCTTTGTTTGTGGACGAGATCCTGTTTGGAAAGCTTAAAAACGGCGGCTCCATAAGC
>JAILPG010000084.1 GCA_024699595.1 Lachnospiraceae bacterium | reverse complement strand
ACTGCCGAAATAAGCATAAGTGTTATCGCGGCACAGAATATGATCGCCAAAAATAATGTTAAAAGCATTTTTTATCCTCCGCATCTGTTTCTCCATACATTCTTAATCCTTCTTTTTGTACAATTGTTCTGCATTTCATTTTTGTCATATTCATCAGATCACACTTTTTCCGTTTTCTTTAAACCGGCATTTCCATAAATTCATCTATCGCTTTCAGGACCGGAACTGCATCAGTTAATCCTCTCTTTTCCAAACTCATTTATAGTCATAACGCGCTACACACTCCGTATACATCAGCGGTATCGTTGACGGAAGCTGCTTTGAATGCTCTGCCTTGAACCCGTTGTTCTCAAGAAAAGCGATATATCCGGCGCCATCCCATTCCGCTTCAAACGTAACCCCCGCAAGAGATAGGACTTTGCTGAACATCCCACTCACTTTCTTCCCGTTATCGTGTATGAAATTCGGGGCGATCAGTAATCCATCCTTTCTTAAAACCCGTCTTATCTCGGATAAGACCTTTTCGGGCTGAGGGATCACATGAAGCGCATTCGCTATGATGATCACATCAAAACTGTCATCATCGTATGGCAGGGCAGAGGCATCGGCCCGTTCAAACTCAAGATTCGCCGGAACGATCCCCCGTCTTGCCACGGCCAGCATCTTTTCGGAATAATCTGTAGCGACCATCCTCCCCGCTTCGTCCGCCACCTGCTTTGCGATAACCCCGGGTCCGGTTGCAAGTTCCAGCACTTGCTTATCTTTTATCACTGATCTGATACGTTTATAAATCGTATCGTATGCTTTTTTGTTTCCGGGAGTCCCTGTAACAAACCTGTTATAAACAGGTGCAAAACGATCCCATATATTCTCGTTACGTGCACTGAGTATCTTCATATCCCCGAGTACAACTTCGCTCTTCCACTCCTTTTGGATATTATCAGGCTCATATACAAGGCCATACAGCTCCACACCATCCTCGAAATG
Source organism: Lachnospiraceae bacterium (assembly GCA_024699595.1). Next base: position 4,849 of record JAILPG010000084.1, on the reverse strand, counting down.
CTGTGTTACGACGCATTTCATTCCTATATGCTCATATTTAACTTTCTTAAGCTGAGCATCGGTATCAAGTACCACCGGAACAGCCTGTCTTCTCCCTTCCTCAAAGGCAATATCCAGAAGTTTTCGCATGAATCCTATGCCCTGATACTCTTTCCTTACAGCAACCATGCTTACATATATATACGGTATCTTAAGCTTTGAAAGTATGGCCCCATAGCTTTTACCTGCATGAGCGCTGCCTTTTGCCATCCTGTATAAATGTCTCGTATCAACACGGCCCGGAATGGTTTTTAAGATATCGGCTGCTGAACCGGCGCTCATACTGACTCCGGGGTTACCAAAGGCAATGAATGCCTCGTGTTCCTCACTTGTGGAATAAAGAGTGCGCTCCCTGATGGTCATACGTACATAGGCACAGATGTAATCGCTCACTGCCTGTCTGTTTTTTCCCAGATAAGCCATGCCGAATTCAGATTCAGCATATTCAAAATCCGCAAAAGCGTCACCAATATCACGTATCTCTTCTTCTCTTAAAGAAATGATCTTAACCGACATATTAAATAAGCCTCCATATATGATCACTTAGGTTTATCCGGCAAAAGATCTGTCATACTCATAAGCCCCAAAGCAACCGTAGATCCGTTATGGAGCATGGCTGAAGCAGCAGGCGGCATAATACCCGCTATCCCAAGACCGATCAGTGCCGTATTAAAGCCTACTATGGTCCTGTAGTTAAATCTGATCCTCTTCATGAGGAGTGTACTGATCCTTCTCAGAGTAACCATACCTTCAAGATTATCCGATCCTATTGTGATATCGGCTATCTGTCTGGCTATTTCCGCTCCCTCGCTGATCGCTATTCCCGCATCGGATGCAGACAGAGCCGGCGAATCATTGATCCCGTCACCGACCATGATCACGCGGCGTCCTTCATTCTTTGCCTTTTCTATGTATCCAGCCTTATCTTCCGGCAGAACCTCCGCATAATATTCAGTGATCCCGACTTCAGAAGCGATCTTCGCAGCAGTCCTTTCACTGTCTCCCGTCATCATGACTATATGCTCAAAACCTTCTGCGCGAAGGTTTTCGATTATCGAGGCGGCCTCTTCTCTTAACGGATCCTCTATTAATATGCAGGCTGACAGTTTTCCGTTCTTTGCAAAAAACAAATGCGAATACTCGTCAGGCAGACTCTCAAAAAGAGTTTTTCTGTCTTCCTGAATGATCACGTTTTCGTCTTCAAAAACAAAATGATAGCTTCCTATAACCGCTTTTTCGCCGTCGATCTCCGACGCTATACCATGAGCCACTATATACTCCACGCTGGTGTGGAGTTCATCATGCAGCAGCCCCCGGTCATATGCGGCATCAACAACGGCTCTGGCAACCGAATGTGGAAAATGTTCCTCAAGGCAGGCCGCCTGACGGAGCAGCTCGTCTTCGGATTCATCGCAGAATGAAACCACCTTTGCCACTGTTGGCTTTGCTTTTGTGAGAGTGCCGGTCTTATCAAAGACAATCGTATCCGCTTCGGCAACAGCCTCCAGGAATTTGCCGCCTTTTACGGTTATGTTATACTCCGAAGCTTCTTTGATCGCTGACAGGACCGAGATGGGCATAGCCATCTTAAGGGCACATGAATAATCGACCATAAGTACCGATACAGCCTTGATGGCGTTACGGCTTATAAGCCAGGTTGCACCCGATGCAAGAAGCGTGTATGGTACCAGACGGTCCGCGATCCTCTCTGCTTTACTCTCAAGAGATGATTTCAGTTTTTCGGATTCTTCAATCATCTTTACTATCTTATCAAAGCGTCCGTGCCCTTCAGTCTGTGTCACGCATATCGTCAGCTCACCATCTTCAACAACAGTACCGGCGAATACGCTCGCGCCTTTCCCTTTGTGTACGGACACAGATTCACCCGTCATGGATGCCTGATTGACCATGGCTTCTCCGGAATCGACCTCACCATCAAAGGGGATCATATTCCCCACCCTTACCACGACTCTGTCCCCGCAGTTGATATCCGATGAATCGGTAAGCATTTCTCCGGAGTCTGTGACCACCCAGACCTTATCGATATTCAGCGACATGCGTCTGGCCAGGTCATCCACCGAGCGCTTATGAGTCCATTCTTCAAGAGTATCGCCTATCTTCAGCAGGAACATCACATTGGAGGCCGTATTATGATCACCTGTCAGTATAGCGGCAGTTATAGCTATCGCATCCAGCATCTCCACCTGCAGATGACCGTTTCTCAATGTTTTCAGGCCTCGCCATATATACCTGACGGTCTTGACCGTATCCCAGATCCTTCGAATGGAAAAAGGCATAAATAAGCGTTTACCATAGTGCAGGATCACGGTTGTCACGACCTTATCATAGTATCTCGCCGACAGTTCTCTTCCGGAGCACTCAAATACCTTTTGGGGCACCTGCGTGTTTTCAAATGAAAATGCCTTAATCTTCTCTATCACAGAGGTTCTGTCGCAATCATAACAGATCACTGCATCTGCGGTCCGCTCATATACCCGGACTTCTCTGACCCCGGGAATGTTCTTAAGATAGTATTCAAACGTATCCGCTTCCATGAAGCTCATGCGTTTCATATGAATATGGATACGGATCCTGTTTCTGATCTCGTGTTTGATCGTAAAAGTCATTCTTCTGTTTCTTCCCCGATAGTCTCTTCTTCAGCTGCCTTTTCTGCATTAATAGCCTTGGCTTCTTCGTATATATCATTACAGTTTTCCTGCAATGTGGTAACCTGATCCAAAACAGAGTCCTTTGCCCTAAGAACCCCCGCAGTGCAATGTGCGTAAACTTTCTTGGCATCTTTGGAAGAAAGCAGTTTGATCCCTTCCAGTCCAAACAACGTACCTAATGCAAATATTCCGATTCCTTTAAGTTTCATGATAATAATCTCCTTTCTGTCCTCTCAGTTTTACATTTATTTTTCTTACCCCGGTTTGCCACCGCTTCCATCCTGGCTTTCAATGCTTCCCGATCTCCCGGAGATAGATCTTACCGAATCATCCATGCCGCTTGAGTTAGTATAGGCTAACTGACGTGTATTTTTTTACTCCGCCATTTATGCGGAGTATCCTGCTTAAGTCCGGCTTGTTGTCCGGTTGCTTGTATAGCTGCTTGCTTAGCCGATTGTTTAGCTTATCGTTCGCAAGTTAGTCGCCGCTAACTATTGTATAGTAGCACTTGTTCATAACAAAATCAAGACCCAATCAGGACACTTTACATACTTACTTTTGCTCTGCTGATAAGCTCAAGAAGACCCTTCTCCTTAATGAGAGCTATACCCTGGCCTTCATCTCCGAGAACTATCAGATTGGTGCCTGTTTTTATATCAAATATTTTTCTTGCCTTTGCAGGGATGACGATCTGCCCCTTATCTCCCACTTTGACCATTCCAAAGATGTGTTTTCCTTTCGGTGGTATGGCATATCCCAGATTGTCCGAATCATTCTTTTCATATGAGATAAGGTCATCGATAGTTACACCGAAGAGGTCTGCCAGCTGCTTGCACCTCTCTATATCGGGAAGGGACTCTCCGGTCTCATATTTTGAAAGTGTCTGTCTGGATACGCCTATCTTCTCGGCAATATCCTCCTGCGACAGGTTGTTAAGCTTTCTTAATTCAACAAGGTTATCTGCAAAACTCATTCTTTCTTCTCCTTTTTTATTCCAAGAACACACCATCTTAAGAATGGTATGCGGCTCATGATCTCGTACAGAAGATATGAACCTGCAAATGCCGCAATTGTAACCAACAGATATACGATGACAGGTGCAAGGGCCGGGCATAATGTATGCAGATACCATCCGCTCACCGCTATCATCAGATAATGGAATACGTAGAGGCCCCATGATTTTTTGCACATCCACTTTGAAAAGGGATTCTCAAAATTGCCCCATTTTTTCATGAAGGCAAGTATACCAATGGTTCCAAACCAGGCGTATACGTTGCACATGATCGTATCCAGGACCTCATGATCCGGATAAGGCTGACCCATGTAAAGAATCACAAAGGTCACACAGGATGCAGCTGCAAGAATACTTAAGATCAGCCAGTTTTTGCCGATTCGATCCATCACTTCATCATGTGATAATACAAAATACCCGATCAGAAAGCCGAGTCCGTAGATACCGAATCTGTACACCACTATTATCGGTGCATTAAGTATCTGAGCAGCTCCGTATACGGGGATGACAAAGAGGATCATTATCAGAATATTGGCCTTGCCACAGATATTGTAGAATCTGTCTTTTTCTATCTTCCTGATCAGTATAAGTATCAGGCTGAAGAACCAGAGCATCTGGACGTACCACAGAGGACCACAGCCGCTGACTGCCATTATCAGGAAGAGAATCGGCTTCGGCACATTGCCCATTGAATCAAATGCACCGGACATTAACATGTTGTAATAGCCGAGAACCCAGCCGAATACCAGAAGGCCGATTGTTGAAGGTACAAGATATTTTCTCGTCCTTACTCTGATGAATTCCTTCTCTGTTCGCTTACCCAGTTCGTAGCGGGCTGACATGCCGGATACCACAAACAGAAGCAGCATGAACCAGGGATATACTATGTACTGATATGTATCCTGGGGCTGATGTTCGCTGAAGGGGCCAATGATCCCGTGCTGTACTACCCCGTTGAATATGTAAATAACATGATAGATAACAACCAGTACTACTGTTATCCAGCGAATATTATCCAAGTATGTCTTTCTCATATTTCTGCCACCTTTGCTAAATATTTTAACATTTTTCTAAATTATAAAAAAGTAAGCTTCGCCTGTCTATCAAGCGAAGCTTACATATTGTGTCA
>JAILPG010000066.1 GCA_024699595.1 Lachnospiraceae bacterium | reverse complement strand
TAAAAGCTCATCATCTATTCTGTAATCTGATTTCATGTTGTCTCCTTTCTGCCGATAAAACCGGACTTATTTATCATGTCATACTGACAGATGACACGGGCGGGTCCCAAATTCAGACGCTTTCATGCAAGCACAAAAATGACCCTATGATCCCTCTCATATACATTATACGAAATATATTTTTTCGTGGCAGTGAAAATTCTGTGAAATTTTTATTTTTTTGAAAACACGGGTATCACAGATTTCTGATTATCTCCTGTTTGATATCCTCAGGCTCTATCTCCGTGATCCCGAAATCCATTGCGCTGTAATTCCACGCGGCCCTGCCTATCTTGAACTCTTCAAACAGTCCGTGTACCGCCCTGAACCATTTAAGCCTGTCTATCGGCGCTGCCTTGTCTATCACGCCGTATTCGCAGCAGTATAACGGGATGTTTCTCTCATCACAGATCTTCACGGCTCCCTCCAGAAGCATCCGCAGGTATTTTTCACTTATCCCCGAGCCAAGAATCGCATTCCTCTCCTCCTCGGTAAGGTTCTCATACGTCTTGTGGACCATATACTGCGAATCTCTTGGAAATACCCGTCTTCCGATATCATAATAATCCCTTAGCGGGGTATCGTAGTTGATCCAGATATCGCCAGGCATGTTGACGATCCAGTAGGCGCCCTGCAGGGCAAAGATCTTGGGCTCAAAAAAGTGGAAACTGTATACCACATGATCATCCTTGGGAAGATCGAGATATTTTACAAAATCGGGAGAAGAATCCCAGTAGCCGCCTGCAAGGATGTTTATGTCCGGCGAATACTCCCTGATGATCTCAATGGCCCTGCCTGCGATATCATTCCATCTTGCATCAAACGACCGCTCCGAAACCTCATTAAGCAGCTCGAAAGCTACGCGGTCCGAATACTTTGCATAACGTCTGGCCATATCTCTCCAGATCGTAAAAAAATATTCCTGGCGGACCTCATCTGCATAAAAATCCGTGCCTGTAACGGAATTGACCGAATAGCCCTTCGTCTTATGCAGGCACAGTACAAGGTTTAACTTAAATGCCTCACACCAGTCTATCAGTCTCTGGAAATGCCTGAAGTTTTCCTCGATTATGCTTCCGTCATTTCTCTGGATGACATTGTAATCAAAGGTAACCCTCAGATGATCGATCCCCCATGAGGATACTTCCTCAATATCTGAGGTCTTTATATGGCTGCTGTAGTAACTGTCGGTATGAAAGGCCTGTGACAGCCACCCTCCGAGATTCACACCTTTTTTAAAACCCTTAAACTCTCTCATCATCCCTCACCAGAAACGTGCCGTAGAAACGGGATCAGTGGTCCATTCTTAAAAATCTCCTCAGCTCCGAATATACCTCCTCAGCCTTCTCATAGCCTATGTCGTAAGCCTTCTGCAACAGCGTTTCATCATGACATATATGGCCGAGCGGAAGAGGTTCGTCGGGTGCGATCACAAACGCATTCCCTCTTTTCTCCTCCGAAAGGATATACTCCTTCTCCTCATTATACATGATATGACGGTTTTGCATAGCCCTTATAAATTCGGGATATTCCCTGTACTTCATCCTGACATAGGGCATGGCTTTGTTTGGGGTCTTTACGTAAGAAACAGGCTTTGTGAGCACCACCACATTTTTGTCATATCCCTTATCCTGCATAAAGGCAAGGGGGATGGAATCGGTGATCCCACCGTCTAAGAGCCTCATTCCTTCTAGATGCACAATGTTTGAAACAAGCGGCATCGAGGATGAGGCTCTTATCCATTCAAGATCCGTCCTGTCCATGTAATGCAGCTCTTTATACACTGCTTCTCCGGTCCTTACATCGGATGCGACCACATAAAACCTTGCAGGATCGCTCTGAAAAGTCTCTCTGTCAAATACATCAAGCTCGTCCGGAAGCACATGATAGCAGAATTTTGCTTCAAACATGTCTCCGGTTTTTAAAAGCGATCTGACGCTGCAGTATCTCGGATCTTTCGCATATTTTTTATTGTATCTTACGGTCCGTCCTTTCTGGTGGGATTTGTAATTGCATCCGAAGCATGCTCCCGCGGATACTCCCACGATGCCGTCAAAGAAAACTCCCTTTTCCATAAGGTTATCCAATACTCCGGCGGTAAAGAGTCCGCGCATCGCTCCGCCTTCAAGGACTAATCCGTTCATTTTTATCTGTGTTCTCCTATAAAACCTATAACCATGATACCCGGCCCCGTATGGGCTCCGATAACGGGCGAGACATCCGTGATATACTTAGCCTTTGATCCGCCCATTCCCGTTATCATCTCACTTAGGGACTCTGCTTCTTCATAACAGTCGCCCTGTCCGATAAAATACTCCGCGCTGCCCGGATCCGTAGCCATTTCCATATATTTTTTTGCAAGTGCCTTAATGGACTGGCTACGGCCTCTTACCTTGCTCATGCTCTCAAGCTTTCCTTCCTCGTCAATGCGAAGCACCGGCTTAAGCTGCAGCACTCCGCCTGCAAAAGCCGCCGTAGCGCTTAATCTGCCGCCGCGCTTTAAGTATACCAGGTCATCCACTATAAACCAGACAATGTATTTCTGCTTGTTTTTCTCGACATATTCTGCCACTTCGTCGATGGTCTTGCCTTCATTCTTAAGCTTAATGGCATTATATACCATGAGTCCCTCGCCCACCGAGGCAGAAAAAGAATCAAAGGCGTATATCTTTCTGTCCGGATACTCTTCCTTAAGCTCATCCGCGGCAAGCTTTGCGGCATTTGCCGTATTGCTGATGCAGGACATTCCGATGTAGATCACATCCCTGCCCTGTGAGAGCTCCTCGTTAAAAGCATCATAAAAGGTCTGCATATTGATG
>JAILPG010000063.1 GCA_024699595.1 Lachnospiraceae bacterium | reverse complement strand
AAGATATTTAAAGAAAAACTTCCTGTCATAGTCATATATGAAAAACTGATTTCTGGCTGTGGCTATAAGGATCTCATCCTCAGTCTGCATATGCGCAAACGAGCCTACCATCTCCTGCAGCATATTATCTGTTGACATCGTCTTCTCTACCGTCCTGCTTATCTCATGAACAGGCGTAATACATCCTATAGCCAGAACTACGACCAGTAATGTATAGCGCAGACGAACGGATCTGTCTTTTTCCGGATGATTGTTTACTAAGAATTGCATGACAAAAAACGTCAGCATAAAAAGTGCAGGTATTGAGCCCCGCATTATGAAATTCTCATCCCTGATGACTATCAGAGGAAGGATCAAAAGTTCAACCAGCACGACTGTGTAAAGTTCGTTCTTTTTTTGATGCTTACCCAGGATAAAGAAATATATCAGCACCTCAAATAATACGAAGACCAGATAACTCATAAATATCCTTTTGTTATCTGCTTCGTTTACGGCAAATACGAGACCTGTTTTTCCAGCATTTCCATTACCGCCCATATAAAAGCTTCCAAATACTATAAGCATGATCAAAGGGATCATTATATTCATCAGACTGAAAACATCTTTAAGTCTGCCTTTTTTCATGCATAAAACAGCTGCTATCGGAAGCAGCCCTATCGTTGCCCAAGGAGAATAGGCAAAAGCAAGCGCTGATAAAGCAGCAATATATCTGTTTTCTTTTAACTGAAGGATCAGTGCCATCAGTACCCAAAGAGGGATCGACTGATTAAACACCCAGAATATCTGCGTTGTATTTGATGAATATTGGAAAAACGTAGCCCACCATTCAAGATGATCGGTAAGCTGTACCTCATCCCACAAAAGTTTGGCAGGAATAATGTCAAGTCCGCTGAAGAAAATAAAGACTAAAGGAATCAGAAGTGAACATTTTGAAAGCTTTCTGCTAAGCAGATAAAACAGAAGCAATACGCCCGCAAGAGCCCAGATCGATATCAGTATTCCTCTTGATGCATCCCCGAGATCAAGCAGTTTTGCAATCGCTGATACGGGGAGCCAGAAACAGAAATAATAAGAGAAGGCGACCTTCGAACTGCCGCAGATCTCCTGCACTTTCCCGCTTTCAAGGGACAGATCATATATCACGGGCCATTTAAGAGTTGACAGATCCCGAAAGATCGGATTTCTCACCCAGTAATCACCGTTCTGATAACATAACGAACCGATCCCCGACAGATAGATCCATATCACGGAAAGCACTATGGTGATGATCCAGAATCTTCTGCTGTCTCTATCTGTCAGATGATGTTTATCATTATCCGATGCGATCTCATTCCATATCATATAACCCCCAATGATCAGAATGGCGCTTATCATAAGAGACAGGTATATCTTAAGCCAACCAAACAAAAAGATGATTATCGGCAATATAACATAGATCATTCCGATCGCCGTAATGATCTTATCCGCATTTAATGAGCCTTTGTCGTTATGTTCCTTAAGCATAGCAGATCACAGCCTTATCTTATCAGTCGATCTTCTTTGCAACTACAGCAAATCTCTCGGAGCCGGGCTCGTAATCACAGGTGGAAAGGGTTATCAGCTGGTCTCCATATCTTGACTTTACACCGGTATCATAGAGCGACATATCCGCCATCGCCTGCATGTTCGAATCATACTCGGCCTCGGAATTGGCATCTATGAACTGATAATACTTAAAGGTCACCTCCGTAGCCTCATGTATGGTCTCGGAAAAGACATACATCACCTGATAGGTTCCCTTTTCGTATATGGTATCAAAGATTATCTGCGGATGTGCTTCATAATAGCTTTCATCCTTGTATTTTGAAAGGGTACCGAACATCCTGCCGGATTTCATATTATGACCATAGAGTATCAGATTCTGGCTCCTCGGCCATATACTGCAGTCGCAGTCTATGAAGATTGAGCCGTTCTTATCCTCGTTCTGGTCAAAATCATGATCGAGATAATAATCGTTGTTTCTTGTCTGCATCACCGGATAGTCGATCTCCGTACCCTCGATCTTTATCCAGCCTGCAAGGCTTTTGTTCTTTGCATATACAGTGCTGTATTCGTCTAACACCCCGGGAGTGTCTGTTAACAGATCCAGATTGACGGTCGGCTTTTTATACTGATGCGGTTCGGAGTCTTCCTTTTTCAGATTTGAAAGCGACTCTGCCTGAGCGCCTGCATTGTGGGCTTTCAGACAATACCAGGTAAAATATCCTATACTTAAGACACAGACCACACCGCTTATTATGCTCACGAGCCTTCTGAGCTTCTCCGCTTTGCTCTTTTCCTTCTTTTTGCCTTTTGAAGGTGCAGCTTCGATGTCTTCGGAAGGTGCCGCGGGTTCTGAGGTTTTTTTCATCAGTTCCTTAAGCATTGCAGCGTTTTTGTCGGTAACGCTGTCTGAACGAACAATATTTCCTCCCGGGCGTGTGCCTGTGCTCTTACCCGAAGGATTAGCAGTTTTTTTGGCAGGTGATGCCGGAGCCTTCTTCTGGGCCTCTACTATTACTTTTTTCTTTGTTCCTGTTGATTTGGTATCCGCCATATTGTATTAACCACTGACAACACAATAGCAAACGGCACCCTTCGGTGTCGTCTGCTATATGTATTGATAACTATGATTTACTTTGCAACGATGTTTACGATCTTTCCGGGTACATAAATCTCCTTGATGATCGTCTTTCCTTCAAGGAAAGCCTTTACCGAAGGTACTTCCTTGGCTTTGCTTATCGCGCTGTCCTTATCCTCATCCTGCTCAAGCGTAACGGTTCCCTTGAGCTTTCCGCTTACCTGAACACCGATCTCGATCGTCGCTTCCTTAATGGCATCGGCATCATATTCAGGCCACGAGGTCTCTGCTATGGTCTTTTCAAAGCCTGCGATCTGCCACAGCTCTTCTGTTATATGAGGAGCCACCGGATTTAAAAGTGTAAGATAAGTCTTAAACTCGGCTTTGTTTACCTTTCCTGCCTTTACAAAATCATTTAAGAGGCTCATAAGAGCAGCGATGGCCGTATTGTATTTAAGCGATTCGTAATCTCCGTCTACCTTCTTTATCGTCTGGTGGATCTTTGTATTAAGCTCAGCTGAATACTCATCTCCATCCGTAAGGATATCCTGCAGTCTCCATACTCTTTCAAGGAAACGTCTGCAGCCGTTTACACCTTCATCGCTCCATGATGCGGAGAGATCAAAGGCTCCGATGAACATCTCATAAGTCCTTAAGGTGTCAGCGCCGTACTCGTTTACGATATCGTCGGGATTTACTACATTGCCGCGGGATTTGGACATCTTCTCGCCGTTGGATCCAAGGATCATTCCGTGACTCGTACGCTTGCTGTAAGGCTCCGGACAGGGAACTACACCCTCATCATATAAGAATCTGTGCCAGAATCTCGAATATAACAGATGAAGTGTGGTATGCTCCATCCCGCCGTTATACCAGTCTACGGGCAGCCAGTATTTAAGTGCCTCTTTGCTTGCAAGCTCATTCTTGTTGTCGGGATCCGTATATCTTAAGAAATACCAGGATGATCCGGCCCACTGGGGCATGGTATCCGTCTCTCTCTTTGCATCTCCTCCGCATTTCGGGCACTTGCAGTTAACCCAGTCTGTCATTGCGGCAAGAGGTGATTCTCCCGTATCCGTGGGCATGTAGCTCTCAACCTCGGGTAACAGAAGCGGAAGCTCCTCTTCCGATAAGGGAACATATCCGCACTTATCACAGTGGATGATAGGGATCGGCTCTCCCCAGTATCTCTGTCTTGAGAATACCCAGTCTCTTAATTTGTAATTTGTCTTGGCCTGACCTATTCCCTTTTGTGTGAGGAATTCCGTTATCTTTATCTTTGCATCGGCTACCGAAAGGCCGTTTAGGAAATCGGAATTTACAAGAGTTCCCGACTCAACATCGGTATATACCTTCTCGGTAACGGGTACATCAGATCCTGCAACGACCTCTATGATGGGAAGGCCGAACTTCTTTGCAAAATCCCAGTCTCTCTCATCATGTGCGGGAACTGCCATGATCGCACCGGTTCCGTAGCTCATAAGTACATAATCCGATACCCAGATGGGGATCTCCTTATTGTTTACCGGATTTGTAGCTGTGATCCCGTCGATCTGTACACCTGTCTTATCCTTGGCAAGCTCTGTTCTTTCAAAGTCTGATTTCTTTGCCGCCTCATCCCTGTAGGCCATGAGCTCGTCGTAATTCTTTATATCGTCCTTATATTTTTCAATATAGGGATGCTCCGGACTTATTACCATATAGGTGGCGCCAAAGAGCGTATCGGGTCTTGTGGTATATACCCTTAACTTGTCTTCCTTGCCTGTAAGTGAAAAATCTACCTCTGCTCCGGTGGATTTTCCAATCCAGTTCTTCTGGGATACCTTTACCCTCTCTATATAATCAACGGTATCCAGTCCCTCAAGAAGCTTTTCCGCATAATCGGTGATCTTAAGCATCCACTGGCTCTGTGCTTTTCTGATGACAGGTGCACCGCATCGTTCGCAGACACCGTTTACGACCTCTTCATTTGCAAGTCCTACCTTACAGGAGGTACACCAGTTGATCGGCATCTTGGTCTTATAGGCAAGGCCTGCGTTAAAAAGCTTTAAGAATATCCACTGTGTCCAGTGGTAGTAATCAGGATCGGTTGTATTTACTTCTCTGTCCCAGTCAAAAGAGTAACCGAGAGCCTTTAACTGTCCCTTAAAACGTTCAATATTGTTTTTCGTGACAGTCTTCGGATGTATATGATTCTTAATGGCATAGTTCTCGGTAGGCAGGCCGAATGCATCCCAGCCCATCGGATACAGCACATTATAACCCTGCATCCTGCGCTTTCTTGCTACAACATCAAGAGCCGTATAGGGACGGGGATGACCCACGTGAAGACCCTGCCCCGAAGGATAAGGAAACTCTACGAGGGCATAGTATTTCGGCTTTGAATAATCACCGTTTTCCGTCTTAAAGGTCTTGTCCTTCTCCCAGTGATCCTGCCACTTTTTTTCTATAACCTTGTGATTGTATTTTTCAGACATGTGAAACCTCCGTACTGTGTATCGTAATATCTCAGATCACCTGTGGAAACGCTATACTATATATGGGTTTTATCAGCGTTGCCTATATTTTGATATTTTATCCACATAGAATAATACTGTCAAGAAAACAAATAAAGGGGCAGATCTGGATCTGCCCCCTGAAAAAGCTTTATATCCTTCTTCTTTAATCCTCGGCGCCTTCCTCTGCAATACTTGCTCTTGCTGCAACCTCCTTCTCCTGTACATCCTGAGGAGCCTGCTCATAGCGTACGAACTCATATTCATATACCCCTCTTCCGCCGGTCATCGATCTGAGTACTGTACAGTATCCGTAAAGACCTGTCATCGGAAGCTCAGCCTCTACGACCGTCTTTCCTGATCCTGCGGGATTCATTCCGAGCACTCTTGCCCTTCTCTTGTTGAGATCACCCATTACGTCTCCGGTGAAGTCATCGGGAACGGTAACCTTAAGTGATGCTATGGGCTCAAGAAGTACCGGGCTTGCCTCCATTACACCCTTCTTGAAAGCCTGTATCGTTGCCATCTTGAAGGCCTGCTCTGAGGAATCTACCGGATGATAGGATCCATCATACAGGACAGCCTTGATACCTACAACGGGATATGCTGCAAGAGGTCCCTTCTGTACGGATTCCACAAGACCCTTTTCAACTGCAGGGAAGTAGTTCTTCGGAACTGCTCCGCCGACAACGATCTGTTCAAACTCGTAAGACTTCTCGGTATCACCAAGAGGCTCGAATTTCATCTTTACATGACCGTACTGGCCGTGTCCGCCTGACTGCTTCTTATACTTGTATTCTACGTCCGAATTCTTTCTGATCGTCTCTCTGTATGCTACCTTGGGCTCGGTAAGCTCGATGTCGCACTTGTAAACATTTAACAGCTTGCTGGCAACTATCTCAAGATGCTGATCGCCCATACCGTAGAGCAGGGTCTGTCTGTTCTCCGCATCGTTTACGGTCTTTAAGGTCTGGTCTTCCTGCATCATCTTCTGCAGTGCGCTGGAGATCTTATCGATATCGCCCTTGTTCTTTGCTTTGTATCTCTGACAGGTATAAGGCTTGGAAAGCTCGGTAGGCTTATAAGTTATGGGATTTGCTTTGGTTGAAAGCGTATCCCCTGTAGCAGCCGAATTAAGCTTTGCGATCGCTCCTATATCACCTGCATGAAGCTCAGGCACCTCGATGGGAGTGCTTCCTCTTAACAGATATAGCTTTGAAAGCTTTTCTTCAGCGTCCTTGTCATAATTGAACAGAACGTCGTCTGACTTGATCACTCCTGAGCATACCTTTATAAGTGAATACTTACCTATGAAGGGATCCACTATGGTCTTCCAGATATATGCACTCTTGGGCTTTTCGATATCATAATCGGCCTCAAAAGTCTCATTGGTCTTCATATTTGTGCCTGAGATCTTTCTCGTATCAGGGCTCTTGAAATACTTGATAACATCTTCAAGCAGAGTATTAACGCCCTGGCAGAGTACGCTTGAGCCCATGACAACGGGAACTATGCTGCCGTCATTGATGCTCTGCTTAAGAGCTGCCTCGATCTCATCATTGGTGAAGGTCTCTCCTCCGAAATATCTCTCCATGAAATCTTCGGAAGTCTCGGCTACGGATTCCATAAGGGACTCTTTATAAGTCTCAAGATCGCCCTGATCCTCGGCAGGCACTTCACAGTCGCCTACCTTTCCGCCATCAAGCCATTTATGTCCTGTCTCGTTAACAACATTTACGAAACCTGTGACTTTTTCGCCTTCCTTTATGGGCAACTGGAAAGGTACGACCTTTTTGCCGTATTTAGCGGTAAGATCATCTACCACCTGCTTAAAGTTTGCGTTTTCAACATCCATGTCGGATACATAGATAATCCTCGGGATATTGAATTTTTCACAGAGCTCCCATGCCTTCTCGGTACCTACCTCGACTCCTGCCTTTCCGGATACCACGATGACGGCACCTGCAGCAGCTCCTACAGCCTCTTCAACCTCACCTACAAAGTCAAAATAGCCCGGGGTATCAAGGAAGTTGATCTTATAGGACTCCCATTCGATGGGGATCACGCTGGTGCCTATTGAAAACTGGCGCTTCTTTTCTTCCTTATCATAGTCGGATATTGTATTTCCGTCGGCAACCTTTCCCATTCTGGTGATTACTTTGGAAATATAGGCAAAAGCCTCTGCCAGAGTAGTCTTGCCGCATCCGCCGTGTCCTAGAATTACAACATTCCTGATTTTGTCTCCGGTATAAACATTCATGCTAAAAAAACCTCCAATACATAATTAATCTTTATGTGATCTTCCAAAAACTAATTTTTCAAAATACACATCTTATATGATTTTACTAAATCCGGACAACTAATTCAATGCTTTTTGGTTATTTTGCCTTGCCCTGATTTGCAACGGCTTCCATCTTTGCCTTTAAAGCTTCCTGATCGCCGAGATAATAATGGTTGATCGCATTGAAATTGTCATCAAACTCATATACAAGGGGAACGCCTGTGGGAATGTTGACACCGATGATATCCTCATCAGAGATATTGTCAAAATATTTAACAAGTGCCCTTAATGAATTGCCGTGAGCAGCGATGATGACTCTCTTTCCATCCTGCATATCCTTCTTTATAACATCATTAAAGAAAGGAACAGCTCGCTCGATCGTGGTCTCCAAGCTTTCATGCAGAGGCAGCACGCTCTTGTCAACGTTTCTGAACATCTCCTGGTTCTGGGGAGCTTCCGGGCTGTCGGGCTCAAGTGCAGGCGGCTTTACGTCAAATGAACGTCTCCATATCTTTACCTGATCCTCACCATATTTTTCAGCGGTCTCTGATTTGTTGAGTCCCTGCAGAGCTCCGTAATGACGCTCATTGAGCTGCCATGCCTTGTTTACGGGGATCCAGTTTCTGTCCATCTCATCGAGAATGTGGTTAAGTGTATGGATGGCTCTCTTTAAATATGAAGTATAGGCAACATCAAAATCATAGCCTTCTTCCTTTAAGATCTTTCCACCCTGCTTTGCTTCCTCATGGCCTTTTTCGCTGAGATCAACATCATGCCAGCCTGTAAAAAGGTTCAGCTTATTCCATTCACTCTCACCGTGTCTTACTAACACAAGCTTCATCATAGATAAATCCTCCTTGAATATTAATTGGTTTTTTATATGACCGCAGATGCACATATGTGTCACATCTGCGAAAAATAACAGATCTTTTTCCCGATCCGGTATTTTCTTAAGTTTCCATTAACAGGGATTTCCCTGTCATCTCCTTGGGCTTTTCATATCCCATCGAATCAATGACTGTCGGGATTATGTCTGCAAGACAGCCTCCGTTTTTTAATGTATGCGTATTATTCTGATCATACAGGATAAAGGGGATCGGATTGGTCGTATGAGTGGTGCTCTTTTCCTTTGCCCATTTTTTGTCCTTGCATTTTTCTATATTTCCGTGAGTCGAGCAGATGAACAGTACTGCTTTTTCTTCATCCGCACATTTGCAGATCTTTTTAAGCTCATTTTCAACGGTCTCGATCGCTTTGCTGTAATTATCGGGATCCGTTGTATGACCGGCGATATCAAGAGCCGCATAATCGCACAGTATGAAGTCATAACTGTGGGATGCGATAGCCTTTGTCAGCCTGTCCGTTATCTCAAGCGATGCCATCTCAGGCCTGTACTCTCCCGCCGACAGCTTGGGCGAATGAACGATCATCCTCTCCTCTCCGTCGCAGGGCTCATCGGTATAGCCGTTAAAAGCATAGGTCACAAACAGCGCATTCTCCGACTCTGCAAGCCTTAACTGTGTAAGACCATTTGCCTCGAGCCACTTGCCGAAAGAATTCTGCGGCACAGGCTCATCAAATATAACAAGCTTGTCTTCTATATTAACATCATATTCGGTAAAAGTCGCTACCAAAAGATCAAGCTTTTTTTCTCTTTTAAAGGATCTGAATTCGTCATCACAAAAGGCGTGGGTAAGCTCCCTTGCCCTATCCGGCCTGAAATTGAAGAATACTACGGTATCATCATTATTTACTATGCCGACGGGCACACCGCCGTTAACGATAACTGTAGGCTTTACGTATGTATCATTGTCTCCTGCGGCATAGGATCCCTCGATTGCCTCGTCCGCATTTGCAGCCTTTATCCCTTCGCCTTCGGTCATGGCCAGATATACAAGCTTTATCCTGTCATAGTTATTGCCGCGGTCCATGGCATAGTATCTGCCGCTTATGGTAGCGATCTCTCCGACTCCGATCTCCCGCATCTTCGCCTGCAGTCTTTCAAGGTAAAAAGCACCTCTGTCAGGCGGCGAATCCATGCCGTCCATAAAACAGTGCACATAGACCCTTCGTATATTCTGTCTCTTGGCCAGTTCCAGCAGTGCATACAGATGTGAGATATGAGAATGTATCCCGCCGTCAGAGATCAGTCCGCACAGATGAAGAGCCGAATCTCTGGTCTTGCAGTTTTCGAGGGCTTTGATAAGTCTTTCGTTGTTAAAAAAAGTGCCGTCCTGTATATTCTTGGTGATCCTTGAAAGATCCTGGTATACTATCCTTCCGGCGCCTATATTGATATGACCCACATATGAATCCCCCATCTGGCCGTTAGGAAGACCTACCGCCATTCCGGATGCCAGACATTTTGAATAAGGACAGGTTTCCATCAAATGCTCAATGAACCTGTCCTTATTATCTGAAATGACATTCTGGGGGTTTATGATCCCGTATCCGTTTAATACAAGTAATACTGTGGTTTTTTTATCCATTAACCGTTATTCTTCCGTGCTTCCTCAAACATATCATAGATCGAGATCTTGCAGGCATCATTATCCGTAAGCCCTACAAAGGTCGCTCCGTACACGATGCTGTCTTCCCTCTGATCCATTCTTGTGATGTTTACAAAGCACTGTATAACCTCCTTGGTCCATATCTGAAGCTCGGCCTCATATATGGCACCCATCTCAAGAAGCTGGTTACAGCTGAATCCGATTCCCGACTTGGACAGATCCAGAACATCAACGGGTATCCTCTCGTTCTTTCCCGGATCAAGTCTCTTCATGATGAGATGTGCATCAAGCACGATTCTTTTGTTTCTTCTTTTTTCCTGCATTATACTCTCCTTAAGAATAGATGACTCAACGGCTATATATACATATTATGATGCCCTATTATCCATTATAATCCCTGTTTTTTGAGTTGAAAAGAGAAATATACGAATTTTCTCACACCACAAACATGGCGTCTCCGAAGGAATAAAATCTGTATCTTTCCTTTATGGCTTCACTGTATGCACAAAGCACATTTTCCCTGCCTGCAAGCGCCGAAACAAGCATGATGAGCGTGCTCTTTGGCAGATGAAAATTGGTTATCAGGCAGTCCGTCACCTTAAACCTGTATCCGGGGAAAATGAATATATCCGTATCCTTTATGCAGGGATGCATCAATCCTTTTTCATCCGCTGCGCTCTCTATCGTACGAAGACTCGTGGTTCCCACGCAGATTATGCGGCCGCCGGCTTTCTTTGTCTCGTTTATCTTATTGCAGGCTTCCTCATCGATCATAATATGCTCACTGTGCATATGATGTTCACTAAGATCCTCGCTTTTAACGGGTCTGAAGGTACCAAGCCCCACATGCAGAGTTACATATGCTATCTTTACACCTTTTTTTTCGATATCGGACAATAGTTCTTTTGTAAAATGGAGACCCGCCGTAGGTGCCGCAGCCGATCCGTCAAACCTTGCATATACCGTCTGGTATCTGCTTTTATCGGCAAGCTTATGTGTTATATAGGGAGGAAGAGGCATCTCGCCAAGCCTGTCAAGCACCTCTTCAAATATCCCGACATAGGAAAACCGCACTATCCGGTTTCCGTCTTCCTTCTGATCTGTTATCTCCCCTGTAAGTAGTGAATCACCGAAGGTAACCTTGGCACCTTTTTTAAGCTTCTTTCCGGGCCTTACAAGACATTCCCACTCATTATCCGACAGTCTTTTAAGTAAAAAGACTTCGACTGCCGCACCGGTTTCCTCTTTGTTTCCAAGAAGCCTTGCGGGTATCACCCTGGTATCATTAAGCACCAGACAGTCACCGGGGTTTAACAGTTCCGTCACATCCTTAAATATCCGGTGCTCGGTCTTTCCCGTCTTCTTATCAAGCACTAAAAGCCTTGATGCGGATCTGTCTGTTAAGGGATCCTGGGCTATGAGTTCTTTAGGAAGTTCATAATCAAAATCCGATGTCTTCATGTCATTCATCAGCTCTTAAGCCTTATATCAAGCTTTGCGAGTTTTTCAAGGATCTTATCAACTACCTCCTGCACTTCCTCACCGGTAAGCGTCCTGTCTGAAAGCGAGAAGCACAGTCTTATAGTGATGCTCTTTACTGCATCGGCATCATAGATATCTATGATCTTAAGGTCCTTTAATGATTCCGCATTTACGGATCTTATCTCATTTTCTATCTGCTCAAATCTGATGCCCTCAGGTATCAGCACCGAGATATCATAATCGATCCCGGGGAACTTGGAAGGCTCATCAAACTCAAACTCTTTGGGCTTTACCGACAGAAGTCTGTCCATATCGATCTCTATGCATACCACATATCCGTTCTTGGAGATCTTCTTAAGCGTCGTCGGATGTAGGGTGTTAATAACACCTATGTCTGTTCCCGCCACGCTTATGAGCGAGGTGTTCTTGGGATGCTGCCATACATGGGATGTCTCAGTCTTTTTATAGGTGACCTTCTCATGCTTGAGTTCGGAGATCATAGTATTAATAAGCTCTACTGCCTTAAAATACAGGTTCTTTTCCGACAGCTCCTTGCTGTACATTCCAATTGCAAGGGCCCGTCTCTCATCGGCCGTCTCATCATCCCTTACTCCGTGTATCGTACGTCCTATCTCAAATATCGAGAAGGTCGGAGCATAATTCCTGTTTTGATAGATAACGGGAAGAAAGCTTTCAAACATGCTTGTCCTGAGTATTCCGGTCGCCTGCTCCTTAGAGCCCTGCAAAAGCATTACGTTATCCTCGGGAGTAAGCGACAGATCCCGAAGCTCATCCGGATCGGCCCATATCCTTGTATGTACCTCATGCATGGCATAGGTCTTTACAAGCAGATCCTTGATAC
This sequence comes from Lachnospiraceae bacterium, assembly GCA_024699595.1. Next base: position 3,446 of record JAILPG010000063.1, on the reverse strand, counting down.
TGTTCTCCTCTGATCTTCTGAGCGATGTACCTGCAGGCATTATCGGAGACAGAGCCGTCTTTATCTCAAAGTTGTCATAGCCGTAGATCCTTGTGATCTCCTCAACGATGTCAGCCTTCATGCTGATATCCTTGGTGGCCCTGAAGCTCGGAACCGTAACCGAGAAATCATCCCCGTCCCTTTTTACAGTAAAGCCGAGTGCCTTAAGTGTCTGTTCTATCCTGTCACAGGAAATATCTATCCCCGTATATCTGTCAATGAAAGCCTTGTCAAAATCAACTGTTATGGTCTCATAGTGTTTAACATACACATCTGAGATCTTCGATACACATCTTGCTCCGGGATCGATACCCGATATAAGGTTTATGAACCTCTTTGCCGCAAGCATGGTCATCTCGGGATCGAGAGTCTTTTCATATCTTGCCGAAGCATCGGTTCTGAGAGCCAGTCTTGATGCGGATTTTCTTACCGATACGCCGTCGAAGTTGGCGCACTCAAGTACTACGGAATCCGTATCACCCTCGATCTCGGAATCCAGTCCGCCCATTATGCCTGCAATCGCGACCGGAGTATCATTGTCATAGATCATCAGGGTATCTGTCGTAATGTCTCTTTCATTTCCGTCAAGCGTTGTAAACTTAAGCTCGGTCTTTGGTGTATCCACCACGATCTTACTTATCTTTTTTCCGTCAAAGGCATGAGTCGGCTGTCCGAGCTCAAGCATGATGTAATTCGTAAGGTCTGTCGGAAGGTTAATGGCCCTCATCCCACAGTAAAACAGCCTTATCTGCATATACATCGGGCTCTGCTTTTCTGTGATGTTTTCCATCCTGACACCGGTATAACGGTAGCAGAAATCCATATTTCTCACCTCTATGTCAACAGTCTCATCTCCCATGTAGGGATCTTCGGTTAAAGGAAGCTCCTTTAGCGGCTTTCCGACCATCGCGGCAAATTCCCTGGCCATGCCGTAATGTCCCCAGAGATCGGGCCTGTTTGTAAGCGACTTGTTGTCGACCTCAAAGATGATATCATCGATCGGGAATATCTCCTTTAGATCAGTTCCGTTTACAAGCGTGGGATCCAGTTCCATGATTCCCGAATGGTCATCGGATATCCCAAGTTCTTTAGCAGAACAGCACATTCCGTTTGACACCTGTCCGCGAAGCTTGGCGGGTTTTATCTTTATCTCTCCGAGGCTTGCTCCAAGCCTTGCAAATGCAGTCTTTATGCCTGCTCTTGCATTGGGTGCCCCACAGACCACATCATAAACCTGACTTCCGTCATCCACTTTTAACAGATGCAGATGATCCGAATCGGGATGTTCTGCGCACTCAAGTATCTCACCCACAACTACTCCGGTTATATCCCGGCCTTTATAATCCACGCCTTCGACTTCGGCAGTTGAAAGAGTGAATCTGTGGATAAGCTTATCTATATCTTCACCTTCAAGATCAACAAAATCCTTAATCCAATTCATTGAAACAAACATCTCTGTCCTCCTCCTATTTACTTACGAACTGTGATAATGCGCTGAGATCGCCGCTGTTAAAGGTACGGATATCCTTAACGGCATATTTCATCATCGCAAGCCTTGTAAGTCCCAATCCGAAAGCAAATCCGGTATATTCGTAAGGGTTCTCATCAGTATTTATACCGCCGTACTTAAGTACGTTCGGATGTATCATGCCGCAGGGGCACAGCTCGAGCCACCCGGAATTCTTGCAGGATGAACAGCCTTCCCCGTCGCATATAAGACACTTTATATCAAGCTCAAAGCCCGGTTCCACAAAGGGGAAAAAGCCCGGACGAAGCCTTACGGTCACTTCTCTTCCGAAGACTTCTGAAAGCATAGTCTTCATGAAGTAGATAAGGTTTGAAATGGAGATGTTCTTATCTACCATTATCCCTTCCATCTGGAAAAAAGTATTCTCATGGCAGGCATCTATCGCTTCGTTTCTGAAACATCTTCCGGGGAACACGGCTCTTATGGGCCTTCCCTCCTCCTTGAGAGCCTTACCGTATTTTTTAAGGATCGCATTCTGTGCTGCTGAGGTATGGCTTTTAAGCAGCTGGTTCTTTGTAGTCAGGTAATAGGTGTCCTGCATATCTCTTGCAGGATGAAATTTTGGAATGTTCAGAGCCTCAAAACAGTGATAGTCATCAACTATCTCGTTATAGTCCTCAACATCAAAGCCCATGGATTCAAATACATCCTCAAGCTCTCTCTGTACTAATGTGATGGGATGGTAAGAACCGCACGGATTATTTGTAGGCATCGAATCATCGTAGCTTTCCGTCCTGTTTATGAGCATCTCCTCTTCAAGCTTTATGATCTGCTCTTTTTTATCCTCGAAACGCCTTGAAACCTCATCCTTGAAGGAATTGATCAGTGATCCGGCATCCTTTTTCTGCTCGTTAGGGAGCTTTGAAAGCTCCTTCATGAGCTCAGATATGCGTCCCTTTTTGCTGAGATAATCAAGCCTGAGCGCTTCAAGTGAGCTCAGATCGCTTACCTCTTTGAGCTTTCCGTCAAACTGATCCTTTAGCTTCTGAATCATGTCCTTCAATTTCTTCTCCTCCTTTTTTCTCTGTCTTTACTCCGAGAAAATCTCTTTTGATCTTAATTATATAATCCCTGATGAAATAATTGATCTGGGCTCCTATAAACAGCAGATACATCACGATGTATACCCAGAACATTAAGATTATGATCGTTGCAAGCGATCCATACATCGAAAGTATCGACGAATGAGACGCATAAAATGAAAAGACCTTCGACGCAAGCAGCCATCCGGCACTGGCGACCACTGCTCCGGGTATCTGCGTCTTTATCTTCTGTTTAGCATGCGGCAGAAACGAATACAGCATTATAAAGAAAATAAACGTTCCCGCAAGGAAGAACAGATAACTGTAATCAAAAAGCGGATCGATCGTTATCATACTGTATTCCTGATATCTTGTTATGACGTTTATCACGCTTCTGCCGAAAGCTCCAAGCAGCAGCAGTCCCACCATCAGTATCACCATGAGGACCGTGTATAAAACGGATTTGGCTCTTATTATCACGTATCTCGGAGGCTCAAGTATCCCCACTATCTCATCGAGGCCTCTCCTTATTGACATAAGTCCCCTGGAAGCGGCCCATATCGCTATGATGGCCGATATCGACAGAATGGATACATGCTGGCCGTAAAGCTCCTCAACGATCGAATCTGCAAGCGCATGGAACTCCGAAGGTGCGACCATTTTAACGACATTCAGTATATCGCTCTCCGAGATCGGCGTTATCGGGATAAAAGATACCACCGCAAGCGTAAACGGGATAAGCGATATAAAGATAAAAAACGATGCCGAGGCTGCATATATATCAACATGATTATTGCGTATCCTGATGGAAAAGGCATTGCAGTAATCATATATCTGCTTGAAAAATGTCTTCATCC
>JAILPG010000039.1 GCA_024699595.1 Lachnospiraceae bacterium | reverse complement strand
TTCCCTGATATATATTACTGTCCGAACCCGTAGCGCTTACACGAACAATATAATCTCCGACAGCTGCAGGAACACTTGACGAATAGTTTTCGTCACCATCACCGCTGGTTTTATATTCAATTGTAGGTTCAGAAAAATAGCCAACAGGATCATCTATGGTTGGAGCCGGATTATCCGGTGCGTTTCCATATTCCCACCCGGTCATGGAAATATTTAGAGCTAACGGATCCGCCGACACACCCTGCGCCATCCACGGTGCAATACAATATATAGCCAATGAAAGCTTTAAGAGAAACTTCAGTCCCTTTCCGAAATGTCTCATTATACTCAATCCTCCTGTTACTGATACAGCTCAAAAACGGGCAAAATAACCCATATATTTATTTCGGCATATTTCCGCGAAAACTTAACAACCATCCCAAGGAAATAACCCTTCGGATGTATATCTCTCCAATAGTAAAGACGGGATTAATCACGATTATGGCTCAAAAAACGGCTGATCAGTCACTTCTGGTCTTGGCTCCCATAGCCTTCAGCTCTTTTTTGCGCTCATACATCATCTGATCTGCTCTTTCAAATACGTCGTGCAGCTGTGTATCTTCTTCCTTTAATACAGAATATCCGATGGAGATCACGACCTTGTCCTTGCTAATATTTTCCTCTACCTCACGGTTTATCGAAGCCAGAGTCTCTTCCATCGTATCAAAGCCTTTTTCCTGGAGTACGACAGCAAACTCATCGCCGCCGATCCTGAATACGGCTCCATGGACAAAATGCTCACATATCAGGGCAGTCGCATCTTTTATTAACTGATCCCCTGCAGCATGTCCTTTCGTATCGTTAACATGCTTCAGTCCGTTGACATCGCATACCAGTACAGCGATCTTTTCCCTTTTCCCCTCTTCCTGTATCTTACCGTTGATCATGCGCTCATAATCGGAGAATGCATGCTTGTTTCTGACACCGGTCAGGGAATCTATATTGGCCATATTGCGAAACATTTTGCTGGTCTCTTTTTCAGCTTCAAGCTTTTCTTTTGATGTCTTGCGAAGCTGTAATATAAGGGCAACGGCAAACAAAAGCATTGAAATTACCGCAACTGTAGTCAGCACTCTGCTTATCAGACGGTTGCTTTCACTGATACCGTGGATCTGCTGTTCTATGATGCTTTCACGGATCAGCACGGCCATCATCCATCCCGTATAAGGCACGGGAACATAGCACAGCTCCTCCTGCACTCCTTCCGAAACAAGTGTAAGACTGCCTTCATTTTCTTCTTTAAAATCCGTACAAAGCCTTTCCCATGACTTTTCTGACAGGTAATCCTTTGTATTATCCAAAAGATTCTCTCCCGCCGAAATATGACCGAGATCGGTATCGGACAGATTGCCTCCGTTTTTGACATACAGACCGAAATATGTCCTTTCCTGATCCTTAAATTCCAACAGATCCGTGATCTCATCGATGTCTATCTGGACAAAACATGCCTTAAGGGGCTTTCCCATGACAGTAACACCGTTTGCGGGAATGGCAAGACACAGCTGTTTGGACGAGCCATACTGATATACAGTATTGATGACCCTCTCATCAAGCTTCTGCGCCGTAAGAAAGTCATAGCGGCTCCCTCCGGTAAAAGTAGTGTACTGGGTATAGACTATATTATCTTCATCTACCAGCGCAAAGCGGTTGAGCGAAAGCAGTGTCTTGATCTCGCCTATGAGCTTTCTCAGGTCTTCCTGGGATCCGACATTCTCCTCTTCAATAAAAGTCAGAGCCTTTTCCATATGCTCAAAGTTATTATTGATCAGATTTACGATCGTCTTAGCCCTCTGGTCAGCCATTGCCTGCAGATAAAAGCTGCTCACTGCCGAAACCGCCTCATTCGTTGTTGATATGGTTTTTCTTGACGCCCAGAATGTACAGAGCGTTAATATGATCATGACTACGGCGCTTCCGATCACTGCGGTATATACAAATCTTTTATTTGAGTTATCTTTTCCGTCCGTCATAATATGTCTCCATAGAGCAGCTCAAGAATCGATGCCGCGTCTTCCTGGTAGATTATCGTGGTTTTCTCATTCGTTCTCTCCTCAAACAGTTCGCCGGGTGGATTCCCGTCAGCGATCTTTACCGCAACCTGCAGCGTGTCAAAACCTATGGAATAGCAATCCTGCACCCCGAGGCAGTAAATAACACCATCGTTCAGATATTTAAGCGCCTCCCTGTCGTGGTCCATTCCTACTATCACGGTATCGCTCCCTGTTTCGATTATCGCCCTTGCGGCTCCAACCGGATTACTCATGTTGCAGCAGATGATCCCGTCAAGCTGCGGATGTTCCTTTAAAATGCCTAATGTAAGCTCATACGCCTTATCAATGGAATCCATGTCATATTCCACAGCTGTAATTTCCATATCGGGATATTTCGAAACAGTGTCCTTTGCCCCCCGTGCGCGGTCCTCGTGGCAGGGTGCTCCCTTGCTTCCGACGAGTATTGCTACCTGCCCCTTGTGATCGAGTTTTTCGCACAGAGCCTCCGTCAGCTCCGCTCCGTCTTCATAGTTGTGCGTATTTCCGACATAGGCGATCCTCTTGCAGCCTTTTGCGGCATCTGAGCTTGAAAAAGTCATGACTTTGTATCCATCATCTATCATCTCATCAAGGACGGGTGAAATGATCTCCTCATCTGCCACATCTACTCCGATGACATCGTAATCACCGTGTTTTGCCTGCGACAGTCTTTCCTTCTGATCTTCGGCTGATGCCTCCGCAGGTGCCATATATTCGTATGTAACTGTCACTCCCTTATCAAGGAACTGTCTCTGAGCTTCCTCCATGCCAAGTGCCACCGCATCCCACCAGGGATGGACTATCTTATATGTAAATAAAAACTGTATTCGCTCTTCTTTGGTACATAAGCGTCCAGTTCGTGCTCAAAATCCACCGCACTGCTGACAGTATCGTGAACATCTTCTGACCGGCTGTCCTAATTATTTATCCCAGTTTCAGATGCCGTTTCCGCCGCGTTTCCGGACTGCCCGCCATCTTGCGTGGAACATGCGGCTAACACACATGTAAAAATAACGGACACAAGTATTATTACGGCCGCCCTTTTTATCTTTCGTATATCAGTAATCATGAGTCATGCCCCCCTTCTTACCACATTGCTCATAAGCCGCTCAGATATCAGACTTACAACCATGTGAATTATATCACAAATCTTTTTTGGAAACCCCAAAGCATCTGATCAACTCTTCTCTCGTCTGTGCAAGCTGCTCAAGCTCCCGCTCGTTAAAGCCCCGCCCAACATCCTCGCCGGTTTTTTCAAGAAGTTTCTTCAGATATCCCTGTTCAATGACTATGCGGCGGGTCTCGTTATATACAAGCTCAAAAGCGAGACCTACATGAGACAGATGCCCTTCAAAGACAGAGCCTACGATCGATCTTGGGATGCATTGGTGTTTCATTATATATTCCATGCATTCCTCTGACGCCTGATTTTTTTCTATGAATCTGTCAATGCTTGTTCCCGCTCGCTTGGAAAAAGGAGTCTCATAGGACACCCGGAAGATGTCTGCTTTGTCAGCGTCACGGATGATATCTTCAAAGACCCTTGTCCTCTCATCCTGTCCGTCCGGAAGCTTTAACTTATTATGTGTCCTTATGGCAGTCTCAAGAAGCGGATGATCCGCCATCCTTAGACCGGCAGCATCGAAAAGCCTGATCTTTCCGTCCTTAAAGAGGATGTCTGCGCCAAGCTCCGCGTGATCAGTGGACTGATGGTCTATATAGGTTCCGAACCGCCTGACTTGTTCGAAGCGGCCAAAATCATGCAAAAGACCAAGCAGCCATGCAAGGTCCCTGTCATCTCCCGTAAATCCGATGCTCTCTGCTATCCTGTCCGCATTCTCCGTCACCCTCATGGTATGAACGATCTTTGTTTGTATCAGAGGATCCTCCGGGTTATATTCAGCGGTATAATCCATAAATGCCTGTTTAGCGGCTATTCTGTCTATCACCTTACCTGTTTCCACTCCTTTTTTATGGTACAATTATAACATGGATAAAAAAATACGACTCGACAAATACCTCGCCGACTCCCTGATAGGGACGAGGGCGGATGTGAAAAAATACATATACCACCACAAGGTGACGATAAACGGAAGGATGGCAAAGGATCCAGGTGAAAAGATAGATCCCGAAACGGATGTGATCACCTACAGGGGTGAAAAAGTGGTCTGTGAGCCTTTCAGATACTTTATGCTCAACAAGCCCGCGGGCGTTGTGAGCGCTGTGTCCGATAAACAGGACACAACTGTGATCGATCTTCTCTCTGATGTAAACACTAAGGATCTCTTTCCGGTAGGAAGACTTGATAAGGATACTGAGGGACTGTTGCTCATCACAAATGACGGAAAGCTTTCCCACGATCTCCTATCTCCGAAAAAGCATGTGGAGAAAACCTATATCGCACTCACCGATAAGAAACTTGACGATACGGCACTTGATGATATAAGAAGCGGCGTCGACATAGGAGAAAAAAAGCCCTGCCTGCCCGCAAAGATCGAATATCTCGGAGAAGTCACTGATAATATACACGAAACATCTGACACAGCTTTGGTCCTTCACAAATACGAGATAAAGATAAGCGAAGGCAAATACCACCAGATCAAGCGGATGTTTTCCGTAAAAGGCGCGGAGGTCATATATTTAAAGCGCACCGCATTCGGTGCGCTTGTACTTGATGAAACATTAAAGCCAGGAGACTATATAAAACTTGATAAAGAATCTGTAAAAAGCCTCTTCTAGTTCACGGTCACGCTCTCTCCTGTTTTTCCCAGGAAAACGATATATCCGTCGGCCGGAAGGTTGATCTCATCACGGGCATCCGTGTAGTGAGTTGTATATACAGGCTCAAAGAACTTGTTGTAGACATAGATCACCGAATCTTCAGGACGCTCAACATTTATCACCTCATATGCCATGGCATCACCGATACGGTACCAGGATGCTTTGCCGTCTGTAAGCGTTACCTCTGTTATATCCGAAGTAAACTCAGGCACCTTGGCAAGTGATACATATGAATTGCCGGTGGACACATCAATAGTGCCGTCATCATTTACATGCAGATCTATCAGATCCCTGTTTGCGGAACAGGGTATTGTCTGGAAGAAGACCGCTTTTTTCTCATCCTCTATCCTTAACAGGCGGCTTCCGAGACCGGTTCCCGTAAGGACATATCCGGGAAGCTCTTCAGGCATCATCATAAATACGAAGGGCGAATCGTAAACCGTTGAAGAATATTTATTGTTATAAACTGCCCCGGGAACTTCGCAGTAGCCTTCCCATACTGCCTTAAGCTCATCGCTTATCGGATTGGCCTCGATACGCTCAGCGATGTATTCATTCTGTATATAAGATCCCACTTCGGGCACCTCTGTATACTCTTCGCTTTTTATATATGTTTTTCCATCCTCACCCCGGGTAAAATACAGCACTCTCCGGTTCGTTCTGATAAGGCCGCTGTCGTTTACTTCCACAAATCCTCCGCAGTCCGTGTATCTGAATCCTGCTTCCGTCGTTCTGCCGTCAACCGTGGTTACCTCAATGAGCATCGACTCACTTTCCGGAAAGCTTATTTTTGCAAGACCCATGGCCGGAGCTGCGTTATAACTGTAATATCCCTCATACTCTTTACATTCCTCAGGAACAGTATCAACGATATGAACCTCTGAAGGCTTAAGAGTCTTTACCTCTGCTCCCTGCTCCTTAAGCGCCTCATCAAGCAGAGCTTCACACATGAGCTTACAGTACTGGCTGCCGCCGCCGCTTGATAACACAGCAACGCTTATATCATTATCCGGAGCGACCATAAGCTGTGAATGCATCGTTCCGACATCGCCGCCCTTTCCGACTATCTTTATGCCTTCCCGCTCATACTTGAGGTCTTCTACATAATCCCAGCCGAGGCCGCAGCCATCGAGACTCTCATCATCCGAGTCAGTCCAGCATTTTTCCATCCCGGCAGTAAGCTCTGTGCTTATAAGACTCCCATTTCCCCTGAAAAAAGAGCTCCCAAAGACTGCCACATCGGATGCCGATGCTTCGATCCCGCCGGATCCGATATCCATACAGTACTCATAATCATTGGGAAGACAGCCAACGTATACAGAGACGGGGACGCCTAATGCTTCAGCATTCATCGGTGTTCCCGTATGGCTTAGTCCGATCTTTGCCGCAAGTTCATTTACGATGTAATCCGTATAGCTCATGCCGCTTACATTCTCGACGATTATCTGTAACAGCCCGAAGCCGTCGTTGCAGTAAGCCGCATACTCTCCGGGATCGGCCTTTAATCTCTGGGTCGCAAGATTTGCAAGCATAATGCTTCCCGCATCGACATCATTATCGGCATACAGCATTTCATCAAGCAGTGTCGATCCCATGATGCCCGATGTATGATTCATGAGCATCCTGACCGTGATATCGGTATATCTCGGATCTGCCATCTTAAAGTCCGGAATGTATTCTGTAACCGGGGTATCCAGATCCACAAGTCCATTATCGACAAGCTGCATGACTGCCGCCGTCACATATACCTTGCTTACGGATGCAAGGCAGTATATGCGCTCCTCGTCAGTTCCCTGCGTATCAGCAGATTTCGTATCTGAAGACTGCACATCTGCTGCCTGCGTATCATCAGATTTAATATCCGCAGTCTTTACGTCTGCTCCACTCGTGTCCGCAACTCTTATATTTCTTCCGGCCGAAGCCTTCTCTTTATACAGTCCCGGCTCAGCAGAAACGCTGTACATGAAAGCTGATATTATAAGGATAAGTGCAAGTGTAGTTGTTATCGCTTTTTTCATCTTAAGTACCTCTTATTCCGTCATGAGCTCTGTTGCAGATACCTGTCTTATTTTTCCTGCCGCAAGATATGTCGCAATATAGCAGAAGATCACAAGTGCGGCCGATGTTATCACAAGCATGGGGATATTTGGATCGTTCATAATGCCGAATCCGAACAGCCAGAACATCCTGTACAGGTACGCTCCAAAAAACGCAGAGATCATTACAGCTACAAGTGTAGTCGGAAGCATCGAGATCGCAAGCTGCTTCATAAGGTCCTTTGATGTGTATCCCATGCTCTTCATGATGCCAAGATCCTTTCGCTGCCTCCTTACATTCGATGCCGCTATGATGGCAAGGATCGCTGCCACGACGATCGAAACGAATATCGCTACGCCTCCGCAGAATACAGTAAACAGGCTTGCTATAGGTTCTAACTGTATCTTGGCAAGTTCCAAATATGAGTTCATCTCCCTGATCACAAATCTGCTGCTTTTTCCCGTGATCACCTGACCTCCCGCCACAACGGCATAGTCGATATCGGTCACACCGTAGCGTGATATCAGTGTCGCCATCTGCTGTTCTGCTACGGCCTGTATCCTGTCTCTGAGATCGCCCGATACCAGAACCCCTTCTGCTGTGTCTTTGGCGCTGGCTCCGTATATCTCTGTCATCTTTCTCTCGAAATCATATCTGTCAACGCCGTCCTCAAGAAATACCTCTACCGTGTCAGGCCGCGCATTCGGTACGCATCTTAAATAGCCTTCGGCATTCAGATAGATGTTATATCTGTTGTTGCTCATTTCCGGAATGATCCCCGTTATGATAAAGCTCTTTCTGGTCCCGTTTCCCTCGATCGTCACGCTGTCGCCGACATTAAGACCACAGTCCCTGCTCCTCTTAAGTGATATCGCCACCTCGTTGTCAAGCTCGGGGTATTTCCCTTCGTTAAGAAAGATATTCTCGGTCTGGGAGTAATCATCATATACGATCGCAGTAGTTTCCATGGGGCTGCCTTCTACGACCAGATATTCGTTTTTATAAGTGACCAGTGTCTTTCTGACTTCGGGAAGTGTCATAAGTTCATCAGCAAACTCATATGCATTCACCCCGTCGAGAAGCTGTATTCTCTCATCGGCTGTTTCCATTCCCATTAAGCCGATAAGAGACCTCGTGCCGCCCTTAAAATGATCCCATCCGCTGACGCCAAACATCATTGCCGTGCCTGCAAGCACAATACACAGTCCGGTTCCGATATTCGTCTTTATATTCTTAAAGAAGCTTTTAAAGGCAAGCGTAACGTTGATGTTTTTTCCCGCACCTGTAAGAGGAACAAAATTCCTGTTGAAATGGTGCGTCTTAATTCCTTTCCTAAAGGCCGTAACGGGAGGATATTTCCTGATGCTTCCGGCCTTAAGCAGGGCAAACAGCGTGGTAACCGCAACCACAAACACCATTACGGCGAAGATCTTAAGTAATTCGGGAGTCCTGTGTATGATACGTCCCATCAGGTTTCCGATAAGCGAATCCATAACAGGAGAGCAGGCAAAAGCAGCTGCAGCTCCAAGGACCGCACCCGTACCTGCGGTGATCACATATTCAAAGATATAGGATTCGGATATTTCAAAAGACCTGTAGCCCAATGCCTCCAGAACACCTATCTGCTGAATCTGATCCTCGATGTCATTGCTGATCTTGTGTCTTATGAGGAAGATCGCGGCCGTCATCGTAATGCCTGCCATTATCAGCGACAGGAACATAAACAGCTGGAAAAAAGAAGTCTCATTACCCCTTTCTGCCCAGTATGACATCTCCGTCAGATCAGTCCTGAGATTCTCAGATGATCTCAGTTCACACTCCTTTGTGTATTCATCCGGATCAAAGCCTTCAACTCCGTCAAAGCCCAGGCATATCCGTTCATCGATAATACCGCGCAAAAGTTCATAATCCCTGTCAGAGATGATAAGCTTATAGCCGTATCCCGAATTATTTCCGAGTCCCGTATCAAAAATACCCGCTACAACAAAGGGATAATCCCTTCCGCCTATGACCAGGGTAAATGCATCACCGGGCTTATACCCTCCGCTCTTATTGACACCCACAGGGATCCAGACGGGATGGGCAAGATCCTGTATCTGATCATCGGGAAGACTTTCCTCTATGACAAAGTCTTCAGTCTTTTTCTCCGACTCTTCGGTCATAAACATAAAATGGTACGCAAGACGCTCACCGTCCTCATCTTCCACGTTTATGTTAAGACCAAACAGCATATTGAATTTCACGTTATCCGTGATCCCGAAATCCTCTTCAAGAATATCCCTGTATAACGACCTGTATATATCGTCTTCGAATTCCATATAATATTCACAGCTGCCTGTCGCCCTGAAGCATTCATCGTAGGTATCCGACATGCCGAGGATATTGGTGACCGACGTACCCATGAGAAGGACCGTGACAAACGTAAGAAAGATTATCGCCGCCGCTTCTCTTCTGTTTTTCCTCAGGTTAAACACTGATAGTCTTAATATCTTTTCCATGATTACCATCCCATCTCATCGAGAAAGCTCTGAAGCCCTGCTCTTCTTTCCTTCAGATCATCTTCTGCGTAGTTCTTCATCCTGTACTGCCCGACCACGTTTCCGTCTCTTAAAAAGAGTACTCTGGTGCCCCTGAGCGCAGTCTTTAGATCGTGCGTTACCATCACTATGCTCTGGCCGTTTTCATGGACCTTGGTGAATATATTAAGTACATCCTGACCCGATGAGGAGTTAAGCTGTCCCGTGGGTTCATCCGCAAAAAGGATCTTCGGATCGTTTATTATCGCCCTTACGATGCCCACGCGCTGAGCCTCGCCTCCTGAGAGCTGACTTGGATATTTGTTAAAATCTTCCTCCGTAAGCCCCGTCTTTTTCAGAAGGTCCTTTGCCTTTTTTACAAGCTCGGGTGAATTGGGCTGCGCGATCAGTGCTCCTGTGAGTATGTTGTCAAGCACCGTCTGGTTTTCAAGCAGATAGATGCTCTGGAATACGAATCCGCAATTTCCGCGTCTGAAGACCGCAAGCTCATCATTGGAATAATCCTGTATCTGTGTATTACCGAAAAATATTTTTCCCATGGACGGCTTGTCCATTCCGGAGAGTGCATAGAGAAGGGTGGATTTTCCGGAGCCCGAGGCTCCCATGATGACCGTGAAGTCGCCTTCGATGATCTCAAGATCCAGATTCTTGATCACATGCTGCTGTATGCCGCCATTTGAAAAAGATTTGCTGAGTTTTTCCGTTCTTAAAATAGAAGAAGCCATATATAATATCCTTTCTCTGATCAATCTGCGCTTTTGGCGCGGTTTCCCATCAGCTTAATGGCATTATATATGGCTTCTTAAATAACATCCTTAAAACGATGTTGTAAAAATGTTAAATAGTTATTAAATGATGCCGGGGTACACAGATGCCTGCTTCATAGCCATACGCAGGCATCATATACAGTCTCAGCTAAGCGGTATCACGAGCGTTATCGCAAGCCCTCCTCCGTCACTTTCGGCGATCAGATCGCCGTTCATCATGTTCATAAGTGTCTTAGAAATGTATAATCCAAGGCCATGGCCGTCCTTGTCGGTATTTACCCAGTCTTTTCCCCGGTAGAACTTGTTGGTGATCAGATCGATCTCACCGGCAGGCACTCCCGGGCCGTGATCTTCGATCCGCATCTCCAGATAATGATCCGATATCCGGTAACTTATATGTATCCTCGTATTCGCATATTTATATGAATTGGAAAAAATATTTCCGATGACCTGCGACATACGTTTCTTATCCGTATGTATGATGACGGCAGGTATTTCTTCTGATACGGCAAGCCCTCTGTCATCAAAGCTTTCCACGATATCGCCGAGTATCCTCGACTCCTCATCCTGACAGTTAACCCTGATCTCGCCGAGATCATCCAGGGTCGATGTAAACAGATCGCTTAACAGGGTGTCGATCTGCTCGGCCTTGTTAAGGATACCTGCAGCATCTTCATTAAGGAGTCTTAGTTCGTCTGCGGATATTTTTGCTTCTCCGGTCTCAGCTGTACCGCTTTGTCCGCTGTTTTTGTTTTCTCCGTCTTTTATACTGTCCGCTTTAACGGACAGGCGCATCTGCATGAGCTCGGCCGTAACCTTTATTCCCGTAACCGGTGTCTTTAAGTCATGGCTTAGGGATGCGACAAGCTCCTTCTCTTTTTTCTGAAGAGCGAGCTCTCTTTTTCTTGATTCATTAAGCTCCTCTCTCATGATATCGAAGCTCTGCGTGAATGCCCCGAACATATTGTTACGATTCATTTCGAGGGGATCGTCAAGATTTCCCTGCGCGATCCTTACGGCAAAATCCTTGAGATTATTAAAGGGTGCGATTATGTTTTTGTGAACATAGATCCCGTAACAGGCGGCTATGATCAGAACGGTCAGGCAAAAGATGATGATCGCTGCCGTAAGGCTTTTTACCAGAGATCTGTACCTCTCCGTTCCCTCGTCAAGCAGTATCGCTGCGCCCCACAGCCTGTTGTTGTCCGTAAGATACCTGTAAGGGTAACGTCTCTTAATGGCTTTTTCTATCGAAATGATATCTGTGTCTGTTTCATCACCGGAATTAACTGCTGCATCAAAATGGGAATAGAGCAGGTTGTTGTCATCATCGACTATCGCAAAGTTAACATCAAATCCGGCATCGTCAAACGAATTCAGGTCGTTTCTGTGCTTTTCGGCATAGTCAGCAATGCGGTTTAATGTGACGATGTTTTCGTTTGACACACCATACGAACCGGTATCGGTCTTATTCGTTATGATAATGAAAGAAACGACCGCGATAAGCAGGATAAGTGCGATCACGGTCAGTAATCTGAAATAGTTCTTCATATTATATTCTCTACCACGTACCCGACTCCGTAAGCCGTCTTGATTATCTCGGGGTTTTTCGGATCAGACTCGACTTTTTCCCTGATATGTCTGATATGCACGGTTATGGTCCCGTCGCAGGTATTCTCATCACCCCAGACATTATCAAGAAGCTCGTCTCTGGTAATGACTCTTCCCGCATTTTCCAAAAGATACAGTAAGAGCTTGTACTCCATGGCCCGAAGCTCTTCCTGTTTTCCGTGATCGATAAGCTTGTGAAGCGCCGTATCAAGATACAGATCCTCTCTTATGAGGATCTTACCGTCTGCGGGACCGGGGCTTTTTTTCTCCGCTCTCTCTGCTAAAGCTGCACTGTTTGCGGCCTCTCTTGCCTTTTCATATCTGTCAAGGACAGCTTTTACCTTGGCAAGGAGGATGTTAAGCGTATACGGCTTCTTGATATAATCATCACCGCCGATGTTAAGTGCTATAAGGACATCATCATCGCTTGTGCGCGCGCTGATGAAGAGGATAGGCATATCATAGTTTTCGCGGATCTTTCTGCACAGATCAAATCCCGACTTATCTCCGAGATTAATGTCAAGCAGCAGAAGCGACACCTCGTTGTTGTCAAGAAACTCTACGGCATCGTCGTAGCTTGTAACATAGGCAGTCTTTACACCCACGATATTAAAATAATCCGATGTAGACCTGGCGATAAGCTCGTCATCGTCTATCATCAGCACTTTTACCTGATCTGTGGTATCCATTTTATATTTTCGATCTTACTCCTCATCTCCGGTGTCTGCTGGGTGGAAGGTGTCGACGACAGTCTGCAGATATTCACGGATGTCGTCTCTGTTTGAGTAGCACATTCTCATAAGGATATTGATATCACGTAAAAACCTGTCGTGATCGAAATCTATCGGCTTTCCTATATATATGAGCTTGTTGGGCGTGGTCTTCATGCCCTCCTCAGCCATCAGTTTTTCCTCATACAGCTTTTCGCCCGGGCGCAGTCCCGTATATTCTATCTGGATGTCCACGTCAGGCTTGAAGCCCGAGAGCTTTATCAGATTCCTTGCAAGCGTATCGATCTTTACGGGCGTTCCCATCTCGAGCACGAATATCTCTCCGCCCTTTGCGTATACTCCTGCCTGCAGCACGAGGCTTACGGCCTCGGGAATAGTCATGAAATATCTGATGATATCAGGATGCGTAACCGTCACAGGTCCGCCGTTTGCGATCTGTTTCTTGAACTTCGGCACCACGGAACCGTTGGAGCCAAGGACATTTCCGAACCGTACGGCCACGAACTCCGTCTTGACATTGCTCCTTACGTTTATGGCATCTTTTCTTGAAACCCCGTTCAAGCTGCCGTTATCCGGGGTGTCCGCATCCCTGTTCCCCGCTTTGTTTACATACCTCATCGGATCAGTCTCCGACGGATCGGTGCCGCTTAACTTAAGAAGCGACTCCAGGATATCGGTATCGTCATCCCCGTGCTCGTAAAGAGGCGGGATCTCATAGGCCTTCCCTTCCTTGATCTTTTTATCAAAGGACTGGATCACCATCTCGCACAGTCTCTTCGAAGCACCCATCACATTGGTGGGATTTACCGCCTTGTCGGTGCTTATCAGCACAAATCGTTTACAGCCGTATACCATTGCGGCATAAGCTGTCTTGTAAGTTCCTATCGCATTGTTCTTTACAGCCTCGCAGGGGCTGTCCTCCATAAGAGGCACATGCTTGTGCGCAGCCGCGTGATATACGATATCGGGATGATAAGTCTCAAATACCTGATTGACCCTCCTCGAATCCCTGACGGATCCGATCAGCACGGTCAGGTCAAGCCCCGGATAATCGGTCCGAAGCTCCTGCTCTATGTCATATGCATTGTTTTCATAGATATCAAATACGACGAGCTTTTTGGGTCCGCGTCCCGCGATCTGTCTGCACAGCTCCGATCCGATGGATCCGCCGCCGCCGGTCACGAGTATGACCTTGCCCTGCAGATATTCAAAGATCTCATCGAGATTGACCTTGATAGGCTCCCTGCCGAGCAGATCCTCTATCGCAACGCTCCTCATGGAGCTTACCGTTACCTCGCCGTTTACGAGCTGATACATACCCGGAAGGTTCTTAAGCTCGCAGCCCGTTTCCTTGCAGATGTTCAATATGTCCCTTTTTTCGGACACAGTTGAGTTGGGCAACGCCACGTAGATCTTGTTGATCTTATATTTTTCCACATTGGAAAAAATATCGTCTCTTCCGCCCACTACCGGCACATCATCAATGTAGCGGTTCCATTTGTTGGGATCGTCATCTATGATGCAAAGGACCCTGTCCTCGGTCTCTCTTCCGTGGTTTACGTCCCTTACTATCATCTGTCCCGCGCTTCCTGCACCGATGAGCATCACGCGGCCTGTTTTTTCAACCCTCGTACGTCCCAGTATCCCTGCGACAAGCCCCTGCTGCAGCAGGATGAACCTGTAGGAAAAACGGATGCCGACGATGAACATGAACTGAAAGACCATTCCGAAGGTATAGTACGAAATGGGCATACGTCTGTATAAGAGCGTTATTAAGCATGTATGGAAAAAAGAAGTGATGACGGAAGCTATCGTCGATCTTGACAGCTCTCTGTAGCTTGCAAATCTCCAGATGCTGCGGTAGAGCTTGAGTACGCCGAAGACGATCAGAGAAAATACCGTATATATCGGTATGAACTTTAAAAAAGGTGTCAAATACCACTCTGGGATATTTTTCACCTTTGCATCAAATCTTACCCACAGAGCCAGAAAATAAGCGAGATTGACAGCTATGGCATCGTAGACTAGAAGGAATGCCATCACATACTGCCAATGCTCGAATTTTCTGCTCTTACCTGTTTTTATCTGATTTCTGTTAAGAAACATTTATCATTCTTCCCCGTTTGCCACGGCATTGGCATGCTCTGTCTGGATCTCCTCGAAATAGGACAGAACAGGCGTTACATCCTTGCCGTTTAGCTTACGGTCAATATAGTTTCTGGTGATCTTTACAACAACCGGCGACAGCGCCAGCACACCGATAAGGTTGGGGATCATCATCAGTCCGTTAAAGGTATCTGAGATATCCCATGCAAGGGATGAAGTCATTACCGCACCCGAAACCATCATGATGGTAAAGAGGAATCTGTATATCCTGACCCCTGTCTCTCCGAAGAGATACTCAACCGACTTGCTGCCGTAGTGCGACCAGCCGAGCACTGTCGTAAAGGCAAACAGCAGTACGGCAAGTGCCACAAAGCCTTCTCCGGCCTTTCCGAATACCGATCCGAATGCCTTGGCTACCAGAGTCGCGTCGTCAACTCCCTCAACCGGAAGTCCTGTCTGAAGATCTATAAATCCTGATGAAAGCACTACTACTGCGGTCATCGTACACACTATCATGGTGTCTGCGAATACCTCAAAGATTCCCCACAGTCCCTGCTTTACAGGCTCTTTTACATTTGAATTGGAATGTACCATAACGGATGAACCGAGACCTGCTTCGTTGGAGAACACACCTCTCTTACATCCC
The DNA here is from genome assembly GCA_024699595.1 of Lachnospiraceae bacterium. The sequence continues at coordinate 6,917 of JAILPG010000039.1, read as the reverse complement.
TGGGTAACTACCTGTGAGATCGCCACGCCTGCTGCACCGCCTGCAACTGCTTTGATCCCGAATGCGAATCTGAAGATCGCCGCAAACATCTCTCCTACTCTGGTGATATGCATCAGGAAGATGATGAGTGCACCGAGTACATACAGCACTGCCATGAAGGGTACGACCTTCTCTGCAACGGCTGCGATCCTCTTAAGTCCGCCGATTATTATGATACCTGCTACAAGCATCAGCACCACGCCGATTATAAAGCTTATCATCGATACATCGCCAAAGAGCTTCGGTGAATTAACATTTGAGAAGAATGCTGACTCAAGGTTAAGCGTTATCTTGTTTACCTGTCCCATGTTTCCGATACCGAAGGATGCAAGGACTGCAAACAGTGAGAACAGCACGGCAAGTATCTTTCCAAGCTTCTCATAGCCCGGGATGTTTCCGAGACCATCCCTTAAATAGTACATTGCGCCGCCTGACCACTCGCCGTCTTTATTACGTCTTCTGTAATAGATTCCGAGTACGTTTTCTGAGAAGTTGGTCATCATTCCGAAAAATGCCGCAACCCACATCCAGAATACTGCTCCCGGTCCTCCGAGACAGATAGCTGCCGATACACCTGCGATGTTACCTGTTCCGATCGTTGCCGCAAGTGCGGTACACAGGGCCTGGAACTGGGATACCGATCCGGCCTCATTCTTGTTGTGAGAGTCTTTTTTGAAGACTCCGCCGATTGTCTTCTGCATCCAGTGCTTTATATACTTTACCTGGAAAAATCCAAGCAGGATGGTAAGCAGGATTCCCGTTCCTATAAGGAGCGCAAGTCCGATCTTCACCCACACAAAGCTGTTGATGCTGTCGTTGATACTTGTCAGATTGCTGATAAACTCTTCCATAATTTCTTCCTCTTTTTGCTGCTGTTTATACTCTCATCTATTCTCTAGTTGGCTGATTATTCTTCTTATCTTCTTATTTCCTAATCTTCTTTTTCTGCTTTTTTTCAGATTCTTACCCATTAATCTGTTCGTTTTGCCGGTCCGGTAGGTATGCTCTTCTTCTTCCATACCCACTAATTCTATCTTTTCTGCTGACTGGTGGGTATGCTTCCCAATTCTCCGCTAATTCTCTACCTACTAATTCGGTTTTTTTCAAGTCTGGTAGGTATGCTCTCTTTCTTCCATACCCACTAACTCTCTTTTTTCTCCTGTCCGGTGGGTATGAAGTATGAAAAGTGTGTTGTCCAACCGAGATAAAATATATCAGATGCGGGAAACCTCGTCAAACGGATGCTGATGACCCGGAACACCCATTGATCACCACACATCACCATATATCACTCCAAAACACCACAATTCACCACCGATCAACCCTGATCACCATCGGTCACCACTGATCACCACTGACTACCCCATAAGCTCCCACACGGCAAGTGCTGCGGCGGCCTCCACACAAGGCAGAGCCCTTAACACTATGCAGGGGTCATGGCGGCCCTTTATCTCAAGGATCCCTTCCTCCATCTTCGACAAAGACACGCTCTTCTGCGGCCTTGCAATGGAGGGCGTGGGCTTAAAGGCAGCCCTGAAGACTATCGGCATGCCGGAGGTGATCCCTCCGAGGCTTCCGCCGTGATTGTTAGTCTCAGTACATATCCTGTCATTTCTTATAATGAAGCTGTCGTTATTTTCGCTCCCAAAAAGCGCGGCCGCTTCAAAGCCTCTTCCGAACTCTATTCCCTTGACTGCGGGTATTGCAAAGACAGCCTGTGATATCACGTTCTCAACCCCGCCAAACATAGGCTCTCCAAAACCTGCGCCGACCCCGCAGACAGCGCATTCAATGATGCCCCCGACGGAATCGAGGTCAGCCTTTGCCTTACTTATCAGTTGTTTCATGGGTTCGATAACATTGTTATCCATGACCGGAAGTTCTTTTTCACTTACATCCTCAAACGGTCCCGTAAGCGGATAGGGTGTATCCTTTATATCCTTTATGCTGTAGATATGTGAATATATGTCTATTCCCTGTTTTTTCAGAAGCTGCTTTACGATGCCGCCTGCTATGCATAGCGGAGCCGTAAGTCTTCCCGAAAACTGTCCGCCGCCGCGTATGTCGTTATAGCTGTCATACTTTACGGACGCGGTATAGTCGGCATGCCCGGGACGCGGCATGTCTTTAATGTTTGAATAATCTTTGGAATGCTGATCGGAATTCCTGATAAGAACGGTCAGGGGTGCCCCGCAGGTCACCACACTGCCAGTTTCAGCAGATGCGACCTTGGAAGATGCAGCCTCACCGGATACAGACTCGTCAGGTATATCCCCGGCAGATGCAGTTTCACCGGGTGCATAGGCAGGATCGCAGACCCCGCATATTATCTCGTATGCATCGGTTTCCTTCCTGGCAGTCGTAAGCTCACTCTGCCCGGGAGCTCTTCTTTTTAAAAATCCCGAAAGCTCATCCGTGTCTATGGAAAAGCCGGCAGGCAGTCCCTCTATCGTAACGCCTATGGCATCCGAATGTGACTGCCCGAATATGTTTATCGAAAGCCTGCTTCCGAAATGATTGCCCATCTCACTACTCCGCTTAATCGTAAACGAAACGATCGCCTGTCTCTCTTCTCCGCTGTATTCCGGGCAGAATGATCATTTTCGTTACGATGATCGATCACGCTACTGCGCGTATGCAAACAAAGTCGTGATATCATCTCCACAGCCATAGGCACTTGTTTCACTGAGCCAGTCCTTCAAATGCTCCCTGACTGTCCTGATACCATGCTGTCTTATCATATCATAATATTCTCTGCATGTCTTGTAGTGAGCTTCTGTATTTAAAAAACTGTTTGCAAATCCATCCGTCGAGAGCAGGTACATATAGGGCAGATCAGCGTCGGCTTCCCTGCCTGAAACAGCCGTAACAGCTTTTTTCCAGGCGTCCTTTGATGAAAGCGAGTGGGTCTCGACTCCAAGGAGCTTGTCAGCATCTATGACAGGCGTGACCGTATCCTTATCCACGTAGATAATGTCCCCGTCACCGATCTGCAGCGCAAACACAAAGGTGTCGGTTATCATAAGCCCAAGCAGCGTTGTCCCGTACATCATGATGATCTCCTCATCACTTAGTGAGTCGTCTCTTTTTTCCCTCTTGTTAAGGTCAAGAACCTCCTCCTTCCAGGCCATGTCTATGGTCCTCGGAAGCTTGATCTCACCTTCTCTTGTTAGGAAAGTCATCAGGGAATTCAGATCCGGGTAGCTCTTATAATATTCGACCATCAGGTTACAGAACACCTTTGTGGCAAGCTTGGCTCCGTCCGCGCTGTAGGGGCACTTGTCGGAGCCGTGTCCGTCTGCCACCGACAGAACCTTGATCCCCTTAATGTAATCTATCTTCCTGTAATGATCCTGCCATTCTATTCCAAGGCGATTGTGCGACGCGCCCTGGGTCCATTCCCCAAACACAGTTATTCCCATAGTTCACCTGGCTTAAACCTGCCGCTCTTATCTGCATTTATTATTTCTATTGCACCCCCACGGCCACTTCTTCCTTCTCAGGGTGCATTATTTTTTCTTTCCTAAGTTACCACACATCCGTAGTATCGATATCGTCCGGATCCGGAATGTTGTCCATGTCAAGCATCAGCAGCCCGTTGTTGTCGCCGTCCGCTGTCTTGGTGGTCATGTCCGGCCTTGATGCGGGAGCCGACACGACTGAGGCTACCGTCGATGCCCACTTGATCATCTTTGTAAGCGTGGTCGCATTGTTGGCCTGCAGCACCAGATCGCGGCTGCCCGTGAACTCGGTCAGAACGTCATTGTCCGCATCCTGTCCAATGGAGATCGCGATCCTCACGGCCTTTTTGCCCCAGGGAAGCTTTAACATCTTGTCAAGAGCCGGCTTGTAATTGTCTGTGGGTCTCCCGTCCGAAAGCAGCACTATCACAGGCGGAAGCGCCCTGTCTGACATCGGAGGTATGGTAAGCTGCGAAGCAAGCAGATCAAAGGCTTTGCCCATATCCGTAACGCCTACCGCCACAAGATCTTCCCAGGAAAAATCTTCCACATCGACCGGATCGGGATTTACCCAGGATGCCCCGGATGAAAACTTTAAGGTTCTTACAAGAAGCTTTGCATTGGGATTTCCCTCTGCTGCCTCCTGCATCTCAGGAATCGTTTCCTGTATTGCATTGTTAACTGTCCCCATCTTCTCCCCAAACATCGAGCCCGAACAATCTACTACCCAGAAAAAATGCAGAGGCCTGCTGACAAGCTCCGCCCCGGGTCTCTTTAATTCCATTTTGATCTCCTCATTAACATCCATTAAGCCATCCTCCTTTTTCATTGAAACATTTTGCGTTTTCCATACGTAAATTCAGACATTTTCAGGTCAAACCTGATCGTTATTTATATCACACAAATTCCCCTGTTATCTCCCCGAAGTCTATCTTTGCGTTTCTTGCGATGGTGGCGGCGCGGCTGGGTGATACGGATATCACGCTGCCATCGCCCTTTATATATTTCCATTCGCGCTTTGATGTATTCTTTATACCCCACTTATTTGGATCGTTAGGATTGATGATCACCTCGCCTATCACCGTTCTCATGTCAAAATCGTTGTTGATATGATGCATGTAGAGCTTTGTCCTTGAGGTGATGATTATGCGGTTCTTTCCGATCACGATCTTTGAGGGCACCTTCACCTGCTTTTTGCAGTTCCAGCATACATGCGGCTCTCCTCTCTCATCCTTGTCCTTGTCATAGAGTATCTCCGCGTGACAGTCCGGACAGATGATGATGCCGCTCATCATGTTTGCAAAGGTCTCAAGCCATTTGTTCTCGGTGACCCTTTTTGCAGGTTCTTTTAACCCGATCGTAAAGGACTTGGTGAAAAGCTCCTTTAAGTGTTCGGGATACAGATCCCAGTATATGATCGCATTATCCTGATAGCCCGCAAGCGGCCTGTTTGCATCATCATCCGGATCCCAGATGAACAGCGGATCGAATCCGTACAGCCTGTTCATCGCGTGTATGTCCATGCATCTTATCCTTGCCTCCAGCTCGCCCTCAAGCGGATGATTGAGCATGAACATGTAAAAAAGAAGTACCGCGAGGGAATACAGATCCGTGTTCCTCGATGATGTCTTTTCGCCCCTGACGATCTCCGGGGCCATGAATCTCGGCGTTCCGTACACTCCTCCGTCAAGCGTGCCGTTTGGTACCACGTTGTCGTTATCGCAGATCATCACTTCGCCGGTGTCCGGATCGAAAAACACGTTTCCAAAGGATATGTCCCTGTACTGGTAACCGGCCTTATGCAGCAGCTGGTAGCCTCTTGTAAGGTTATATGCAGCTTTGCAGAGATTGTAAAAAGAAGGCTCTGCCTTTCTCTTCATCAGATCCACTATGCTCTTGTAATGCTTTGGTCTTAAGGGCATTATGTAGCCAAAGGATGCCCCTCTTTTTTTGATGATATCGCTCGGCCATAAAAAACAGTCATCCGGCCTGCCCTTCTCTATCAGCCTTTCAAGGATCTTTTTCTGCCTCGGGGTGGCGGTGTGCTTGTAGTACCACTTCAGAGCATATTTGTCCCCGTTGCAGGTGACCTCATATACCTCTCCCTGGCCGCCCTGGCCGAGCATTTTTTTCACAGTGTACTCATTTTTTCCTGTAGAAGTCAGGACGGTTCCCGATCTGAGCATTCCTTCCATATAAGAGTGTCCTCCCGTGTATGAGCTATCTTACTGATCCCTGAGTCTGCTTACAGCCCCGCTAGAGACCTTTGATAACAATTCCTTACGCAAGCAGATCCACGATCTCCTTAGCCTTGACGCAGCCGTGATCCGAGGCTCTTTCGTAATAGAGCATTGCGTCATCCTCGCTCTTTTTTACCCCTGTCCCGTATCTGTAACACTCTCCGAGCCTGTACTCGATGGAGCCTATGTCAACGGGCGAGCTAAGTTTTAGCCTCTCCATCATGTAATCGTCATAGAATCTCTTGAGCCAGTAGAACCCCTTCATCTCATCTTTTGTAATACCCTCATCGCCGTTTAGATAGACCGTACCTATTATGCTGTAATCATCCTGGTAGCCGTACTCGACGGCTTTTTCCAGATAAAACACGGCCTTCCCCTGTTCCCCTCTCTTGCCGAAATACCTAACCCTTTTTAACATGTCCTCCAATATCTCTTCCCTGATGGACTCCCCGGTCAGCTTCTCGGCAAGTCTTATGCATTCATCTGCGCTTCCGGATCTGCTGTTTCCAAGCTTTCCGTCAAGCAGCAGCTTTGAATATATGACAAGCGCCTTGGAATAATTCTTTTTGTCCTTTTCACTCGATACCCTGTCAAGGTAATTCTTTATGTATATCTCAGCCCGTAAGAGGTTGTTCTCCATTGCTCTTGTGGTAAAAAGCATCTCCCCCATAAGCAGATAGCAGAGAGCCGCATTGTCTTCAAACCCTGTTTCATTGAGCTCCTCTCCTAACAGCAGATGATCTCTGAGGGCAAGCGCGCTCTTTACATGTTTCCCGTCCGAAAAACCGTAAAGGGCTCCCGTGACCCTCAGGTTCATGAGCAGGGAATTCATGCCTCCTCTTATCCTGCCAAGCTGCAGATAAGGATTTTCCCTGTTCTTTGCAAGCTTCTTTTTATATTTTGAGGCCAGAAACTCGTTGCCATGATCGCTTTCCGTGTCCGAATAATAGGACACAAGATACTTCTGTGCCATTCTCCATCCGCCAACATCCGCAAGCTCGGCAAGCTTCTCAAGGCTTCTGAAGGATCTCGTCTGTAAAATATCCTCGTAGTAGCACTGTATCAGAAACGGCGTAGCATTTAGGGTGGCCGCGATGTCCTCTTCCCCGGCCTCTGACCGTCCCTTATTGCAGATCTTTAAGTACTGCTCAAAGAGCCTTATGGCTCTGTGAAGATC
>JAILPG010000005.1 GCA_024699595.1 Lachnospiraceae bacterium | reverse complement strand
TATGAGCAGTTGTATAAGGATGAGATGGATCCCAGCCTTGAAGGCTATGATAAGGGTGTTATGACAGAGCTTGATGCTGTTAATGTTATGACAGGTATCTATACCGGACGTTCACCTAAAGATAAGTTCATCGTTATGGATGACAAGTCAAAGGATACTGTATGGTGGACAACCCCGGAATATCCCAATGATAACCATCCTGCATCACAGGAAACATGGGAAGCCTGCAAGAAGCTTGCAACCGAAGAATTATCAGGCAAATCTCTTTATGTAATGGATGCCTTCTGCGGAGCAAACAAGGATTCACGTATGGCTGTACGTTTCATCATGGAAGTTGCATGGCAGGCACATTTTGTAAAGAATATGTTCATCCAGCCTACCGAGGAAGAACTTAAGGACTTTGAGCCCAACTTCATCGTTTATACGGCTTCAAAGGCAAAGGTTGAGAATTACAAGGAGCTTGGTCTCAATTCCGAGACAGCAGTTCTTTTCAACGTATCAAGCCGCGAGCAGGTTATCCTTAATACATGGTACGGCGGAGAGATGAAGAAGGGTATGTTCTCAATGATGAACTACTTCCTTCCTCTTAACGGAATGGCTTCAATGCACTGTTCAGCAAATACAGATATGGACGGAAAGCATACCGCAATCTTCTTCGGACTTTCAGGAACAGGAAAGACAACTCTTTCAACCGATCCCAAGAGATTACTCATCGGTGATGACGAGCACGGCTGGGATGACAACGGCGTATTCAATTTCGAAGGCGGATGCTATGCAAAGGTTATCAACCTTGACAAGGAATCAGAGCCTGATATCTATAATGCAATAAAGAGAGACGCTCTTCTTGAGAACGTTACCGTTGATGCAAACGGAAAGATTGATTTTGCAGACAAAAGCGTTACGGAGAATACCCGTGTATCTTATCCCATCGAGCATATCGAGAAGATCGCAAAGAACGTTAACAAGATCTCCTCAGGTCCCGATGCGGAAAATGTTATCTTCCTTTCGGCAGATGCTTTCGGAGTACTGCCTCCTGTTTCAATACTTACACCGGAGCAGACACAGTATTATTTCCTTTCAGGATTTACCGCAAAGCTTGCAGGAACAGAGAGAGGCATCACAGAGCCCACACCTACCTTCTCTGCATGTTTCGGACAGGCATTCTTAGAGCTTCATCCTACCAAGTACGGTGAGGAGCTTGTAAAGAAGATGCAGAAGAGCGGAGCAAAGGCTTATCTTGTAAACACAGGATGGAACGGAACCGGAAAGAGGATATCCATTAAGGATACAAGAGGAATCATCGACGCTATCTTAAACGGTGATGTACTCAAGGCTCCCACCAAGAAGATACCTTATTTTGATTTTGAGGTTCCCACAGAGCTTCCCGGCGTTGATCCTGCTATCCTTGATCCCAGAGACACCTATGCTGATGTTTCGGAGTGGAATAAGAAAGCCGAAGATCTTGCAGGAAGATTTATCAAGAACTTTAAGAAGTATGAGACCAATGATGCCGGTAAGGCATTGGTTGCCGCAGGTCCCAGTTTATGATCCTCTGATCGCTTAAAAGATCATACAGGGTCTGTATAAGGTCAGACTATCGGGGAGGCGGTGAATCTATCGCCTTCCCTTTGTTTTATCACAGAAATCACAGATTACAGGAGATCAGTCATGCAGATATACGAAGAACTTGTTGCCAGAGGCCTCATTGCCCAGGTGACGGATGAAAAAGAAATAAAAGAACTTATAAACAGCGGAAACGCCGTGTTTTATATTGGCTTTGACCCGACGGCAGACAGTCTGCATGTAGGACATTTTATGACCTTATGTCTCATGAAAAGGCTCCAGATGGCAGGAAACAAGCCTATTGCTCTTTTGGGCGGCGGTACCGGAATGATAGGAGATCCTTCCGGAAAGACCGATATGCGAAAGATGCTTACAACAGAAGACATAGATCACAATATCGAATGTTTTAAAAAGCAGATGAGCAGATTTATCGAATTCGGAGAGGGAAAAGCCCGGATGGTAAATAATGCGGACTGGCTTTTAAAGCTAAATTACGTGGATCTGTTAAGGGAGGTGGGCAGCTGCTTTTCGGTGAATAACATGCTGCGTGCCGAGTGCTATAAGCAGAGGATGGAGAGAGGACTTACCTTCCTTGAGTTTAATTACATGATCATGCAGAGCTATGATTTCCTGGAGCTTTACAGGAGATACGGCTGCAATCTGCAGTTTGGCGGAGATGACCAGTGGAGCAATATGCTTGGAGGAACAGAGCTTATCAGGAAAAAGCTCTCAAAGGATGCATATGCCATGACCATAACCCTTTTGCTCAATTCGGAAGGAAAGAAGATGGGCAAAACGGTATCGGGAGCCGTATGGCTTGATGCCGAAAAGACCACTCCTTACGATTTCTACCAGTACTGGAGAAA
>JAILPG010000183.1 GCA_024699595.1 Lachnospiraceae bacterium | reverse complement strand
TTTGCAGATAAGACATATTTTAAGGTATATCTGTCAGATATAGGATTACTCAGGGCAAAATCAAGAGTATCAGCCGAAACGATAATGGAAGAATCACCCTTGTACGTGAGATTTAAAGGGGCATTTGCTGAAAACTATGTGATGAACGAGTTGAGAGTCATAAATAAAGAACCATTCTTCTGGCGATCCGGCAATACTGCGGAAATTGATTTTATTTTTGAAGAGAATTCTGCTATCATCCCGGTAGAAGTAAAATCTGCCGACAATACACAGGCAAAGAGCTTTAAACAGTTTTGCAGTAAATATGAACCTGCTCATGGGATCAAGCTTTCCGAAAAAAACATAGCTGAAAACTTATGTGGGAAAACACTTACATACAGCATACCGCTGTACCTGAGTTGGAATATTGATCAATACATCTGAAAATGTAGTACAATGTGGTAGAACATTACGCAAAGGATACAGGAGGAAAAGATGAAAGAATCATACTTTGACGGCGGATTATTTCAGCTTATAGGGATACAGATAAAGCTGAAGAAATGGATAGTGAGCCAGTCGTATTATTGTTAGTGGGTTTTCATGACATGTACGGTATTATCAATGATTGTTAAGGGATAAGGAGAAGAACGGATGAAAAGAGTATTTAAGCGCATTACGGCTGGTTTGATCGGTACGATCATGATCGTCACGAGCATTCCCTTTGATGTATTTGCATCTGACGAATTGGTGATCAGTGCTCAGGATGTCAAGGTTGAATCAGAATATGAGCAGGAAACCGATATTTTGGACATTGACACGGACGGATCATATGATGAAGATGTTCAGGACGGTGAAACGGAGCCCTTCATAGCCCCCGACAATGATCAGCTTGTTACTGATGATGCGCAGGAAATACCCGAAGATGACACCGGGGCGACAGATATTGATAATCCCGTACAGCCGGACGACAGCGCGATTATTGAAGAATCCGCTACCGGCACGGCGGGCGATTATGAATATACTTATTGGGGCAGCAACGCAGAACTGACAAAATATACGGGTACCGATACAGAAATAACCATACCTGATACAGTTGACGGTTATACAGTAACAGAACTCGGATATCACCTTTTTTACGGTAATGAAAATATAACGAAAGTAGTGATCCCGCAAACCGTGACCTCGATTGATTCTGGGGTCTTTTATAACTGTACTTCGCTAACGTCGATAAACATACCTAAAAGCGTTACTTCTGTAAGTTCCGGTAATTTTAACTGCATAGAGAGTGCCTCTTTTGATGCTGATGCAACAAGTATCCCTAACTACTGCTTTTATGGAGCTGAAAACCTCAAGGATGTTACTATTCCTAATTCGGTTACCCAGATTGGTAACTCGGCATTTTATGGCTGTACATCTCTTATTGCTATAGTGCTTCCTAAAAGTTTAACTCAGATGGGGAGTTCGGCATTCTACAACTGCTCATCATTAAGCAGCACCACGTTACCTGAAGGTCTTACAAAGATCGGGGGATACGCATTTTACAACTGTACTTCCCTTGCAAAGATAACAATACCGGCGAGCGTTACTGAAATATCATCATATGCCTTCAATTCAGTAAATGAGATAGTTTTTGATGACGAAATAACAAAGATTCCTGCTTATTCATTATACGGAGCAGAAGCGCTTACTGATGTGACTATTCCGGAGAAGGTCACTGAAATAGGGAACTACGCTTTTTACAACTGTAGAAATCTCGTAAAAGTAAAGCTTCCGGCAAACCTTAAAATATTATCCGATTACGCGTTTTGTAATTGCAGATCATTAGATGAAGTATTTGTGGAAGATGATAAAGGAAAACATATCGCGAGCATTCCTGACGAACTCACAAAGCTTTCAAGATATGCATTCGAAAACTGTGAAAAACTCGATAACATTACAATACCGGCAGGCTGCGATGTCGGTTACGGTGCGTTTTACTCCTGCGTTGGATTAAAAACTCTTAAGATCAGTAATGATGTTAAACTGGATACTAACGTTTTCTATGGCTGCAACGCGCTGACAGAATTAAGCATAGGAAGCAATCTTACAAGAAATAAGGAAAGCTTTGGCGGGGTTATCATTAATGCCACAGGCACGCCTTCATGGACTGCCGATCTTGACGGGGGCATTCTTGAGATAACCGGAAGTGGGGTAGCAACTGACTTTACCGAAAACGCCCCTGCTCCATGGAGCGGAATAAGCTGTCTTATAACCACAGTGCATTTGGATGATGCTTTCACAACAATAGGTGATTATTTCTTCTGCGGACTTAGCAACCTTACTGCGCTCGAAATCCCGGAAAATGTGACATCCATAGGTGCTTTTGCATTCTATAAGTGTTCTTCACTCAAATATATCGAGATACCTGCCACGGTCACGGAAATAAAAGAACAGGCATTTACCGGATGCAGTGCTCTTAAGGAGATGGTATTCTGCGGCAATGCTCCGAAGCTCGGTAAAGACTGTCTGCCAAAGGACCATGAATATACGGTATATTACCCCGAAAAAGGTACCGGTTGGACTGATAAGATCAAACGGGAATACTATATGGCTACATTTAAAACGTGGGATGATACGGCTCCGACAAAAGATGTAGTGCTTGTACTTGACCGTTCGGGAAGCATGAGCGGGAAGATGGATACGCTCAAGGAAGCTTCAAATACCTTTGTAAATGAAATTGGTGGCCGGATACATAACACCAGGATAGCCGTTATATCGTATGATGATTCCGCAGTAACCGAGAGCGACTTTACCACAAACAGGACACTGCTTAACGAAAGGATAAACAAGCTGTTCGATCGTGGCGGCACGGAGTATTTAAGAGCTCTTAATGCTGCCGAAACACTTCTTGAAACAAGTACGGCGGATTACCGGTTCATGATAATGTTCAGTGATGGCGAACCGAATGATAATAAAGATAATATATATGAGAAAGCTGCGCAGATGCAGGATTCATATATGATGTACAGTGTCGGACTGGGAACATCAGCCGCACAGAGAAACGTACTGATAAATGTTGCGGGAGATTCAAGCCGATACTTTGAAGCAAAGAACATTGAAGCACTTATCCAGGCCTTTCTCAACCTTGCAGGTGAACTTGGAAGGGGTGAAACCACGACCGTAAGCATTAAACGTAACGGTTCAAGACGTGATCTGCTTGATACAACCGAGTATTTCTGCGTGGGTTCGGATGAAGAAGTGACAATATATGTTGTGGTTGGAAAGGATATACCGGATGTCAAAAAAGTGGTCCTTTACCAAGCGGGAAAAACTTTTGAAGGAAATTCTAAAAGAGAATTTACAATACAGCCCGGATTGTCATTCGTCGCCGATGAACCCATATATGTATATATATATCGTTCGAAATCCAAGGATACGGTAAAATTGCCGATAAACCTGAAGATGCTGGAGAATTTTACGGTTAAGTATTATTGGCATGACGGGACGCAGAATACCTATAAGATAGAGACATTTAAAAACGGTAAAGATATAGAAGAACCTGATGAACCCAAACGCGACGGCTATATATTCAAGGGATGGTATTCAACTCCTGATTGTTCCGGTTATCCGTTTTTTGGTTTCCTTAATATCTTCGCGAGAGAATCCATCGAAGATGATATATCACTGTATGCAAAATGGAAACGAGGAAAAGGCAACTTTGATATTGAAGAAGATGCTTGGGGTGTCAGCAATTCGAGTGAGTTTTTCAGCGGGATACTGACGGGGCAGTCAAGTCCTAAATACAAACCGATAGACAAAGAGATAAGCCATGGTGACTACAATAAGTTTAACGAAAACTTATCGGATGATCAAAAGACCATGATCTCCAAGAAAAAGAGTTCCCCATGGGGAGGTTCATGCTTTGGAATGTCTTCTACGGCTATTCTTCTGAAGACTGGTGATATACATCTGGAAAAATTCAATGCGCGTTACAGCTATCCCGGAGAAGTTAAACACCTGGAGAATGATGCAGGAACGCTTAATTATAATATAGCTGGTGATCTTGATGTCGGTCAGATCGAAAGTATGATGAACTTCTACTATCTCAAGCAATATATCGGCATGTTTCCGACTATGAGAAAAAGCAGTGATACAGTAACGAGAGACAAAAACCAGTACAATAAAACCGGATATGTCAGCGAATCCGACTGTATAGAAGATATCATCGGTAAGATGCAGGGAACAATGTATCCTGTAGTGCTTGGAATAAGGCTTGAAGATTCAGTCAGCAAAAAAAGCGGAGGGCATGCAGTCATAGCATATGATCTTGTTGCCAACAATGATGGTACATACTCTATGACTGTATATGATTGTGCAAAAGGCAATGATGAGGAGTATAAGCTCCTGATAGAAAAGAAGAACGGTGAATTTGAGTGGAGCTGCGATACATCAGGCGGGAAGGGTGACTGGATCCAATTTTGGACAAACAACGGCTATGATACTATCCTTCTTAAATATGCTCTTGACATTAATGATCTGAGAGACGGAAGCATGCTCGTTGCACCCAGTATGGTATATAACTATGCTTTATCACTCGATCCCGAACGCAGTACCTATTATTCATTGTATACGTCATATCCCGGATTTACCGTCGAAAAGGGCGAAAAGAAAGCGGTCATATCGGCGGGTATGCAGCAGAGCGGAGATCTTGATATTGCCTGCTACGGTAATACGGCGGATGTCGGCGGAGAGCCGGTTTACGAATTCAGGCTTCCCGCTCTTTCTGAGGGTGAGACATATAAGATCACGCAGGTGTCAGGTGAGGAGTTCTATGACACGGGCATTGATTATGCGGATGAGAATAAAGGTTTCTATTCCTCCGTGCGTTCCGACAAAGCGGGAACGATCATTGTATATGCAGACGGAAGTATCAAGACAGCATATAATTCTCCCGCTGAGCAGAT
>JAILPG010000333.1 GCA_024699595.1 Lachnospiraceae bacterium | reverse complement strand
CTGTTAATGAGAATTACGGTCAGATCACTCAAAATTACGGCAGCGTGAATGATAATAAGGCAAAGCAAAGCGAAGACGTCAGCGCAGGATATGTACGAGATAATTACGGCACCATCACGACCAATAACGGAGAGGTAGGTAATAATAAGACATATGATTATAGCCGCAAAGGAAAGATTGTAACAAATAATGGTACTGTTGCGGGAAATTGTACAGGACTGACGAATGGCTCATATGACGGCAATGGTATCCGAACCAACAATGGAACAGTCACTACAAATTATGAGAATGGGTATATTAACGATAATCAGGGCGCCGTCCATACAAATCAGGGGCTTATTAATACGAATGAGGGCAATGATCCGACAACAACAATCTATAGTAGCTATATAGCAAAAGGCGTTCATGAAAATGCGGGAATTATAACAGATAATACCGGTCTGGTGGAGGAAAACAAGCGCACTGGTATTGTCACAAATAACAGCGGCACCGTCACGACCAACTACGGAACCGTAACGAACAATTTATCAAACGGCACGGTCAAACTGAATAAGGGCACCATTACTGCAAACAGAGGTGTTGTCGAATTGAACACAGGTACAGTCGCATTGGCCGGTAGCGGTACAGTAACAGATAACTTTGGAAGCGTATCCTATTCTTCGGGGGAGAATAATGCGGTAGAAAACCAGTACGGCGGCAGTATCACCGGAGTAGTATCTGTAACAAATTACTACGGCGGAGAACTGGATGCTTCGGCTTCTGTTACAAACAACTTTTCCGATGCAACCACTACAGGTGCAACCAATGAGTACCGCTCCGTAAGCTTCGTAGCAGATGAGCACAGCAGCGCCGGGTATGGTACGGGATTTACTGAAAAGAAGTTGAAGAATTCTGACGGAACAGACGGAGATACGAGGTACTATATCAATGTTACGGGCGGTAACGGCCAAGGTACCATCACGATAGTTGCAGACAGTGGATACGAGGTTAATCAGAGCGGTCAGGCCAATGTAACAGGGTTTACATATACCCTTGAGAAGCAGGGCAACAACTATGTATTGAATATTACGGGATATAACGGGAACAGTATCGAACTGTCACCGCAGATGTTCGGTCTTGTGGTAGAGGCAATACAGCAGACAAATCCGACGCCTGCGCCTTCACCGTCACCGTCACCGGATCCGGTTGCCCCGATAGCAATTGGTCTTGCAGATACAACGGATCAGACTGCAATGACGATAAGTACAGCTAATGAAGCTGCAATAATAGCAGAAATAAACGCCATGCCTGCAAGCGGCGGGGTAGTGAGCGTACCGAATCTTGCACAGACAGGACTTTCCGCATCTGTTGTGGAAGCACTTTCTGCAAAGAATGATGCACCGATCACTCTTACATATACTGTAGACGGAATAACTTATATGCTTGTCATCCCCGCAGGATTCAACCTTCTGACATTGCTTAACGCATATGGCGGGATTGATTTTGCAAAGTTGATCGCAGTGTTCCGAGCAAGTGTTGTGGAATAAAAAATGGTACGACCCCCGCACATATTCAACGCAGGTTCGCACCTCTGTATAAGTATAATACACCGTTTTATTTGGATTTCTTTTAGGGGAAAAGACAGTGGAACTAAATACATACAACTATTCGCGAAAGACAACTTTAACGAATAGTTGTATGTTTAATTTTATTATATGGGGACCTCCAGCTTTGAAACATCTATTGCAGGGACAGACGTCAATATCTGCCGGGTTTTATGATATTTCCGTTTACGCCCACAGTTATGCCGCCTGCGACCTTTTCAAGCTCATCTTCGGTAAGTATCATGCCGGCTTTTTCGATTATTTCCCTTGCTTCATCCTTGTTTTTTGACTGTTCGACTTTATCTTTGAGTACACCTGTAAGCTTCATATAGCATTACCTCCGTTAGACTGTAAAACATCATTCTACATTCATATACGAATAACTGATGCTCATGTCAGAAGGAAACGGTCATGAATCCTTAGCGTTTGAATCCTTATCATCGGAATCCTTATCATCAGAATCCTTATCCTGATCCTTTGCCTTGTCTACCTTTTCAAGCTTTTGCTTAAGACCTTTAGTATATTTTTCACTGAGGATGAAATGCGGCCTTTCTTCAGGAACGACGTCCTCGCCGTTTGCAGCATCTTTCTTTTTAATGAAATGTATGCTCTGATGGACTTCCGCTTCCATATAATCTTCGGTAGCGACAGGCATTCCCTTCTTTTCAAGTCTGTTTTCGATATAAGCCTTATAAGCTGAATAGATAACGGCAAATACAGGCACTCCGATGAACATTCCCACAGGTCCTAACAGTCCGCCAAATAAGGTGATAGAGAATATTACCCAGAAGCTTGAAAGACCTGTACTTCCTCCGAGTATCTTCGGACCGAGCACATTTCCGTCAAACTGCTGCAGTATGAGTATCATTATCAGGAATATCAGGCACTGTTTGGGATTTATAAGCAGTATGATGAATCCCGAAGGGATGGCTCCTATAAAGGGACCGAAATACGGTATCACGTTCGTAACACCTATGATAAAGCTTATCAATACCGCATACGGAAGCTTCATTATACTCATAATGATAAAGCATATTATTCCTATTATGATCGAATCAAGGATCTTACCCGAGAGAAATCCGCCGAAGGTATTGTTAACAAACCTTGCATTGCTTATAAAATCATCTGCAGCTTCCTTTTTCATGTATGCATACAGGATCTTTTTAAGCTGAGCGATGTGGATGTCTTTGCGGTATAACAGATATATCGATATGATCGTACCAACTATAAATTTAAAAGTACCCTTTAAAACATCATAGAGTCTGGAAATGATATCGCTCGATATCGATGATATCATTGAGTTGATCGCAGGGATTATCTTGGTACTTACAAAGTCGCCGACCTCCTCGGAATAGGTCTCAAACAGCTCTTCTATATCGGGATTGGAGCTAAGCGACGTTGATATCCATCTGTTCATGGAATTAAGATAAGACGGCATCTTCATGATGATGCTCTCAATATTGTTCACAAGCTGAGGAACGATAAGCGTTATCAGACCTGAGATAATGAGCACAAATATGATCATTGTAAAGAAAACGGAAATACCTCGGATCACCGCCTGCATCTTCTTGGTATCCTGGTATTTCTTCCATTTCTTAAACAGCGGCTTTAATATGCTTTCCTCTATGAATATCATCACGGGATTCATAAGATAGGCAATGACGAAGCCGTCTATGATCGGAAGCATGATGCTGATAAACTTATCCTTAACGGAAATAAATCCCTTTGCACCGTTTGTGATCATATGATAAAAGACTATGCAGATGCACAGACTTACAACGATCATTATTCCCGTATGCAGATATTTCTTATCAAACTTCTTCATTAACCGATCAAGCCTCTATAGAATCAATCAAGCTGTATAATGCGTTAACCGTACCCTCTATACCAAGTAATGAGCTGTCGATGCAGACATGGTAGGTATCAGCCTTTCCCCATTTCTTTGAGGAATAATAATTATAATAGTTTGCCCTCTGTTTATCCTTCTTTATTATCATATCACGGGCTTTTTCTTTTGTAAGGTCATATTTTTTGCTTATACGGTCTATTCTCTTTTCAAGCGGTGCGTGAATATAGACATTGAGAACATTGTCAAATTCGGAAAGCGCATAATCGGCGCATCTTCCTACGATAACGCAGGGTCCCTCCTTTGCTATGTTCTTGATGGCATCAAACTGTGCAAGAAAGACCTTATGGCTTATCGGCATCTCCACATAGGGTGAAGCTCCGTAACCAAAAGAATATGTATCCATTACAAGATTATACAGAAAGCTGTTCGTGGGCTTTTCATCATGATTTTCAAATATCTCATGACACATGCCCGACTCCTCGGAGGCTCTTTTTAACAGCTCTTTATCATAATATTTGACGCCAAACCGTGCTGCAAGCTTCTCTCCTATCTCCGCTCCTGCCGATCCAAATGCTCTGCTTATTGTAATGATATGATTCATGCGCTACCTCCGATTTGTGAAAACAGCCCTTATCCGTTACAAATCCTGATCAGGAAAAAGAATTTTCCCGGCAAACAGCTATAACGGATAAGGGCTGTATTTAAATATATCAGTTGTTGATAAGCTTGTCTTCTTCGTTGTTCCAACTGTAAAGCTTACGGATCTCGGCTCCGACCTTCTCTGAAGGATGCTCGGCTGCTTTCTGTCTCATAGCCTTAAAGTGAACCTGTCTGCCTGCAGGCGACATGTCAAGTAAGAATTCCTTTGCAAAGGTTCCGTCCTGGATGTCTGAAAGGATCTTCTTCATGGTCTTCTTGGTCTCCTCGGTGATGAGCTTGGGACCTGTTACATAGTCGCCGTACTCAGCCGTATTGGAGATCGAATATCTCATTCCTGCAAAGCCTGACTGATAGATAAGGTCAACGATGAGCTTCATCTCATGGATGCACTCAAAGTATGCGTTTCTCTCATCGTATCCTGCCTCAACCAGAGTCTCAAAGCCTGCCTGCATGAGTGCGCATACACCGCCGCAGAGAACAGCCTGCTCACCGAAAAGATCGGTCTCTGTTTCTGTTCTGAAGGTTGTCTCAAGCACTCCTGCCCTTGCTCCGCCGATAGCAAGCGAATATGCAAGTGCCATCTCAAGTGCCTTTCCCGTTGCATCCTGATATACGGCTACAAGACAGGGAACACCTTTGCCTTCCTGATACTCGCTTCTTACGGTATGTCCGGGTCCCTTGGGAGCAATCATGGTTACATCGACATCCTTGGGAGGTACAATACATCCGAAATGGATGTTAAAGCCGTGTGCGAACATGAGCATGTTTCCGGGCTCAAGGTTCGGCTCGATATCCTTTTTATACATATCTGCCTGCTTCTCGTCATTGATAAGGATCATGATGATGTCAGCTTTTTTTGCTGCCTCAGCTGTCGTATACACGTCAAATCCCTGCTTTACAGCCTTGTCCCAGGATTTTGATCCCTCATAAAGACCGATGATAACGTTGCAGCCTGATTCCTTTGCATTAAGGGCATGTGCATGTCCCTGACTTCCGTAACCTATAACGGCTATCGTCTTACCCTCAAGCATTGACAGATTACAGTCTTCCTCATAATAAATTTTTGCCATAGTTCTCCTCCGTGAATTATAATTTATATTTTTAGATTGTTATTATGTTTTCTGTACCTCTTGATAATCCTGCGATACCTGTCCTTGCGGTCTCAAGTATCTCATAGCCCTCAAACATCGCGATAAAGGCATCGATCTTGGGCTGGTCGCCTATAAGCTCTATTATGAGAGAATCTACTGCTACATCGACGATATTTGCCCTGAATATATCGACGACCGTAGCTATCTCAACCCTCTGTGATGCATTGGCTCTAACCTTTATCATGATGAGCTCTCTGTATACAGAGTCGTTTGGTCTTAATTCCTCGATGGAACGCACATCAATGAGCTTTGCCACCTGTTTTTCGATCTGATCGAGGATATCCTCATCACCTGATGTAACGATAGTGATACGGGTATATCTCGGATCCTGGGTAACGCCCGCGGTAATGCTTTCTATATTATAGCCCCTGCGGCTGAAAAGCCCGGAAATACGGCTTAATACGCCGGAGGTATTATCTACTATGAGCTGAAATACTTTTCTCTGCATATATATACTCCTTACTGCTCGTTGAGTGAACACTTCTGAAGGGCCAGGGTCCCGGTGCGGGCAACCTCTACAACGCTTATGGATGAAAGGCTCTGCATAAGCAGTTCCGTTTTTTCCGGAACATCACAGAGCTGGATCGTCATCATGCTCTTGGACATATCGACTATGCTTGCTTTTAACAGCTCGCATATTTCCATAAGCTCTTTCCTGTTGTGCTTGTTATATTTGACCTTTACCAGTATGAGTTCACGGCTTAAGCTCTCGTTTTCGGAAAAGGTCTTTATCTTTATAACATCAAGCTTTTTATTCAGCTGTTTTTCAACCTGTTCGAGTGTATTCTTCTCTCCGGATGAAACGATCGTGATACAGGAGATATCCCTGTCAAAGGTCTCTCCCACTGCCAGTGAATCTATATTAAAACATCTTCTTGCAAACAATCCCGCGACCTTTGCAAGTACTCCGGATCTGTTTTCCACTAAAACAGAATAAATCCTCTTCATCTTAACCTCTTTATTTTACCACATCCATGGGATCGATCATAACATCCATTATAACAGGCTCCTTCAGTTTCAGGAACTCATCGATCTTATCATCTATGTCATCCATGTTTTCGGCCTTTATGCATTCTATGCCGTAAGCCTTTGCTATTATTGAAAAATCGGGGCTTCCGGACAGATCGACCACCGAATAGTTTCCTTTGTAAGTATTCTGCTGGTATTCTCTTACGAGTCCCAGATATCCGTTATGGAAGATAATGATCTTTACCGGAAGATCATGCTGCACCATAGTGGCAAGCTCCATCATCGACATTTGGAACGATCCGTCTCCGCATACAGCTACAATCTGTCTCTCCGGCGCTGCTCTCCTTGCACCGATCGCTGCGGGGATCGAATATCCCATCGTACCCATTCCGCCCGAGGTTAAGAACTGTCCGTGCTTTACCTTGTGATAACCGCAGGACCACATCTGGTTCTGTCCTACATCTGCAACATATATGCAGTCGTCATCAAGTTTATCGGAGAGTTTTGTGATAAATACAGCAGGATCCACATATCTCTCATCCGGCTTCTTCCTCGGCTTTTCGTTCTGTTTATATTCATTAAGCGTGTTTAACCACGCGCTGTAATCCGCTTCAGTCTTTTTGTCGGCCATGTCCTCAAATATGGCCTTTATATCTCCTACTAGAGGGATGGTGGGTCCAACGTTCTTTCCTATCTCGGCAGGATCCACATCTATATGTATGAGTATTGTATTTTCCGTGACAAGATCGGGCTGTGATATCGCTCTGTCTGCCACTCTTGCTCCGATCATTATGAGAAGATCGGAATCATTCATTGCCCTGTTTGCATATGATTTTCCGTTGTTTCCCACCATTCCGAAATAAAACGGATCGTCATTTGGCATTATGCCGATCCCCATCATGGTTGTTACAACAGGTATCTTGTTTCTGTGGGAAAAATCCCTGAGTTCTTCCTTGGCTCCGCTTAATATGACTCCGCCGCCTGCGCAGATTATCGGCCTCTTTGCCTTTGAAAGGGCGCTCATTACCTTTTTGATCTGTACGGCATGTCCCTTTACTGTCGGCTTGTAGGTTCTTAAGATTACCTCTTCGGGATATTTGAACTTCTTTATCTCCGCGTTCTGTACATCTATCGGAACATCAATAAGGACAGGTCCTTTTCTTCCCGTGGAAGCTATGTAAAAAGCTTCCTTAAAGATCCGCGGGATATCCTCTGCGTTTCTGACCAAATAACTGTACTTGACGAATGATTCGGCTGCGCCGGTTATATCGGCTTCCTGAAACACATCAGATCCCAAAAGGGAAGAATCCACCTGTCCGGTAATACATACTAAGGGGATTGAGTCGGCATAAGCGGTAGCTATCCCGGTTATGAGATTTGTAGCTCCCGGTCCCGAGGTAGCTACGCATACACCTACTTTTCCAGATACTCTGGCATATCCACTGGCTGCGTGCGCTGCATTCTGTTCCGTTCTAACAAGTATTCTGTCGATTTTGTTTGATAACATGCTGTTAAAGAATGGACATATAGCGACACCCGGATAACCGAATACAGCACAAACCTCCTCTGCCTCAAGGCATTTTGCCATTGCATCTGCACCTAACATTATTAAATTACCTTTCT
>JAILPG010000332.1 GCA_024699595.1 Lachnospiraceae bacterium | reverse complement strand
AATTTGAAATAGCTCATGAGTGAGTACGCGGAGAGGGCGAAATAAGACATGTATTACGTACCGGATGATACGAAAATTGCAGGTTTTTATGAATGTGACAGCTGTCATGAGAGGTTTTTGGATGTGAGGGTTGCTCCGCGTCTTGTATGTCCGTACTGCGGTGAGGAGCCGGATATGGAGATCTGGCCTGATGATGATATGCCGGAGGCAGCTGAGAGTGCCAGATTGCTGCAGATGGTAGAGGGCGATGATGTGGAACGGTATGATACTCTTCTAAGCCTTGCGATTACAGGCGGGGATTATTCGTGGATCTGAGTATATCCGCTGTATCATGACGGATATGATACGGCTAAAAGAAGGTTAGATATGGAAACGTGGTATTACGAAGTTGTTAGTATAGATGGGGATTATGCGAATCTTAGACGGACCGATATTGAGTCTGATGATCTGAAGCTTGTGGCAAGGGCACTGCTTCCGCCCGAGATAAGCGAGGGCAGCAGGCTTAAATATGAGATGATGTCGTATTCGCTGGAGTGATTTCTTATGAGTGGAAGGGATGAATCTACAAGCAGGTTCATATCGCTAATACTGCGTCACAAGCCGGAAACGGTCGGGATCACTCTTGATGAGCACGGATGGGCCAATGTGGATGAGCTTATATGTGGCGTAAACAGGACACATCCACTTGACATGGAATCGCTTGAGAGAATTGTGGCAGAGGATGAGAAGAACCGCTATTCTTTCAATGATGATAAGACCCTTATAAGGGCCAACCAGGGGCATTCCATTCCGGTGGATGTAGAGCTTAAAGAGGTGGCTCCGCCGGATATCCTATATCACGGTACCGGGGAGAAATATGTAAGCTCGATCGATATGCAGGGGCTTATCCCTAAATCCCGATTATATGTGCATCTGTCAGCAGATGTGGAGACTGCAGAGAAGGTCGGCAGGCGTCATGGAAAGCCGGTGATCTATATTGTAAAGAGCGGTGAGATGTACAGGGATGGCATCCTCTTTTTCCTGTCCGTGAATGGTGTATGGCTTACCAAGGAAGTGCCTGCTAAGTATCTTGAGAAGATGTAGATCGTGACAAGGGGTTGTTAATTGTGCGTGGATTAGAATAAGGGAGGAAGATTGCTATGAATAACAAACAAAAGACTACAGGTTATTTTTTTATATTTTTAATAGTAGCTCAGTGTCTGGCCTGTATTCCGTTTATTATCAATACAGACCTGTTTTATACTGTTATAAAAGATAATCTCTATGTTTCCTGTGCATTATGGATATGTCCGTTTTTATTTTGGTTCATATTTGACAGAATAGTCGGATCTGCGAATACCATAGTGAATTATGATTGGTTTTCAGCCTACATGATAACAGGTTTCACTCTTTTATTATTATGGATAGAACGCATTCATATATTAAGAGAAGGAGATAAATTCGCACTATGTCTCGGAGCTGGTATATGGTGTGTTTTGGCTCTGTTTGCTATCTTTTTTTTTGATATATATCAGCAGATGGATGGGAATCATGCTACCGCTTTTCATTGTGGTCTTAATGTATCTGGTGGTTTTCTTTTTGGGCGCATATATTAACTATCAGATTTTTACATCAGGGATTAATTCTGTCAACAGATTATTATATATTTGTTTTTCTGCTCCCTCAGTTTTGTCTATGGTAATAGCTGTCATATCGTCTTTTCGACATAATGATTCAGAGAATAAAGGTTAGAATACATAGGATACATAGAAAAGTACAGTGCCGGGAATAGTGGTATGAGTTTTAAAATTTGAGGAGGTTTGGATTATGGAATTTACAATGGATATTTTCAGTCAGTTTGATAAGACGTGGGCGTTGCTTACGGCCGGGACAGAAGGTAATTTTAACACGATGACGATAAGCTGGGGTGGCCTTGGTACTATTTGGAACAAGCCAGTGGCTACCGTGTATGTCAGAGAATCAAGGTATACGCATGATTTCATGGACAGTAATGAGTATTTTACGGTCAGCTTTTTCCCGGAGCAGTATAAGAAGGAACTTGGGGTGTTGGGCTCTAAATCCGGCAGGGATATGGACAAGATGACAGCATCAGGTCTTACGGCTGTTAAGACCGGGGAGTCTATGTCTTTCAAAGAAGCAGAGATTACGCTTGTCTGCAGGAAACTTTTCAAACAGCGTCTACTTCCGGAAAATATGCCTAAGGATGTAGTGGATACGATGTATGCCGATAACGATCTGCACGATATGTATATCGGGGAGGTTGTTGATATCGTAAAGCAGTGATGAGGCTAGAGAATAGATGCGGTTACAAGTATCCGATTCTAAATTGCTTTTTTATCCGATTTAATACATAATATTCTTCCGATTTATTATTGTCTTTTCTTCCGATTTTGCGTAAAATATTTCACAAGTGGTGAACTTTGGAATGATCATTTTTTATATGGAGAAGAAACGAGATGAGTGAAGACAGGTATATCCCAAGGGTATTTGACAGGGTAGTGGAATTTACATTGAAGAGCAAGGGAGCACTGGTAATCGTAGGTCCTAAATGGTGTGGAAAGTCGACCACAGCAAAACGGTATGCCAAAACTGTTATAGACCTTATGCCGCTCGAATCAAGGAATGAATTTATAGAACTGGCAAAAATATCTCCGGCAAGTTTTCTGAACTATGGTCCCAAGCCGATACTTGTTGATGAATGGCAGCATGTTTCTTTTATCTGGGATCAGGTAAAATACGAGGTTGATAAGACCGGGGAGTTTGGACAGTATATACTCACGGGTAGCGTTACGGATAAGAGTAAACGAGAAGCGGACGATGAAGTCGGCAGACACACAGGAAATGGAAGGATCATCCGAAAAATGATGCGGACAATGTCTTTATTTGAGACAGGGGACAGTAATGGAACTGTATCATTGCTGGATTTAAAGAATGGAAAATTCTCTACCGCAACGTCAAAAAAAGATATAAATGATTATGCGTTTTATGTATGCAGGGGAGGATGGCCGGTCGCAATAGGTAAGGAAAAGGATATTGCTCTTGCTCAGGCGAGAGATTACTACGAGGTTGTAGTGACAGATGATATTTTCTCACTTAAGGATATTCCGCTTAGAAGAGATGAGCAAAAGGCGAGAAAACTTATGCGTTCATACGCAAGAAATGTATCGATTCCTGCTGCAGACACAACTCTCCTCGCAGATTGCATGGGTAGTGATGAATCTTTTGATAAGGACGTGTTTGCAAAGTATTTAAACGCACTTAGAAATTTGTATGTCATAGAAGAACTTCCTGCATGGAATCCGAATTTGAGGAGTCAGACAGCAATTAGGACGAAGGAGACAAGACATTTTACGGATCCGTCAATCGGAGCTGCGGCCCTTGGAATCACACCGGAGGGAGTATTCAAGGATATTACGACTTTCGGTTTTTTATTTGAATCTTTGGTTGTGCATGACATTAGGGTGTATGCGGATGCAATTGGTGCTCGTGTTTATAAGTACCGAGATGCAAAGAAAAGAGAAGCTGATGCAGTAATTCAGTTTAATGATGGATCCTGGGCTCTTATTGAGGTAAAACTTGGCAGTGATGCAGATATTAAGAAGGCTGCAGAAAATCTGGTAAAGATTGCCGATGATATAGATCATGAAAAGACAGGAAAGCCGGCTTTTTTGATGGTTGTTACAAAAAATAAAGTAGCGTATCGGATGGATAATGGAGTATATGTTGTTCCGCTTTGTTGTTTGAAGGACTGATATTTTGCAAAATGATTTTAGTCCTAACTTGACAGAATGCTGCACTAAATAGCGGGTTCAAAAGATGGGTATACGCGATGGATGCATAAAATAGGTCGTCTGTCAGGCGACTTATTTTTCAAGGTCATGGTGTATGCTGTTTTTGAACTTGAAACATTGTGTGATCTGAGTTGAGAAAGGTAGGTAGAGATCATGTATGGAGCGATTTTAGGCGATATTATCGGCAGTAGATTTGAATTTGACAGGGGAGATAAGACCAAGGATTTCGAGCTGTTTGGAATCGGCTGCGAATTCACTGATGATACTGTTATGACGGCAGCTGTGGCTGAGGCACTTATGAGTGTTGACTTTGATGCAGATGTTTCAGAGATTGAGGAAGCTGTCAGGGCTTGTATGCAGGATTGGGGGCATCGGTATCCAAATGCCGGTTATGGCGGACGTTTCCGCGGATGGCTTAATGACGGAGAGAATGCAAGGCCTTACGGCAGTTATGGCAACGGTTCCGCCATGCGTGTTTCGGCAGCAGGATGGCTGTATGATTCTATAGAGAGGACCAGGGAAGTCGCCAGAGCTACGGCAAATGTGTCCCATAACCATCCGGAGGGGATCAAGGGAGCGGAATCCACGGCGGCAGTTATCTATCTTGCCAGAAATGGATCATCTAAAAAAGAGATCAAGGAATATGTCATTAAGGAATTTGGGTATGATCTGTCCCGAAGCTGTGACGAGATAAGGCCCGGATATCATCACGTTGAAGACTGCCAGAGGACGGTTCCGGAGGCGATCACGGCATTCCTTGAGGGTAAGGATTTTGAAGATGTTATCCGTAATGCCATTTCACTTGGAGGTGATACAGATACTCTGGGTGCGATCGCAGGATCGATGGCTGAAGCTTTTTTCGGTATTCCAAAGAAACTGAAGAAGAAGGCAGACTCATATTTGACTGAGGATATACTTGAAGTGCTTGATGACTTCAGTATATATACTAAGCCAAGTGCAGTTGATTAAGACGGATATATTGTAGAAACCGGATTCTTTTCACAGGGCGCGCTCAATGCCGCAAAAAAGTAGAATTCTACAATTTTGTTGATTAGGTGTCCTAGGATGCTTTACGATTACTTGAATTAGAGGCTAAGCAAAGATCAGGGAGAGCAGTTGGATTTGTCACAGATATCGTGCTAAAATATACTGGTCATGAATGTACTGTTTTTTTTGATAATCCTGTTGGCCTTCATAGTGGGCATCGGGGTTTTGAATGAGAGATTTTTTCATATACAGACCGATATCGCGCTTATCATGTTTTCATTGATCATATCTCTGCTTTTGGCTGCGGTCAGCAGGATATTTGGTATCGATGTGATCGAGAAGTTTACAAATAACGTCGGTGAGTTCGGATTTGAGCGGTATCTTATGCGGGGAGTGCTGTGCTTTATGCTCTTTGCAGGGGCCAGCAAGGTTAACATGGGCAAGTTCAGGCAGAATCTGAGGCCCATCTGTCTGCTTGCACTCCTTACCACGGTCCTGTCTTCTTTTATATACGGACTGCTGTTTTATCTTGTGGCACTCCTGTTTCATATTCCGATGGATATCTGGATGTGCATTCTGCTTGGCTGCGTTGTAAGCCCGACCGACCCCATTGCCGCCACGGGTATCCTTAATAAGATCGGCCTTTCCAAAAACGTGTGCTCGATCATCGAAAATGAGTCTCTGTTTAACGACGGCACCGGAGTTACCCTTTTCATTTTCGTAGGATCGGTGATCCTTCACAGCTCGGACGGTAACTTTTTCAAGCTGATGTTCAAAGAGATCGTCGGTGCCGTAGCTGTCGCTCTTGTCGTTTCGTTTGTTTTATTCCTGCTTATGGAGATCAATAAAGATCCGGTCAGATACATCCTTATATCACTCCTGGATGTGTCTTTGGTCTACGTGATATGTGAGCATCTGGGATTTTCGGGCGTGATCGCATCTGTTGTCTGCGGAATGTATTTTTCCTACAAAATGGACAAGATGGAGCGCCGCGTAATGGTCATTGATCCGTGCGAGTATTACAGCGATTTCTGGGAGATCCTGGAAACGATCTTAAATGCGATACTGTTCGTGATGATAGGGCTGTACGCTCTTGATATAGAGATATGTAAGTTCGCGCCGGTAGTGATACCTGCCGGGGTCGTGATCTTACTTCTGTCAAGAATGATCGGAGTATTTGCAAGTTCTGTCCTGACAGGCAGAAAGATCCCCGGCAATTACAGCCTGGGAGAATTTGTCACGCTCATGACCTGGTCTGCCTTAAAAGGCGGATTGTCGCTTGCGCTCGCCATCGGGACCGAGGAATATCTGGCACCGGATGTTTTCAGGATTTTCTTAAATGTGACTTATGTGACGATATTTTTTACGGTACTTGTTCAGGGACTTACCATCAAAAAGGTTTATTTTGCATTGGAAGAGCATAAAGCTAAGAGGTATGTATGAGGATAATAATCGTAGGGCTCGGGGAAACAGGATATTCGCTCGTCAAGATGCTCGATAATACTGGGCATGACATCACGGTCATCGACAAGGACAGAGCAAAGATTGATGACGTGACGGACAGATACTCGGTAAACGGGGTATGCGGCAGCGGTGCTTCGGCGAAAACATTAAGAAAGGCCGGCGCGGAGACTGCGGATCATCTGATCGCACTCACCCATATCGATGAGATCAATCTGTTAACCTGCATGCAGGGTAAGGCCATCGGTGTAAAAAAGTGCGTCGCGCGTATACTGATGCCTGATCTGGTAAGTGAAGAGGCGGGTCTTAAGAAACGTTACGGGATCGACCTGTTCGTCAAACCAAAGGCCGATCTTGCGGATGAAGTCTTTTTAAATATAGGAAAATCCAGTAACAATATTGTATTGGTGGGCGGCGGGATTACCGGCGGATATCTGGCAAAAAAGCTCATCTCATCCGGCAGGAAACTGACGATCCTTGATGACGACATCACAAGATGCAGGGAGCTCATGGAGCAGTTTCCTACCGCAAATGTGGCTTATGCTGCGGGAGACATCACGGAAGTCCTTGAAGAGGAGAACGTGGAGAAATCCGATGCGGTCGTATCCCTTACCGATAATGACGAGACTAACCTCGTCATAAGCATGTATGCATGGTCGGTTGGTGTTTCGTCGATCATAACGAGGGTCGACAGACAGGCGCACGTGAAGCTTCTTCATAAGGTTAATATTGATATTACCGTCTCACCCACGGAACTGGCGGTTAATAAGATAGTGACCTTCATTAATTCAGGGAGCCTGTAAGAAGTTTACGGGGGTTTCGTGTTATAATAATGGATGGTTTTGTTGCGGCTTCGATTTTTGTTTGGTGATGGATTATGGCAAGACGTTCGATCAATATTAATGAAGTAAAGTCCATGCTAAGGCAGGAAGGTATGTATATCATAGATACCAGGGAAGATACTAACAGGATGCTTGATGTCATGGTGAAGTTCTATGCCAAAGATGATCTGTTCATCTGGTTCTGCGGCGGGGTGTACAATGAGACGACTTCCAGAAACATACTGCGTGCAGGCCTTTATTCAATGCCAAACAGCATATCCTATGCCGATTCAGAAGATCTTAATGCGGTTGCGGCCTGGGTCCCTCCCGGTAACAAGAATCTCCCGATCATTGCGTATCTGAAAAACGGGGGTTACGAGATATACAAACAGAACGGCCTTAGTATAGTGGGTAAGCTTCTCAGATATCAGGCTTATTCGAGCAAGATGCATAAGAGCATCACGGGAATGGATGACTGGTATCTATTTTCCTATGCGGTAGATCCGAAGCTTGACAGTAATGAATACAGTGAGAAGATATTACGCCCCATGACCAGATACGGCTGGGAAAAAGGGCAGGCCTGCTATTGTGAGGTTACCTCAGATGCCGGTGTAAACTTTATGAGGGCTGCGGGTTTTCAGGTCCGCGATCAGGGAAGAGTCCCCAGAAGCAAGGTGGATTATTACGGGGTCATGGTGTGATCGGTTATGAGCATGTTTAATATTCTTCTTATATTTCAGGTGATCTGTGTCTTCCTTTCTTTTTTCTCGATAGGAAGAGTTCTTTCCGTGCGCAATTCCGTAAGCTCCAGATACCTTGTGCTCACGGTCATCTTTACGATGCTCTATTCCTTAGGCTACCTTGAGGAAATGCTTGCTCGCACGCCTGAGGCTGCTCTTCTAAGCTATGTGATCCAGTATTTCGGACTTGCCTTTCTTCCCGCAGGTTATTTCTGTTTTACCTGTGACTACCTGGATATAAAACTGTCCTCATTTTTCAAGTGGCTGTTCTTTGACTTCTGCGGAGTCATCTTTACCCTGGTGGTGCTTGCTCCGTATGCAAATCTGTATTATGCGGGATACGAGTTTGTTGATACGGGACTGTATCCGCATCTTGTGACGGATAAAACTCCTGTTTACTGGACATATATGATCATTGAGACGGTGTTCCTTCTTGCAAGCGCCATTTTGTTTGCGCAGAAACTGCGCCGCAGCAGGAATAACAGGATGCGTGCGCTTTTACTTGCTCTGTTCCTTGAATCGCTTCTTCCCATAGTCGGAACGTTTATGAATATCCTGAACATCTTAAACGGCTTTGAACCTTCATCCTCGATAGTGAGTATCATGGCGGTTCTGATCACTTTTACCCTTACAAGCGGCAAGATGGCGGATGTACGCGAAGTGGCGTATGCAAACCTCTACCGAAACATCGGTATGGGCATTATCATAGCCGATGCATCGAAGAACTATCTGGACAGTAACTTCACGGCTCAGACTTATCTGCCCGTTCTTAAGGAAATGGTACCGGGAACCGCACTGCATCTTCCGGATATTCCGCTTTTCCAGGGGCTTGGTGAGCACTATTTCGAGCAGGGCGGGAAGATGTTTGTGAGCACGTGCGTGAGACTGTTTGAGGGCGGAAACAACATCGGTTACATCATCTCTATTAACGACGTTTCGGAGATACGCCAGCGCGTGGAGGAGATGCGCCAGCTGAAGGAAGCCGCAGATGCAGCTAATGATGCTAAGAGCCGTTTCCTTGCAAATATGAGTCATGAGATAAGGACTCCTCTTAATGCGATCATCGGCATGAGTGAGCTTTCCGAAAAAGAAGAATCGCCGGAAGCTGTCCATGATTACGTGGTACAGATAAGGGATGCGGGCAAGGTGCTCGTTGATATAGTATCTAACGTCCTTGATATCTCCAAGGCCGAGTCGGGCAAGCTCGATCTTACGTTCGTTGAGTATGACGTGGTGGAGTTCTTTAACTCCGTGATCAACATCACCAACATGCGTATCGGTGACAAGCCTGTTGAGTTCTTAGTCGATATCGATCCAACCATTCCCAGGAGACTGTACGGAGATGATGTGCGCTTAAGACAGGTGTTCATGAATTTCCTTGGAAATGCCGAAAAATACACGGATACCGGACACATCAAACTGACGGTGGATGGGCATGTTGAGGGCGATCGCGTCAAATTGACCGTATCGGTCGAAGATACCGGACGGGGTATCAAGGATGCCGATATAGACAGGCTGTTTAAGCCTTTTTCCCAGGTTGATACTATGAAGAACAGGGAGATCACGGGTACAGGACTTGGTCTTAACATTGCAGCAAAGATCATCGATCTGATGGGCGGATCGTATTCCGTAAAGAGTACTTACGGGCAGGGCAGTACCTTCTCTTTCGAAGTATATGAAGGGATCATTGATGAAACGCCTTTTGCAGGTGATGAAGAGCGGAAGGTATTTACGGCTGCCAGATACACGACTTTCCATATCTACGGCAAGCGTGAGTCTGCCGAGACCAGGAAACTCATAGAAAAGCAGCAGAATGCGGGAGAGAAGAAATATCCCGATGCAAGAGTGCTGATAGTCGATGACAACAAGGTTAACCTAAAGGTTCTGAATGCATTTCTCAAGAAATTTGATATAGCGGCGGATGCCGTCACTTCCGGTAAAGATTCGATAGAAGCGGTGAAGAACAAAGAGTACGATCTTATCCTTATGGATCATATGATGCCCGGTATGGATGGTATCGAAGCGACAGGTGTAATAAGAAACCTTGATGTGCCATGGGCT
>JAILPG010000330.1 GCA_024699595.1 Lachnospiraceae bacterium | reverse complement strand
TCCGTATCATAATCGATCTCGGGATGAAACGATCTTAAGATCTCAAGCAGTTCTTCCATATTTAAGTCCTTTCCGTATGAATTATAGTAAACAACAGTATTTACAGCCCGTAGGTGGTGCTTAATGCCACCCTGTCCACCTTTCCGCTCTTTGTAAGCGGCATCTTGTCAACCTTATGAAGCGTATTTGGGAGCATATATCTTACAAGCCTCTTTTTTAAGGCCTCCATGACCTTTTCATCATCATAGCCCTCAGCCTCGTAAAAGAGCACTATCTTCTGTTTTTCCTTCTCAAACATACAGCAGGCCGACTTCATTCCGGATAAGGAAGCGGCTACGTTCTCTATTTCACCAAGCTCTATCCTGTGTCCCATATGCTTTATCTGGAAATCCTTTCTGGATACGAACACAAGCTCCTTATCATCATTGTATTTTGCAAGATCTCCCGTTCTGTATATCCTTTCAGGATAATAGGGATTCAGGGGATTCTGTACGAATACGCTCTCTGTCTTTTCCGGTGAATTGTAGTAGCCGAGAGCAAGGCAGCTTCCCTTTACGCAGATCTCACCTACGATCCCCGATCTTCTGATAAGCTTGTCCTCATCATCAAGAAGGAGTATCTCGGTATTCTTAAACGGCTTTCCGATGGGGATCACCTCATCATCGGCGTACTCTCTTTTTGCAAAATAATAGGTACATACGCCGGTTATCTCAGTCGGGCCGTAAATCTGCACAAACTCGGCATCGGGATAGTTCTCTTTCCAGTAATTAAAGCACTTGACCGGCATGGACTCCGCCCCGAATATGATCTTTTTAAGATAAGCCGGTCTTAAGGTCTTAAACCCCTTAAAGGTAGATATCATCTTCATTGCGGAGGGAACCCACCTTATCGTCGTTATCTTCCACTTATCGAGAAACTCAAGAAGCTTTAAGGGTAAGGAAAAATAGTCCTTTGGCACGATACCCATTGTCGCCCCGGCCTTTAAGGTGCAGTAAATATCTATAAGAGATGCATCGAAATAGAAGGGAGCCTGGTTTGCTATGATATCATCGCTTCCTATTCCGATCTCGGTATTGAACTGTTCAATGTAATCTATCAATGATCTGTGGCTTACCACAACACCCTTGGGTACGCCTGTGGAGCCTGATGTATACAGTACATAGACAGGATCGGTATCTATAGCGGTTGCAGATCTTTCTGCGATCAGAGCCTCATCGATATCCGTCTCCGTCATCTCTTCATATATGTATACATTGTTGGAAAATGTCCTTGCCTTGTCAAAATGTGAGATATCGGTTATAACAGCCTGCGGCTTCAGATTCTCCACTATAAGGCTTATCCTGTAATCAGGCATATCCGTATCAAGGGGCACATAGAAATTCCTGCTAAGGGTCACGCCCCAGAATGCACAGAGGACATTGGGTGCCTTATCCATATATATGAGGACCGGTCTGCAGACCGTTCCCGATTTTTTGATAAGCTTACTCGCAATGGCCTTAACATTCTTTGTGAGCGTCCCATAGGAAAGACTTGTCATCTCATCAAAATATGCCGTCTTGTCGGGATGCTTTTCTGTACTCTCAAACAGGTATTCAATGATATTGGTCTTCATATTTTTATCCAGTCCTCAAGACTTTTTCTGTTGTTATCTCCGTTTTCCATATAATCACCGGGATATATGGTGATATGTCCTTCGTTACCGTTTAACAGCGCCGCCCACTCGCTGAAGGTGGAGTTTGCTATTATGTTATGCTTACACAAGCTCATAAGCTGCATATCCTTATAGCTCTCATCGCCCTTATTGTCTGAAATGACCGTTTTTTTGGGGAGCCAGTCAAACTCCTTTTTTGCAAAGTCAGGATCATCCGAAAAGATGTAAAACGAAAGCTCCTCTATGCTTTTTCCCGTATGCAGTGACAGCTCACCGACGGCTGCTTCGTAATAATCCCGTGAAAGGATCTTAAACTGGCCGTTATAAAGAGTAAGGTAGTCTCCTCTCCTTACATGGATGGATACGGATTCTTCGCTCCTTATCCTGTCTGCGATACTCTCATTTTTTTCATCAAGTGCGGGAAATACAAATATCCGCTTAAGCTCATCAAGCACCGGCACATAATATTTTTCATCCCTGAAAAAACCGGTGATATAATGATCCTTTGCTTCATCAAGTGCGCTTACAAGCTCATAAAGCTCATTATATACACTGCCATCCGGCCTGACAATATCCTTATTGCTCACATTCCCAGAAAGCTCATCGATCAGGTTTTCCTGCTGCTTTTTTTTGTATATCTCTCTCAGGAGCCTGTTCGGATACCTTCTGAAGCGTTCGAATCTCTGCGATGATGATCTGGAAAAGCACTTTTTTTTCTTCAATTCAGTAACTGATGTTATTGTATCATAGGGTTTCATGAGATTCGGGATCAGTCCCGTAACCTTAAATATCTCTGTTTTTGATGCTTCTTCAAGGGAAAAAGATGATCCCTTAGCACCTGCGAATATCCTGCACAGCTCATAGCCGTGATGGTCATTGTTTGCGTAAAACCAGGTCAGATCGGCCAAAACCTTAGTATTTTTGTATCTCTTCCTAAGATACAGA
>JAILPG010000322.1 GCA_024699595.1 Lachnospiraceae bacterium | reverse complement strand
AAATACTTTCATATTCTCTTTTACCCTCAAGCATTTTCTTAAGAGCCTTTGCAGTTGTCATCCGGTCCCTGTACAGACTTCTTTTCCTTACGGCAAACTGAAGGATCAAAAAGAGGCAGAAACGCTTTGACATCGCACGGTAGTTTGCGCCTCTTGAGATAAAGAAGTTCTCATCATAGCCCGTAAACCAGGTGGACTGTTCATCCCTTAACGAAGCTATCCTTTCGGGAACGTAATAAATCTTTTTATGCTGTCTAAGACACTCATACAAAAAAATATTCTCCTCCCCCATTATATATTTTGCACCGGCTCCGAAATCCTCGTTAAAGGAAATCCCTTCAATGCTTTTTTTCCTGAAGGATATTTCCGGAGAAAATATCTTAAGGGCAAGGAGATGTGAAAGACGCCTGTCCTTTTTCGACAAAGGCTTAAGCCTCTCTCTTCTCTTTATGTAAAAAACGATCAGATCGGCGTCCTTATGTCTTTCGTAGGCATCAAGTATCTTCTTCTCGTAGTCTTTTTCATATTCGACATCGTTGTCACAGAGGATGACTATATCTGATGCAGCGTTTTCTATCGCAAGATTTCGGCTCTTGCTTAAGCCTCTTTCCTTCGAGCATATGTAGGTTATCTCCTGTCTGCGCCCGTCCTCAAGCGTCCGGTCTATACAGGTCTTTCCTTCCTCATCGCACTGGTTGACCACTACGGCATCCGTTGTGATATTAAGGCTGTCTATATAAAAAGCGTCTTTTAGATGCATTGCAGACAGGCACACCGAAAGATTCATCCTATATCCTCCGAAGTACTGCATGAAAAGCCCAGAATACAAAACAGTATGCGCTTTCGATCACTGAAAGCTTCTCAACGTTTCTGTACAGATTCCATATCCTCTTTATCGCAACGGATTTGTCGGATGACAAAGATCCTTTGCTCCTTCTGTAGAGGGTAAGGGATTCATCAAGTCCGTAAGCATACTGTTCCTTTTTAAGGATCTTCCACCAGGTCGCAGTATCCTCGCTTTCCACACAGGGCATCATGATATCCTCTTTTGTAAGTTTTTTAAGATCGAACATCACGGTGCTTGTAAAGATGGTTGTATTTTTTAAGGCATGTCTGTAGTTTATCTTTTTCGGTACATGGACGATCTTGCTCATGCCCACTCCGAACTCATCCGCAAATTCGTAGCCTGTGAAGCTGAATGCACAGTCATTTTCAGTGATATGTCTTATCTGCTTTTCGATCTTTTCGGGATCCCACAGATCGTCCGCATCAAGGTAGCAAAGATACCGTCCCGAAGCGGCTCTGACCCCGACATTTCTGGCACTTGCGGCCCCTTTTCCCTCTGTATTTCTGATAAAGATGATCTTATCCGAAACATGCTTTCCGATCACGGCGGCACTTGAATCCTCAGAGGAATCATCCACTAAAATAAGCTCCCAGTTTTCATAGGTCTGGGCCTTTACCGACTGTATCGTATCTTCTATTACGGTGCCCGCATTATATACAGGAACGACAATGCTTACAAGCTCCTCATTCATCCTTATCATCCTCAAACATTGCAGTCATGTATCCCTCTTTGATCCCTTCGGTACTGCTTAAAGAAAAGATGATCTTTACGGTCAGTATTATGAGCCTCAGATCCATCCACAGTGAATAATTCTCGATATAATAAAGATCAAGCTTTAATTTGTCATATGGCATCGTATTGTATTTTCCGTAGATCTGCGCATATCCGGTTATTCCGGCCTTGACCTTGGTCCTGTAGGAGAATTCCGGCATCTTCTGTTTGTACTTCTCAGCGATATCAGGGCGTTCGGGACGGGGTCCCACAAATGACATAGAGCCGGATAAGACGTTAAAAAGCTGCGGAAGCTCATCAAACCTTATCTTTCGTATGACTCTTCCCACCGGGGTTATCCTCGGGTCATTCTTCGTGGCAAGCCTTGCTTTTCCGTCCTTCTCCGCATCCACGATCATGCTCCTGAACTTGTACATATAGAATTCCTTATTGCCCTTTGTAAGCCTTATCTGCTTATAAAAGACGGGACCCTTGTCATAAAGCTTGATGCAGAGTGCGGTAACAAGCATTATGGGAGAGAGCACGATTATAAGTGTCAGGGAAAACAGAATGTCAAACAGCCTTTTTATAAACTGCTGCTCAGCCTCTATCGGAGAACTCTTTGTCAGAAGAAGCGGCGAATCAAACAGATGAAGAGTCTGTGAGCCCATCAGTATTATGTCCATGATCTTCGGCATCACATAGGTTTCAACCGATCTCTCATAGCAGTATTTAAACAGCTCATTACGGTAAGCGGTATCAACATCCCACAAGAACACGGCTTCATGCCTGTCTATCTCCTGCTTGATCGCGGCAATATCATTATTTTGGTCGATCGCGTCGGTTATGCTGAACTGATGTCTCCTTGTCTTAACCTTTTCCACAAAAACATCCTTGTGATCTCCTCCGTATATGAGCAGTACGTCAAGCGGAGGAAACAGTCCCCTGTAGACTATGGTTGAGATAAATATCCATGCCCCGATGCAGAAACCCTGCGTAATGGTCGCAAGGATCACCGGAAGAGGAGACGGAAAATGATATGCTAACATACACACGATCGCGTAGAAAAGGATATTTGTGATGATGGTCGAAAATGTCTGCGAAAACATTAGCTCAAGCATCCTGTAGGAGCCGATCTTAAGACCCGAGTACATTATCGAGGATAAAAAGAGGATGAGCATATAGACAAAGGATATGAATACATGACCCCAGAAATAGTAAGCCTTGGGCAGTTCGGTGTTATAATATACAACCCAGACGTAGGCCATGATACCCGTTTCCACGGCCACTATTAAAAAGGCCATCAGGAAACTGTATATTCTTTTTTTCATCTGTGTTTTTTCAAACCGTGTCCTGTCCACGAAACAGACCCCTTATCATGATAAGCGTTCCTAAGGAAACGCTGATCAGTTACTGTTTTCTTAAAATGATTATGAGAAGGGCGGAAAGGAGACCTGAAAGAACCGTAAATGCGCCTATCTTATTCTCTGACCTGACAGTCTTCGGATCTTTTCTGTAATCACTGCCGGAATCTTTTGGTATGAGCTTATGAGACGTGCGAAGCGCATATATAACGTAATATCCGGAATATTTAAACTTAAGTATTCCGTGGGGTGTTATCTCTGTTCTCTGTCTGTAATAGAGATACCACGCCTCGGGATTATCTCTCTTTAATCTCTTTAAGGAATCCGTATAGCCTGACGATACTATCTCACAGACAGTGATGATCTCAGGCAACACCTTCAATACATATTCACCGTCTATTTTATCATAAATATAGTCTTCGGGCACGTATTTTTCCCCCTCTGTCTCAGGGAAGGGGAATTGCCTTAATACCTCTGTTTTATATACAAGAGTCGTCTCACCTTTAAAGCCCTTTAAGTAAAGACCGTAGAGGGTGGAATATAAAACGTCGGGAAATTCCTGCCCATATAATACCTTATCCTCTGACTCGCCCTTATGCGCGACTATCCCGCAGATCTGTTTTTCTGAGAGCGGGTCTTTCTCGTCAAGGCCCTCATAGCAGTCCGTGATCCTCTTAACGGCATCCTTTACCAGATAATCATCGGAATCAAGGCAGACAAACAGCTCTGTATCGCAGAGCATGACGCCTTTGTTATGGGCTCTCATCTTTCCGCCATTATTAAAATACTCATATCTGATATCGAGGATCCCCTCCGAGATAAATCCTTCTATCAGCTCAGAGGTCCCATCGTCAGATCCGTCGTCACAGACAAGCCAGACAAAATCTTTAGAAGTCTGTGCCTTAAGGCTTTCATATACTCTTTTTAACAGATCTCTTCTGTTGTATGTAGGTGTAAATACAGTGAGCAGGTGCTGCATATGCCCTCCAAATAACTGCCCGCATCAGAACCGGTATGCGGGTCTGTCAGTACACAACGGAATAGTCCACAAGCTCAAAGGCCGTATCTTCCTTAAGCGGATACTTATAGACCAGATGATCCTCTGTCTCTCCCGTCTGAATAAGGCCGCACTCCTTTAAATAATCAAGCCTTAGGTTTCTCTTGTCCAAAACCACGTATTCGGTATGTGTTGCCTCCATTGCAGCCTGAAAGTCCGGAACACTTACATCCTGATACTTTATGAGAGCCGCTATTATCCTGTACTGGGGATGAGTCTCATCCTCAAGCATTTCCTGTGTGAAATTATTAGCGACCGCATACAGATAATCCTCCCTGTCCACGGTCAGCAAAAGCCTGGGATCATACTGTCTCATCTGCATGTTGTATTCATATTCAAGAAATACTTTAGTATATTCCTTATCCGAATCCTTATGTATAAGCTCGGATACCTTTATCAGCTCATCGGGCATCTTGTATATGTTCTGTGCAAGCTTAAAGCCGTCTTTGTATATAAAATCTCCCGACAGAAGAAGCACTCCAGAAAGGATCACGATAGTGACGATCCTCTGTCCCTTTTTTCCATTTAAGATAAACTTCGTAAAAACATGAGGTATCAGGATCACGAAGGGAGCAAGCCAGAAGAATCTGTAGTATTCACTGTTAACATCGAAGAATCTGTCAAGGATAAGCGGAGCAACCGGGTTATAAACCGTACAGATCAGGAATATCCCCTGAGGTATGAATATCTCTTTTTCCCTTTTGTCTCCATAGACAAGTATCAGACACAGGCACAGCACATACAGCATTAAATAAGCGGCGCCTCCGGTATAATACGAAAGCACTGCCTCGAGATATCCCATTCCTTTCTCAAAGACATTCAGACTCTGCATGTTTCTCCTATCTCGGATAAGTATAAAATACAAACTTTCCCTTCACATACAATACAAAAAGAAGGGCAAACACGACTCCCGGTATTACGCAAAGCATATAGGAAAGCAGCCGTTTATACTGCTTTTTCCTGATGATCATCGGCAGAAACAGCACAGTCATCTCCACCGGAAGCAGCATATTTGCGGTAGATGAAACGGTCGAAGCCCCAAAGCATATAAAAAACAGTATAAGCCACGCTCTCGGGGGGGCTTTTTCATCATTTAGCAGAATGAACATGTAAAAAATGAATAAAACGGCAAGATTTCCGACTATCGCCTTGCCCTCATAGGTCCTTGTAAACAGAAATACCGAAGCCGAATAGATCGTATTAAAGGTAAGGTTTACAAAAAGGATCATTGTAAGCGTTAAGGCCACAGATATCCTGTATGCTTTTTTATCCTCTGCTTTTTCCTGCCTGCCTGCATTCAATGCATTCACGATAAGATAGTAAGCGCAGTTTGTCAGCAGGATGATGGTAACGGCCATGACAGATTTGGTCCAAATAAGCGGAGATATCTTAAATATCTGGCATACCACCGCATCCTGTACGGGATAGGTGGCAAAAAAATACCTCATCTCAAAATGGTCCTGCCAGGCTCCCGTAAAAGGATCGTACACGTTTATCATGTTGGTATCTATATTTGTACTGACGCCTGCAACATAGAAGGATGCGTCGAGGGTAAAATTATATGTAAAGGCCGTAAGAAAGATCTGAAGTCCCACAAAAAGGAGCAGAAAAACAAAGAGGAACCGCTCTGTCCGTATCTTAAGCAAAAGCTCCTTAAGGTCATCAAACCAGAGCTTATGGTTTAAGATGGCGGAAACAGCGATCACAACAAGGGTAAATACTCCCCATATCCCGGAAAGCATCGACAAAGGCCTGTACATCTTCATCACGGGCACACAGAACACGAAAAAAACCGTGTAATAGAAGAAAAATCCCGCAAGCAGCCTTATGGGAAGCGATACCTTCGGGGCGTCTGACGGATCCCCGCTCTTTTTATAGAGGATCAGCGATCCAAACGCCAGATACACTATGAAGTTAAATAAAACACCGGCTATGATCACGGCTGTGTCAGTCATGGGTTTATTCTCCGGAAGCTTCCTGTATACTGTATACTTTATCCACCTTTACATCATTCTCTTTGCAGAGATCAAGGGATATCCTGTCTTTTTCCATCCCCTGCCGTATATACCACTCCTTAACCTCCTTATCAGATTCAAGCAGGTATTTAAGGAGTTCTTCATTTTCGCTTTCGTCCGCACCGCCTATCAGTATGAGCCCGTCTCTTTTCTCAATTATCATAAGATCCGAGCCCTCTTTTTCTCCGAATTCGCTTACGCTTATCGCGTTCTCTTTTGCGCTCTGATAGCCTACAAGGGCATTGTGCAAATTGTTTATCTTTCTGTTAAGCACAAAGATAAGTCCTGCCGTAACAACTATGAATACTAAAAGCAATATCCCTACTGTCCTCGCATTTACCAGCTTATGATTTTTCATATCCTCTTCCTCTTCATCAGTAAATTCCGTGTATTCAAATGACTCCTTTATCCTATCCTTTATCCTATCCCTTATCCGGTCATTAAACCGGATCACAAACCACAGCCCCATCGGTAAAACGGCATACAGCAAAAAGGCGCTGCCCCTGTAATAGGATAAAAGCATGGTCCCTCCGGCCGTTTCCATACAGTAGTATCCAAAGATCTGAAACAGATTAAAAATAAGCATCATAAACAGTCTCAGATTCATATCATCCTTAAAGAGCCTTCCGGAAAGACTCCATTCAAAGCCGTGATAGACCGGAAGGATCACAAAAGGCCATATCGAAAAGATCAGTGTTAAAGGATGTATCTTTAACAGGATGGACAGCGAAGCATATAACATCATAAGCGGTGATGATATCTCTATACTTCCTGTTTCATAAGCCCTGGTCGCTTCCTTTATGCCATTTATCAAAGAGGTGTCATAAAAGGTGTGTGAGGTTAAAAACAGTATCTGAAAGATCAGGGCAGAAAATACGATAAGCCCGAGAGCCGTTGTAAGCGGGCCGTTTTTAAGCCTCTTTTTTGTGTCGGTCCACAGTTCCTTTAAAAACACCGGAAACAGTCTGGTATCCCTGAATACGAAAACCAGCTCCAAAAGCAGGATCACACAGAGCCACAGAGCCGCTGCAAATCTCACGCTTGCATGAAAAAACGAACACAGAGTACTGCATATGGCAAAAATGACAATGATCAGTGTCATTCCCTGACAGTAAAGGGTAACAAAAGATTTGTCCATATGCCTGGTCTTAATGAATATCACATAGCCTGCTATAAAGGACATCACAAAAAACAGGATAAAAAGTGCAAGAGAGATCAGATAGATCAACCGTCTTCAC
The DNA here is from genome assembly GCA_024699595.1 of Lachnospiraceae bacterium. The sequence goes on along the minus strand of JAILPG010000322.1, from coordinate 7,966 downwards.
CTCCTGTTTCATCAGATATCCTGTATATCTCAATTGAGCCTATCTTATCAAGCAGGACATATCCGTATTCCGAAGCAGGAAACAGCGGATAGTACTTATCCGTATCCGTTACGAGGTAGATACATCCAGATGACTTAAGCGCATCCGTTACCTTCTTCATATCGGGTTCCTTATCCTGAAACTGTTCATAGACCGTGTAAGCATCTTTTGAAAGCTCGTTAAGATGATCTTTATCTACCCCGTCATACAAAGGGGAAAATCGTGACGAATATACCGCAAAACAATCGGATATCGCTTCATATCCCGCAACCCTTATCACCTGTTTTGATCCTGCATCCTCAAGTATCCTGTCCATCACGGCAACGTACTGTGTTCTTAAATGCAGAGTATTGTCAGCAGGTGAATAATAATCCTTTGAAATGATCCTGTTTCCTGATAATATCACTGCTGCAGAAAGAAACAGGACCGCAGGGATCCATAAGAAACGTTTCTTTATATCGGATTTATCGGTTTTGTCTGTTTTGTCCGAAACGGATCTTAACAGAAGGGCAAAGCAATAAGCTATCCCGGTATATATTGACAACACAAAGACAGCCGGGGACACCCGACTGTCTTTGCAGGCTTCATCCGGAAGCTTTTCCGGATCTTCATCCTCTTTTTTGCAGTTTATCAGAAAGATCACCAAAACAGCCATGAAAAACAGAACCATTATCTTATGGCAGTCTCTGTATTTTTCACAGATGTTTAAAAGCTCAGTGAATATTTCCTTCATAGTAAACCCCGTTACCGTTACATACCCCTGCTGATATCGATATTCTCGGAAAACCAGTCATAGGCAAGCTTTACGCCCTGCGACAGATTTACCCTGTGATGCCATCCGAGTCCGTGAAGCTTGCTCACATCGGCAAGCTTTCTCGGGGTTCCGTCGGGCATATCGCTGTTCCAGACTATATCGCCTTCAAAGCCTACCGTCTCCTTTACCGTCTCTGCAAGCTCCCTTATGGACACCTCTTCTCCGGTTCCTATATTGACATGTTCTTCCCCGTCATAGTTTTCAAGCAGGAACACGCAGGCATCGGCCATATCATCGACATACAGAAATTCCCTTAAGGGACTGCCGCTTCCCCAGAGCTCCACGCTCTTTTCACCGTTTATCTTAGCCTCATGGAATTTCCTTATCATGGCAGGAAGCACATGGGAATCCTTAAGATCATAATTATCATGAGGGCCGTACAGATTCGTCGGCATACAGCTTATGAAATTATCACCGTACTGCCTCTTGAAAAATCTGCACATCAAAAGTCCCGATATCTTTGCTATCGCGTAAGCCTCATTGGTACCCTCCAAAGGTCCTGTTAAAAGAGCATCCTCAGGTATCGGCTGCGGTGCCATCCTCGGATATATGCAGGTACTGCCCAAAAACAGAAGTTTTTTAACTTTATAGTCGTGTGCACACTTAATGACATTGCACTGTATCTGCATATTTTCATAGGCAAAGTCCGCAGGGAAAGAATTGTTTGCGTTTATTCCGCCAACCTTTGCGGCTGCAAGAACAACATACTCAGGTCTCTCCTTATCAAAGAAATCCCTCACCATGGCCTGATCCATAAGATCAAGCTCCTTATGCGTCCTTAATATCAGGTTATTGTATCCTTTGCTCTCTAGATTCCTTACAATTGCAGAACCTACAAGGCCTCTGTGTCCGGCCACATAAATCTTAGCGTCCTTTTCCATTCCTGCACTCCTCTGCGCTCATTTTTGCGATCGCTTTCATATCGGAATCGACCATCATGGCAACAAGGCTCTTAAAATCAACCTTCCTCTTCCATCCAAGCTCCTTCTCCGCCTTGGAAGGATCGCCCCACAGGAACTCAACCTCTGCAGGCCTGAAATATCTGGGATTGACATCCACGAGGATCTTTCCCGTATCGGCATCAAAACCTTTTTCGCCTACTCCTTTACCCTTCCATTCAATATCTATTCCGACCTCTTTAAAGGCAAGCTCGACAAATTCCCTTACCGTATGTGTCTCATTGGTGGCAAGGACATAATCACCGGGCTTATCCTGCTGCAGTATCCTCCACATACCTTCAACATAATCTCCGGCAAAGCCCCAGTCTCTCTTTGCATCAAGATTACCAAGGGAAAGCTTTTCCCTCTCTCCTGCCATTATCTCGGCAACCGCCCTTGTTATCTTTCTGGTTACAAAGGTTTCTCCTCTTCTCGGTGATTCATGATTGAACAGTATCCCGTTGCAGGCAAAAAGCTTGTATGCTTCCCTGTAGTTGACCGTTATCCAGTATGCATAGAGCTTAGCCGCACCATAAGGGCTCTTGGGATAAAAAGGTGTTTTCTCGCTCTGGGGTGCAGTCTCGGGAAGTCCCCCGAAAAGCTCAGAGGTAGACGCCTGATAGAACCTGCAGTTGACACCGGTCTTTTTGATCGCATCAAGCAGTCTTAAGGTACCTATTCCGGTTGTCTCTGCCGTATACTCGGGAACCTCAAAGGATACCGCAACATGGGACTGGGCAGCGAGATTATATATCTCCGTGGGCTGTACCTGCTCTATCAGTCTGTTCAGATTGCTGGAATCGGTAAGGTCACCGTGATGCAGAAACATCGTCTTATCCCTGATCTCCTTATCGTAATAAAGATGATCGATCCTGTCGGTACTGATGCTTGAATGCCTCCTGATGATACCGTGAACCTCATAACCTTTCTCAAGCAGAAGCTCTGCAAGGTATGACCCGTCCTGTCCCGTGATACCTGTTATCAACGCTACGTTTCGCATTTTTTCTCCTTTTTATGTGGTAAATTGTAATGTGTTATCTTATAATATGATGATCAGATACTTTTGACACTCCTGTAATTCTATCATACGAACATGATAATGGCAAACAACAGGGGGCTTTGGGAGCTCATATGATATCATTTTTTTATGATCTGTTTCATAACTATCTGTTTATCTCAGCCGCGCTCGGATGGCTGGTGGCCCAGATAATAAAAACAGCTCTGGATCTGTTTCTTACAAAGGAATTCTCGATCGAAAGACTGGTGGGATCAGGCGGAATGCCAAGCTCCCATTCGGCGACAGTCTGCGCACTCTGTACTGCTACCCTGTTAAAATGCGGAGCAGGCTCCGGAGAATTTGCGATATCGGCCATACTTGCGATAATCGTTATGTACGATGCAAGGGGCGTAAGAAGAGAGACCGGCAACCAGGCTGTCGTTCTCAATAAGATGATGGATTATTTTACAAATGAACATCCGGAAAAGGATCTCTTTGACGAGGATAACCTAAAGGAGCTCATAGGACATACTCCTCTTCAGGTATCGATAGGCGCTATCCTCGGAATAGTGATCGCCCTGATCCTTTCACGCTTTGCGATATGAAAAAATGCCCTTACGGGCATTTTCTAAAAGGCCTTCTTAAACCATTCGCAGAAGGCAGCTTCCCAATCCTTAAACATATGATCCGTTGTAAGCTTGAACATATAGTTCTCAAGAACTGAAAACTTCGGTCTGTCTGCAGAGGCAGGATTTATTATCTTGTATTCTTCACTGGTCACGGGTATGACCTTCGTGCTCTTTCCTGCAGTCTCAAATATCTTTTTTGAAAAATCAGCCCAGCTGCACTGTCCCTCACAGGTACCGTGAAACAGCCCGTAATTGTCTGTCGGAAGCAGATATTTTATCGCACGGGCAAGCTCGGATGCCGATGTGGGTGATCCGATCTGATCGTCGACCACAGTTATCTCATCATGGTTTTCACTGAGTCTTAACATGGTCTTTACAAAGTTTTTGCCGTCGCCATACAGCCATGCTGTCCTTATGATAAAGTACTTACCTGCAAATTCCCGTACAAAACGTTCCCCGTTAAGCTTGGTGATACCGTACATCGCCTTTGGTCCGGTCGCATCAAACTCCGTATAAGGCTTTGTTCCGTCGCCCGGGAAAACATAATCCGTTGAAATATGCAAAAGCTTTGCACCTGTCTCACTTGCCGCTATGCTTAAGTTCCTCGGTCCTATGGCGTTTATCTTTACCGCGGTATCGATATTTACCTCACAGGCATCAACCGCTGTATAGGCCGCGCAGTTTATTATCGCATCAAAATGCTCAGCCCTGCAAAGATCAAGTACCGCATCAATATCGGTGATATCGACACTTTTTACCCCTTCAACATTGAAATCCGTATTTACAAGAGTTACGTCCCTGTCATCCTTATATATTTCATTGATCGCTCTTCCAAGCTGGCCGTTGCATCCGGTAACAAGTATCTTTTTCATCATATGCCCCTTTTATCAGATTCTGTGTTATTATGTTTTAGTCAAAAGCCCTATTAAATAAATGGCTTCCGCCGTTTAATGATTATAGCACAGAACAGGTTACCCAACAATCGCAGAGCAGAGGACAGCGCTTATAAACCGGTGGTTTAAAAGGAGATACAAAAATTGAAAGAGACAGGAAATACACGTATAAAGATCATCATTGCGGTGCTTTTTTCCGCCGTACATCTGTGCATCACCTTTCTTACCGACCGGTCGGTGTTTACAGCATCACCTTCTGACAATCTCCCTGATTACGTCATGTGTAAGATCATCGCGTTTTTTGTGCTGTTTGCCTTTTATTATGCTGTTTTTACCCTGATCTTTTATTTTACGGGCAAGGATAAAAAAAGGCCGTATCTTCTGGATGTGTGCATCTGGGCTCTGCCCTATCTTTTTATCATGATATGCATAAGCTTTATAAAGCTTAGAGGCGGATATTTAAGCAATGATGAAAACCTGATCTATGAAAATGCCGTATCTCTTACGCACTATACCTGGTTTTATTACATCACAACCTGGTATTACATAGTATCTCTTATGCTCGTACCCTTTAAGTACGGACCAATAATCTTAAAGCTTGCCATCGAGTTTCTCGTTGTCGGAAACGTGACCTTCAGGATAAGCAGGATATTCGGAAAAAGATACGGGATCTTTTCATATATACTGTTTCTCCTGTATCCGGTACTTGCCTATACTACAAGTGCGCACAGACTTCCCATATACTTCTTTATCTATCTTTATCTTTTTTCCACTCTGCTATTTGATCTTATCGAAAAAAGATCGGCAGAAAAACTGCCCGCAGATGAGAACTTAAGTGAAGCTTCATCACAGGGAAAAAGCTGTACGATCAGCATTGGAAAAGAACTTTGGCTTATCTTTATCTCGGCAGTCCTTACGCAGTGGAGGACGGAAGGTATATATCTTATCGCAATATCGACGATACTCATGTTCATGGTCTACGGCCTTTTAAAGGACAGAAAACGTGCGCTCCTTACGATAATACTCGTCATCGTCTGTCAGTATCTTGTTTCCGTCCCGCAGAACGGCTTTGTGGCAAAAGAACTTTCCGCCGCTGCAGACGACAGGATGAAGCCGTTTTATGCCTATACCGTCACAAATATGTTCAGAAACGGCCTTGACAGGGATAAGAACAGGGACGATCTTGAGATCATTGACAAATATCTCTCCATTGAAAAGATCGATGCGATAAATGACTATTACGGAGACATCAATTATGAGGACGTGCTGATACTGTACATGGAGGGCTTTGTCGGAGTAAGAGAAGAAGCAGGCCTTACCGAATATTTTGACTTTGCAAATGCCTGTAAACGGCTGTTTACAAACAATCCGGATGTACTCTTAAGAACAAGGACCGGTGCCTTCTGCTACTCTGCCCTTCCGTATCATATCATCTTTAACGGAACAGATCCCAAAGCCCTGTTGAGCTTTGGGATCAGCATAGTCAAAACGGTCCTGTATAATCTTTTCATACCGGCGGCAATAATACTGTTTCTGTTTGTCTACTCGGTCATAAAGAGAAGATGGTTTACGTTTTTTGTAAGCGGCGGTCTCCTGTGCCATCTGTTCATAGTATTCGTGCTTGCGCCGGCCTCATATTTTAAATACTATTTCCCGGTCTATATAATGGGTTATTTCTATCTGATACTCATTATCATGTGCTTCATAAAGAACAGGCAGAACAGACCGGGAGTCTCTGAAAGCTCTGATCTGTCAGACTCCTCTAAGGTCTCAGTCTGTTTATAGCACTGAATATGGCTCTTATTGAAGCCCTTGTGATATTCGAGCTGATGCCGACACCATAGGTTACCCTTCCGTCATCCGCGTCAAGAAGGTGTATGTAGGCTGCTGCCTGGGCATTTGCTCCGCCCTGCAGTGCATGTTCTTCGTAATCAAGGACCTTTATGTTGATATCAAGGTTTTCCCTTAATCCCCTAAGCACCGCATCAATAGGTCCGTTACCTACCGATTCGAAGCTTGCTTCCTTACCGTTAAGCGTATAGACGAGCTCAATATGAGTATCAAACTCGCTGTCTTCGAAATCCGATCTGTCATCGACCCTGAGCTTTCTGAAATGCAGGGGTTCTTTTTTGTCTATATAGCTTTCCTTAAAGGCCTGCATGATCTCCTCAGGCGGCACCTCACCCTGCTTCTCCGAAATGGTCTGTATGACTGCGGCAAACTCCTTGTGCATGCCCTTGGGAAGCTTGAAGCCGAAATAGGTATCCATGATAAAGGCCACTCCGCCCTTTCCGGACTGTGAATTGATCCTTACTATCGGTTCGTACTTTCTGCCTATGTCTGACGGGTCTATCGGAAGATAGGGAACCTGCCATATCTGGCTGTTCCTTTCCTTCATGGCCTTTACGCCTTTATTGATGGCATCCTGATGGGAACCTGAAAATGCCGTAAATACAAGCTTTCCTGCATAAGGATGTCTGTCATCTATGGGCATCTTTATAAGCCTCTGATAGGCATCCGTTATCTCGTTGATATCCTCGATCTCAAGCTTTGGATCAACACCCTGTGAGAACATGTTATAGGCAATGTTTAGGATATCCACATTACCGGTTCTCTCACCGTTACCAAGGAGAGTGCCTTCCACTCTCTCGGCGCCTGCAAGCATCGCAAGCTCGGTGGCCGCTATTCCCGTACCTCTGTCGTTATGAGGATGCACGCTTAATATAATGCTGTCCCTGTCTTCAAAATGTCTGTTCATCCACTCGATCTGGTCGGCATACACATTCGGTGTGTTTAACTCCACTGTTGCGGGAAGATTGATGATGATCTTATTATCCTTTGTGGCTCCCCACTCTCTCTGAACGGCCGTACAGATTTCAAGTGCAAAGTCAACCTCTGTACCCGTAAAGCTTTCGGGTGAATACTCAAGCATTATGTTTCCGGGGAAGTTTTCCTTTAATTCCTTTACCCATCTGGTACCGTTTTTTGCGATCTCTATTATGCCTTCCTTATCCATGTTGAAGACAACATCCCTCTGAAGGGTAGAAGTGGAATTGTAGATATGCACTATCACATTTTTGATCCCTTCTATGGATTCAAAGGTTCGCTCTATCTGCTCTTTCCTGCATTGAGTCAGCACCTGAACCCAGACATCATCAGGTATAAGCCTCCTGTCTACGAGCTGTCTTAAAAAATCGTATTCTATCTGGGATGCAGCCGGAAAACCGATCTCTATCTCCTTGAAACCCAGCTTTACCAAAAGCTCAAAGAATTCGATCTTTTCCTCCACGATCATCGGATCTATGAGTGCCTGGTTTCCGTCCCTTAAATCAACGCTGCACCATATCGGAGCCTTTTCGATCTCCTTATCCGGCCATTGCCTCTCAGGGTAATTAAGCACGGGATTCTTAACATATCTTTTATAATTAAGCATTTTCAACCTCCTGAGGTTACTATTAATGGCATCATCATATCACAATATCTCCATAAAGAAAATAAGCCGGGAATCCGGCTTATTCTCCAAGTCCGCTCTCTATTGCGGCTATGAGTGCATCAAGTGCTTCTTCCTCGTCATCGCCTTCACAGACGAATTCGACTTCATCCCCGCATTTGAGACCTGCAGGCATTCTTTGCAAGGAGGCAATGCAGTATAAATC
>JAILPG010000296.1 GCA_024699595.1 Lachnospiraceae bacterium | reverse complement strand
TCTTCCAAACTCCGGCAGCTCGTCAAGAAACAGGACTCCTCTGTGCGCATAGGACACGGCACCGGGTCTTAACTTTGCGCCCCCGCCGATCATCCCTATATCCGTTATCGTATGATGAGGAGATATAAACGGTCTCTGAGTGATAAGTCCCCTTTCACGGTCAAGCTTTCCGGCAACACTGTATATCTTTGACACCTCAAGGCACTCATCCTTGGAAAGCTTCGGCATTATGGTGGGGATACATTTGGCTATCATTGTCTTTCCTGCGCCGGGCGGTCCTGTCAGAAGCAGATTATGCATGCCGCTTACGGCGACCTCCACTGCTCTTCTTATAAGCTTCTGTCCGTTTATGTACTTAAAATCATTTTTTATTTCAGTCTCATCCCCGGACAGATCCATGCATCTTTCGGGCTCGATATCCGTAACAAGATTCAGATAATCCAAAAGCTCCGTAAGGCTCTCAACGGAGATTATGTCGATGCCGTCCACCACCGAAGCCTCTGAGGCATTGTCTTTTGGTACGATACATCTTCTGATCCCCTCCTGTTTGGCCATCAGTACTACCGGAAGTATCCCTTCCACGCCTATGATCTCGCCGTTTAGGGTAAGCTCTCCTACAAACAGGCTGTCCGTCATCCGTTCATGCCTTACTTCACCCACAGCCGCCATTATCGCAACCGCCATTGCAAGATCGTAACCGGTCTTGTGCTTCCTGATATCAGCCGGTGACAGATTCACGGTGACATGCTTTATCGGGAAACTTATACCCGAATTCTTCATGGCCGTGCGCACTCTTTCCTTTGCTTCCCTTACCTCTACCCCCAGATAGCCCACAAGCTCGAACATGGGCATTCCTTCAGATACATCCGCCTCAACCCTGACGATATAGCTTTCTATGCCCTGAGTTCCGCCTGATAATACAAAATCAAACAATCAATATCCGCCTTTCCGACCCTCTTTGGTAAGTCGTATTTTATGAAAGCGGAGTATACGTTTCAAGGAAAAAAATAACCAAAAATGATCTTTGTGAAATGCTTACAGAAATGAAAGGGATCAGAGGGTCTGTATTCTATACCGGGACCCCTCCGATGTAGAAAAAGTGCATTAAGAAAGACCGGATTTTTTACATGCTAAACGGGACCGGTTTCCCGGTCCCGCTTCTATCAGTTCATTACAGACGGAATATCATCCGCCTAAGCTGTTTTTCTTACAGATACTTAGCAAGCTTCTGCTGAGCTGTTGCATAATAAGCTTCTGCTGCCTGTCTCTCGGCTACAGCCTGATTATACTCTCTCTGAGCTGCATCAACCTGAGGCTGCCATGTAGGGCTTACTGCAAGAAGAGACTTGAAGTTGTTGAGCTGTGCAAGACGAGTTCCCTCAAGAACCTTTGCATTGTAAACCTTAGCACTTAAGTAAGCAAGATGATTCTGAGCACACTCCTTGTTAACTGCTGCGATCTTCGAATTAACAAGAGCTGTCTGGTTAGCTATGATAACGTTAGCATTAGGTCCAACCTGAGTCTTTGCGAAAGCTGCAAGATCGTTGTTAAGCTTTGCGCTGTTGTTCTCAAGCATGAAGATAAGATAATCAGTATTCTCTGATGAGAAGCTTACCTCTCTTGCCATAACAGGCACAGCAAAAAGAACCGTTAAGATAGCAGATACTACTAAAAACTTTGTGATTTTTCTCATTTGATAGAACCTCCGATCACTATTTAGATATTACGGTAAACAAAAGATTTTTCATTTACCACAAAACCACTTGCAATATTATATTACAAATGCCCTGTAAATACAATATTAAATTAAAGAAAGACTGATCAGATCAGTCTTTCTTTAAAAGTAAATACTGCTGTGGCTCAGCCTGCAAATACCAGACCGTCAAAGAGATCGATGAGCCTTACGTCGTCATAGGTATAATAGCCTTCATCATCCTCGTCAAGCTCAAGCGTCCATATCTTATCATCTCTTGTCTTTATGAGCAGCTCGCCGTCATCACCCATCAGATAAGGAAGTATCTCGCTTCCCTCCTCGATGGTTCCTTTACGGCTCTTATTGCTGTTCTCGGTAACATATTCGGCATCGATATCTTCACAGGTCGTTATATGCCAGTAATCCGTATTGGTATATTCAAGATAATAGCTGTCCTTAACCGGCATGCCGTCAGGGCCTACATGATAATCGCCGAGGAGCCAGTTGTTTCCAAGTGTCCAGTCAGCGGTGTACAGTTTGAAGCTGTCGGGATCTACAGGCAGATATCCGATGGGCTCATCTTCATCATCCGGATACATGTTGAATTTGAGTGCGCCTTCAATGCTGTCAACAAAGTCGAGTGCTTCGGTATTGATCTCGTATACATAAATCTCCTGATAATCATTCTCGGTTGTAGCCTCTATGTAGATATAATCTCCGTATTCACTATGGAAGAGGAAAGCATTTGCAAAGTATACGTATCCGATCTCTTCAAGCTCTGTATAGGAGTCGCCCCAGCCGATGCCGATGGTGTATGAATCTTCAACATCCTCATACTCTGATCTGATCACTGCAAAAGGCTCCGGATCCCCGTCTCCGTCAAAGTCAAACCAATAAATATAATCATAATCGCCATTATAGATCTCTACGCAGTAGCTGTCCGGTACAACGGTATATTTCTCTTCAAAGAGATCCGGATACTCTTCAAAGCTTAAGAGAACAGTACACGGTCCATCATCAAAGCCTGTATCCTCGCCGTTAAAATATAACGTAACTCCGTTATAATCGATCGTAAACGGAATTGCAGCATCCACTCCGCTGTAGAACTCATCCTCTGATTCAGAGAAAGAATCTTCTAAAACCTCTCTTGCGCTTTCCTTCCATTCATCTACATAAACGTCAGTATTAGCGACCTCCTCGTCAAATGCATCCATAAGATCATCCACGGATGTGATGACATCATAAAGATCGATCGGATCTCCCGTAGAAGGATCGATGTTCATGCCCATGGCAATGCTGAACGGATCCATGGCTTCTCCTAATCCGCTGAAATTGTCATACATGATAAATGAGAGAAGATTCTCGTCAGCCCTGCAGAGACTGTATACGCCGTCCTCATAGAAATTCTGCCAGTTATCGGGATCTGACTCATACTCTTCTTCGATGAGTTCCTTTAATTCAGGCAGCTCCTCGCTGAAGTATTCTCTGGCTGTCTCGTTAAGCTCATCCAGGGTATCATACAGGTCAGGATACTCATCTGCGTCCGTAGTGTAAATATCTGCACAGGTCGAATAACTGTAATCGTCTCCGTCATCCTCCGGATCCGGCCAATAGGGTTCGCATCCCCAGTAAAGCGTAATGGTCTCAACTGCTTCCGCATCGTCCTGTTCGTCCTCGATATCCTCTGTTTCGATATCCTCTGTCTTGGTATCCTCGATTTTGGTATCCTTATCCTTTTTGGGTGCTGCATATAATGTAGCTGTTGACATGCATCCAAACAGCAGGGTTGCTGCAAGAAATGCGGATAAAAATTTGATCCGTTTCATTTACTCTGTTCCTCCTGTAATAAATATATATATTGCAAACGAAATCATCTGTTTCGTTAACGATATTCTTATATCTCAGATCTCCGACTTGGCCTGTCTGATGGTCTCGGGGTCGATCTTATGCCTTACGTCAAATTTCTTGACCGTGTCACGTACTCCGAGTCCGTCTATGATACCCGAATTCCTCAGATCGATGAGCTTGTTGTCACTGTAGGTTAAGATGACCGGCCTGAATATATCATAATCATTGGATGCGATCACAAGGCCCTTTTCACCGTTTGTAAGCTCAACGCTGCATCCCTCCGGCAGGAAATTGATGCTTGCGATAAGAGCATCTATGGCCTCTCTGTCGTATACATCATCATGGCTTATGAGATACTTAAGGGCCCCTACCTGGGTAAGCGGTTCTTCCTTTAAATTCATCGCAGTCATGGTATCAAAAGCATCTGCCACCGCCAAAACCTTCGCACCCCTTACCATCTTCATATGGTCGGTAGGCTTATCGTTCATGATCGCATCTCTGAGTGCAAACGCCTGCGCGGCATTTCTCTTGACTCCGGGCATACTGAAGATCACGTTTTCGATGAGCTTATGGCCGTCAAACTCTGCCTTGTACATCACCTCATCTACATCCACATCAGGATCTTTCAGTATATCGTCAGATACCTTGAGTTTTCCAACCTCATGCACCAGCGCCGACATGATGCATTCTATCTGATGTTCATTTTTAAAGCCCATTTTATAGGACATCATCGCACAGAGGATAGCCACATTGAAGGAGTGTTTATAGACGTAATCCTCATTGCTCCTTAGATTCTGCACGAAGTTGACCTTATGGTCGAGCCTTCCGTATTTGCTGATGATCTGATCCGAGAAAGAATACAGGTTTTTGGCCTTCCCGCTCTTTATCATGCCCGTAAGCTCTTCCTCGATCGTGAATATGGCGACTGTCTGGAATCTCTCAAACTCCATGTCCTCTTCCGTCATCGGAGGACACGGCTCTGCAGGTTCCAGCATGTAGATACCTATAAGTCCGAAATTCCTGATGGATTCGATACCCTGTCTGGTAAGCTTCGAATCCATTTCATACAAAAGAACGCCCTTCTTGTTGTAAATAGGCTTTGCCAGTCTCATCCCCTCTTTGAGATCATCAGTCTTTACAAATAACATTTTTTCACCCCTCTTATGAAACATGTGCAAAATGCACGACGCACCCCATATGATTATACACCCTGACCGCGTAAAAAACAAGAAAATACGTAATTTCCGTAATCAATTCCACGTTCTGTCATCCTGACACTTAAACCATCATCAAAAAGCAGTCCCAAACACCTTAACTTATCTATCTCAGAGCCGTATATTTCGTACATTGAAACCCCATACAGATCCTTAAAACACTCTGCGTTTACTCCCTCGATCATGCGAAGTCCCAAAAACATCGTCTCATCCATCTCGTCATCACGGGTAAGCCGGATCTTCTCATCAAAGCATGCATCCGACAGCGGATCGGCAATATATTTCTGCATATCGGAGGTGTTTCTGTACCGTATATTACCCATCAGGCTCGATGCATTTAACCCTGCGCCTATATACGGAGTCCTCTTCCAGTAGGATACATTGTGTCTGCTGTATTTATCCTTAAGGGAAAAATTGGATATCTCATACTGGTCATACCCAAAAAGGGCCAGCTGTTTTACCGCAAGATGATAAAGCGCCCTCTCACTCTCCTCATCGGGAAGGGTGTCATGAAGCGATCCTCCCTTCGAATATCTTTCATAAAACGGAGTGTTTTCTTCAATGATCAGACTGTATGCCGAAATATGTGATGGGGAAAGGGCCGTTACGGCATTCAGGGTTCTTAACAGTTTCTCTTCATCCTGTCCGGGAAGTGCCGTCATTATATCCACGTTTATATTGTCAAAACCCGCTTCCCTTACCATGTCAAAACACTTAAGAAAAGTACCGTGATCATGGATCCTCGATAAGAGCTTTAACTCATCATCGTTTGCGGACTGCAGTCCGATGCTCACCCTGTTGATGCCGGCGTTTTTATAAGCCGAAAGCTTATCTTCCGATACGGTTCCCGGATTCATCTCGATCGTTATCTCGGCATCGCTTTTAACAGAATATCTGTCCCGTATAACACCCACAATGTCTTCGATCATATAACCCTCAAGGATGCTGGGTGTTCCTCCGCCTATGTATATGGTGGCGGTCTCATATTCTTCCGTTTTAAACCCGTATTTTTCAGGGGCATTCAAAAGCTCGGCTCTTAAGGCCTTTAAATAATCATCTACCAGAAGAGCACTGTCCGGAGTCTGTGACACAAAATCACAGTAATCGCATTTTTTAACACAAAAGGGGATATGAACATATATCCCCATTGGTTTTTTTTCTTTGTATTCCATTTTATTTGTCATCATCAAGCTTAAGTACCGACATAAAAGCTTTCTGGGGGATCTCAACGCTTCCGATCTGGCGCATGCGTTTCTTTCCCTCCTTCTGTTTTTCCAAAAGCTTCTTTTTCCTTGTGATATCACCGCCGTAGCACTTGGCAAGCACATCTTTTCTCATGGCCTTGACGGTCTCCCTTGCTATGATCCTTCCGGATACGGCTGCCTGTATGGGTATCTCAAACAGATGTCTCGGTATCTCCTCCTTGAGCTTCTCACACATCTTCCTGCCCTTTTCATATGCGCTGTCCGCATGAACGATAAAGGAAAGGGCATCGACTTCTTCATGATTGACAAGTATATCAAGCTTTACAAGGTTAGCCCTTTCATAGCCCTTCAGCTCGTAATCGAAGGAAGCATAGCCTCTGGATCTTGATTTCAGCGCATCAAAGAAATCGTAGATGATCTCATTAAGCGGAAGCTCATATTTTATCAGGGCTCTTGATGCCTCAATGTATTCCATGCTGATATATCTGCCGCGTCTTTCCTGACAGAGCTCCATGATCGGCCCCACATAATCCTTGGTGACCATGATCTCGGCATTGACTATCGGCTCCTCCATATATTCGATCTCGGAAGGATCCGGAAGATTGGCCGGATTCGTAAGCTCTATGACCTCACCGTTTGTCCTGTAGACCTTATAGATAACGCCCGGTGCAGTGGTCACAAGATCGAGGTTGTATTCCCTCTCAAGCCTTTCCTGCACTACCTCAAGATGCAGCAGTCCAAGGAAACCGCACCTAAATCCAAAGCCCAGAGCGATCGAGGTTTCAGGCTCGTAATTAAGCGAAGCATCATTTAACTTAAGCTTTTCAAGCGCATCTCTTAAGTCCGGATACTTGGCCCCGTCGGCAGGATACATGCCGCAGTAAACCATGGACAACACCTTTTTGTATCCGGCAAGAGGCTCTGCACACGGGTTTTCCGAATCCGTAACCGTATCACCGACCCTGGTATCCGAAACATTCTTAATACTTGCCGTAAAATATCCTACCATCCCGGCAGTCAGCTCATCACAGGGGATAAATACTCCGGCACCAAAATACCCGACCTCGACGACTTCAAACTCAGCCTCAGTCGCCATCATCTTTACGTGTGTCCCCTTCTTTATCGTCCCGTCCATTATCCTGACAAAGACAATGGCTCCCTTGTAGGAATCATATACGCTGTCAAAGATAAGCGCCTTAAGCGGAGCGTTTTCATCTCCTTTCGGAGGCGGTATCTTTGTAACTATCTGTTCTAAAACCTCATCGATCCCTATACCGTTCTTTGCGGATATCCTGGGCGCATCCTTTGCCTCTATCCCTATAACGTCCTCTATCTCGGCTACCACCCTGTCCGGGTCGGCGCTTGGAAGATCGATCTTGTTGATTACGGGAAAGACATCAAGATCATGGTCAAGCGCGAGATAGACATTGGCAAGGGTCTGGGCCTCTATACCCTGAGCGGCATCAACGACCAAAACCGCCCCGTCACAGGCTGCAAGACTTCTTGACACTTCATAGTTAAAGTCGACGTGCCCCGGCGTATCAATGAGATTAAAAATGTATTCTTTGCCATCCTTTGCCTTGTATATCGTCCTTACGGACTGGGATTTGATGGTGATGCCCCTCTCTCTCTCGAGATCCATGTTGTCAAGGACCTGAGCCTGCATCTCCCTGCTCGTAAGCAGTCCCGTACTCTCTATGATCCTGTCGGCAAGTGTGGATTTACCGTGATCGATATGTGCTATGATGCAGAAGTTTCTGATCCTGTCCTGTATTCTGTCAGACATTGTGGTTTCCTTTGTATAACTTAATTATATAATGATGATGCCAACGCATGGTTCCTGTTTCCGGAACCTATAATGATGTCTACGCACTGCTCCGTTGCAGGCAACTCCCGCAGTGCTTAAAACATAATGTATTCGGGGCGCATAATGATGATGCCCGCGCATGGCTACGAAGCAAGCTTCTCCCGCCATGCTGCGAACATTCGGAATCCGCTTCAACGCTAGATAAATCAAGCATTTCGCTACTTCCTCATGTTCGGGCGGGTTCCAAGATCACATAGCGATACATGCAAGCATGATCGCTATATGACCTTTTCACCCTGGCATCATCATTATAGTGCTTACAACATTTTCTTGACAACCACGTTTTTTGTATCTAAAATAACCTAGTGTGCATTTGAAACGTCCGTGTCCGGATTAGAATGCGCTGCATGGAGTCTAATCGGCTTACTTCGGGGTAATAGGAGGTGAAATCATGGCTAACATTAAATCCGCGAAAAAGAGAATTCTTGTGATAGATAAAAAGACTGAGCGCAACAAAGCTATCAAGTCCAAGGTTAAAACATATATCAAGAAAGTCTATACCGCTATCGAGGATGGCGACAAGGCTGCTGCAGAAGTTGCTCTCAATGATGCTACCAAGGAACTTAGCAAGGCCGCATCCAAGGGTGTTTATCATAAGAATACCGCATCAAGAAAGATTTCCAGAATGGCAAAAGCCGTTAACGCTTTGTCATAATACGGTTCTGATAATAAAGAAAGACTGCTGATACCGTCATGTCAGCAGTCTTTTTTTGCTCATTCATCCTCTCCGTATTCATCAGGCGACTCATCGGATCCGTCGTCCAGATCATTTCCCTTAAATACGGAATCAAAGAATCTTCCGAGAGCTGTTTTTCTGCGCGTCTCCTCTTTCGGTTCCAAAAGATCGTCATCCACTACGGTTCCAAGCATCCTGCCTTCGGTCACGTTATCATCCTGAACAGGTTCCTGTTTTTCCCTCTTAAGTATCCTTATCTCATCCGCAACTCCCTCATCGATGAATTCGAGCTTTGTTGCAGGTGTCTCGGTTTCCTTGTTAAGTACGACTTCGCCTAAGAATCCTCCGGCGTTTTCCTCTTCGGCGTGTGAATCATCGTTTTTATTTTTGAGCTTAGAGCGCATCTCATCAAGACTCTCCGCCCTCATTCCCTGAGGCCTTGACTTGACGTCATCCACGGGCCTGCTCATATACTGGACCACCTGCTTGGTATCATCCTGCGTTCCCGCGCCGCCTCTTTTATGTCTCTCGCCCCTTCTGTCGATCGGCGGTGTGGGGATCGATCTGATCATCCTCTGGATCTCATCATCGTCTTTGCCGGTGTCATCCTTTTTCATATCCTCGGAAAGCTCCTTGGATATTCCGCCCTTTACGGTCTGCTCCGTGATCATCCTTACGCTGCTCTTACTCTGGGATCTGTTCTTTGCGGGTGCAGCGTCCTTTTTCTTATCCTCACTCTGCAAATCTTCGGACTTACCCTTTGATTCGCCTTCAGCGCCCGGTTTTTCGGTATCTTTTTCAAAGGGGAACTGTATCCCCCATGCCTCTCTGATGCTGTCCATGATCTGCATCATCCTTACAGTTTCAAAATGAGGCATCTCCGCGCACTCAAGATCTCCGGCTCTTATCGCTTTCATGGAGGATACGATCTCGTATTCATATCCGGTTATCTGTAAAGGCGCGGCATATTCAGCGATCACCTTGCGGTCAAGATTAAATACCCTGACGGATTCGTAATTGTTGATATTCTCAATCTCTATATAGCCGTTTGTCCCGTTTATGATGCCTCTTCTGTCAGTCTGTGCAAGCATCGTCACATACAGCGAAGCCATCCTTCCATCCGCATACGAGATCATAATGGTCTCCTGGGCATCGACTCCGGAATCATACTTAATGCATTCAGCCGATATCGAACTGATCTCATCTCCAAACACCATGGAGGCAAAATTGATAACATACACTCCAAGATCCAGTAAAGCGCCTCCGGCAAGCTCAGGCTTGACCATTCGCCTTATATGCTGTAGCGGATATCCCAGATTTGCCGAAAGCGAAGTAGGATTACCGATGATACCGCTTCTTACGATACGGTTGATGGTCTCCCTCATCGGCATATATCTCGTCCATATGGCTTCGGTGATAAAAAGTCCCCTCTCCTCGGCAATGGCGATCACTTCTTCAGCCTGTTTTGCATTTGCCGTAAAGGGTTTCTCACAGATAACGTGCTTGTCATGATCCAGACAGAGCTTTATGTGCTCGTAATGATGTGAATGCGGAGTCGCAATATATACAAGATGTACATAGGGATCCGAAAGCATATCGGCGTATGAGCCGTATGCCTTTTCAAATCCGTACTTGTTTGCAAAATCCTGTGCTCGTTTTATGTCTCTTGCCGCTACCGCATAGCATTCGGCGTCCTTTACCGACTGCAGTGTTGTAGCCATGGTAGTGGCAATATTTCCGGCCCCCAATATTCCGATCTTCATATCATTCTCCCCCAAATAATTCGATCAGTCTGTGCTTTTACTATCCGTATCAATCCAGATAGACCTGATTCCCGGAAACCCTCATTCCGTCCAGGTCATTGATAAATCTTGAAAACTTCGAATACTTGTAATCCCTTATATTAAACGTCGGGATCTGTTTCTCGATCTTCTGCTTAAGCTCCGGCAGCATCATCGTGCCGTCCGGCATCTGTCCCACTATCCTCCTTACGAGGTTCTCCACGTGCTCCCTTGAGACTCCGCTTTCCGCAGGATATACGATGATCGTATCACCTATCTGCTTTAACCTGATGCTCTTTATGCTCTCAAGGAACTTGGACAGTTTGGAATAACCGAAGTTTCTTACGTCAAAATCCGCATGCCTGTTGATGATCTTATTGCCGAGCTCTCCGACGGAAGTATCCTTGTCATTGGCTTCATTGTCATTAATGATCTTAAGGATCGTCTCCTCGATCTCTTCTATGTCAACGCTGCTTGCCTGGTCCTCTTCGGCAGCTAACATCTCGAGATACTTAAACTGCGTACACGATGCCCTGAAGGCCTCCACAGTCTTTTTTTCTCCCATTCCTATCACAAGCATTCCGGCTTCCCTGAGTCTTGCCGCCAGCTTGGTAAAATCACTGTCGGAGGACACCAGGCAGAAGCCGTCCACCGAACCGGTATAAAGGATATCCATGGCGTCGATTATCATTGCCGAGTCGGATGAGTTCTTGCCCTGGGTATAGCTGTACTGCTGCACGGGAGTTATGGAATTCTTAAGGACTGCCTCCTTCCAGTTAAAGGTGGTCGGATTGGTCCAGTCTCCATATGCCCTTTTATAGGTTGCCAGGCCGTAATTGGATACCTCGTCAAGTATGTATTTTATATATTTAAGCGAAACATTCTCCGCATCGATAAGTACGGCTAACCGCTTGTCTCTTTCTTCCATATCAGTCATCAGCCGTGCTTCGGGATCAGCTTATCCTTTCCACCCATATACGGTCTTAAGACCTCGGGGATATTAACGCTTCCGTCTTCATTGAGATTATTCTCAAGGAAGGCTATCAGCATACGGGGCGGAGCCACAACGGTATTGTTAAGGGTATGTGCAAAGTATTTGCCGTTTTCACCATTTACCCTTATCTTAAGTCTTCTTGCCTGTGCATCGCCGAGATTTGAACAGGAGCCAACCTCAAAATACTTTTTCTGTCTCGGAGACCATGCCTCGACATCATAGGATTTAACCTTCAGATCGGCAAGATCTCCCGAACAGCACTCAAGCGTCCTTACGGGAATATCCATCGATCTGAACAGATCCACGGTGTTCTGCCACAGTCTGTCAAACCATACCGGTGATTCTTCCGGCTTGCATACAACGATCATTTCCTGCTTTTCAAACTGGTGGATCCTGTATACACCCCTCTCCTCTATTCCGTGTGCTCCCTTTTCTTTTCTGAAGCAGGGTGAATAGCTTGTAAGGGTCTTGGGAAGCTCGCTTTCATCGGTTATCGTGTCAATGAACTTTCCTATCATCGAGTGCTCCGACGTACCGATAAGATACAGGTCTTCTCCCTCGATCTTGTACATCATGGCATCCATCTCGGCAAAGCTCATAACACCGTTTACAACATTTGATCTGATCATGAACGGAGGCACGCAGTAGGTGAACCCCCTGTCGATCATAAAATCACGGGCATAAGCTATCACTGCGGAATGAAGCCTTGCGATGTCGCCCATAAGATAATAAAATCCGTTGCCGGCAACCTTTCCTGCAGCATCAAGATCTATGCCGTCAAATCTTTCCATGATCTCCGTGTGATAAGGTATCTCAAAATCGGGAACCACAGGCTCTCCGTACTTTGTTACCTCAACATTCTCCGAATCATCCTTTCCTATCGGTACCGAAGGATCTATGATATTCGGGATCGTCATCATTATCTTAAGTACTCTTTCCGAATACTCGCTCTCCAGACTTTCAAGCTCCTTAAGACGTTCGGCGTTCTCGGTCACCTGTTTCTTGACCTCTTCAGCCTCTTCTTTTTTGCCCTGTGCCATGAGCGCGCCAATCTGTTTGGAAAGCTTGTTTCTGGCACTTCTTAAGGCATCTGCCTCACCCTGTGCTTTTCTGTTTTTTTCGTCAAGCATTATGACTTCATCCACAAGCGGAAGCTTCTCATCCTGAAACTTGTTTCTGATATTCTGTTTTACGATGTCAGGATTCTCCCTGACAAATTTCATGTCTAACATTTTATGTTTCCCCTTTTCTATTCCGAATCTTTCTTTTTCGGAAAACGCCGTTGTTATAAACGCTTCCCGGTATCAATCAAACATATCCTCATAAATCCTGTAAGTATTCTTTCCGTCCTCCTTGGCCTTGTTAAGGGCAAGCGAAGCCTTGGAATAAAGCTTATGGAAATTCATGTCATTGTCATCGGAAGCTACTATTCCGATCGAGGTGGTGATCACTATATTCTCGTCTTCGTTCCTTCCCATTCCGAATTCCAAAACGGTCTCCCTGTTGATCTTTCCAAAGATCTCATCGATCTTATCCTTGTCCTCAAGCCTCGGTATATAAGCGGCAAACTCATCGCCGCCGAGCCTTGATATGGTGGATGTGCTTCCAAGATTTGCAGCAAGCACCCTCGATATCGTCTTAAGTATGCTGTCCCCGACATTATGTCCGAAGCTGTCATTTATGACCTTGAAATTATCAACATCGATGAGGGCAAAGACAACCTCGTCCTCTCTTTCCTTCTCCTCCATCAGCCTGTTGATCTTTCTCTCAAACATGATCCTCGTATAGAGACCGGTAAGCGAATCACGTTCCGTGGGAGCGCCTTCCTTACCCTCCTCGCTCTTTACGACCTTGATACCCGCCATGATGTTTCCGTTTACGGGATTTTCCCCGAGTACGACGGTCAGTTCATACCACGACCATACCGGGATCGCCTCGGTCTTAGCCATGTAATCCAGCACGATATAGTGGTTGCCCTGTCTGAACTGCCTTACCAGTTCTTTCCTGTTTATGGTGCCTATGACCTTGTCATAGTCTTCTTTTTCAACCGTGGCAACAAAGGCCGGAAGTATCTGGTCATAGGTCGCATCAAGACCGACTCCGTAAGGAATAAGCGGCTTTAGGCATTCCTTGTTGATGATGACATTTGCACTAAGATCGGCCTCAATGTATATCTCGGAATTAAGATGCATAAGCTCCTGATACTGCCTCTCACGAAACATCATGTAGCCGTCTTCATATTCCTCATTTATGTCATCGATTATCCCGACCGCATACCTTGTACCGTTATAGGATGCATCACCCAGGTAAAATGTAACGCGTGAATATACATCTGCATATACGCCGTCCGTCTCCCTGCATATGTTGACATCGCAGCTGACCTCGCTCTCACCTTCTTTCAGTCGTTCAATAAGTCCCGTAAGCTTGTCTCTTACCTCATCTTTATTGGAGGCTCCAAGCTTAAGTACCATATGGTCAAGAGCGGAATGGATCACATTCCGGATATATCTGCCTTCGGGTGATTTACTGTAATAATCGGCGATATCATAATCAAGATAATATCTCCAGGCTATGACGCCTCTCGAATCACCCAGATACCTGTTGATGCTCTCCGTTGTGATATGAGCCGAATCCATCCTGATATCCGTTGTCTCTATCAGCACGATATCAATCTGCATATCATCACCCCTGTATTTTATGGTACAGGTGACGATGATATCCTTTGTATGTCCGTCATTTGACAGTATGCTGTATGCCTTGGTGATAAAATGCTTATTTTCCCTGACAGCCTCATGAACGCTCTTTTCCACGCTGTCAACCTCAGGGAACATCATATGCGGCATGAGATCCGAAAGCTTGCCTTTTCTTAAGGCTTCATCGAGCGTTATCATATGGAGGTTTAGGAACCTGTCATTTACGTAGGAGATCTCCTTAAGCGTAAGGTCGGCATCCTGTTCCACTACTACCCTTGCGATACCCGTTAACGAATCCTCAAAGAAAGAATTCATCTGCTGCCTTAACAGAACGCTCTTTCGAAGAAGCGTAATGGCTCTTCGCTCATTCTCAACTCCGTAGTAATCTATGGTCCTTCGGATACGCTGCTTTAGTACTGTCCGGTTATACGGACGGATGATTATGTCGGCGATGCATTCATCCTTGATAAACCTCTCAAAGTTTTCAAGATTAGCCACCTGCGTGATCGCAAGTATGGGGATCCCGCTGTAGAAAGGTTTCAGCTGTATCACTTCCACAAATCTCATGCACTCCTCGGGAAGTGAATCATAATCTATCAGTATGAGATTGACGTTTGTAAACGTCAGCTTTAATATCTCTTCTATTT
>JAILPG010000287.1 GCA_024699595.1 Lachnospiraceae bacterium | reverse complement strand
GCAAAGAAAGCCGGATACCATGCAATGCTGGCCTTTGTGATACAGATGGACGGTGTTACAGAAGTACGGGCGAATGTGGATACACACCCGGAGTTCGGGGAAGCCATGGAGAATGCAAGGGAAACAGGCGTAGATGTGCTGTTCCTTACCTGTCATGTGGAACCGGATGAGCTGGTGATTACCGAAGGGAGGTCATGATCATGAAGATACTGGTGTTAAAAAGCAGTGGAAATACAAATGGTTCTTCCAATATGCTTGCCGACGAATTCATACGGGGAGCTAAAGAAGGCGGACATGAGATAACGGAATATGACGTGATTCATAAGGACATCCGCCCCTGTCTTGGCTGTAATACCTGCGGTATGAGCGGGCCATGCGTCCAGAAGGATGATTATGAGAATGAGTTGAAGGGATTGATAAAAGCTGCAGATATGCTGGCCTTTGTTATGCCGGTCTATTATTATAACTGGCCGGCGCAGCTTAAAGCAGTGGTTGACCGTTTTTACAGCTTTACCGGAGAGCTTACCCAGATGCATAAGAAGACAGTCTTACTCTCTGTCGCTTGGGATAATACGGATAAGGCATTCGAAGTGGTAAAAGCCTACTATAATCGGATCTGCGAGTATATGCAGTTTGAGGATTGCGGCTCTGTTATTGGCAAGGGTTGCGGAACACCGGAGATGACAAGGAACAGCGGATATGTTGGGGAGGCTTATCGTTTGGGAAAAACAATGTAGAAGTAGTTGATGAAATTAAGAATTTTGAAAAAGTCGTAGATGCAGATGTAGATGTACATATAATTGCACATAGCTTATGTTAAGATGATACCGTCAGACGATAACCGATAAATACGGGGAGGTGACGGTATCATGTTATGTTACGACATAAGACTGCGGTATTCGGGGGAAGGGAAAATCCCCTTTGAAGAAGATAAAGAAGAAAAGAAGGAGTCTGAATTTGAGGAAACACTTCAAAAGCTGAATGCAGGAGTGTATGCCACTACTTCCGATGAGGATTTTTACGCTGCCGTGTACAGGGCGGATGATGACTATCTGGATTTTGCTGTTGCAAGCTGGCCCTATAAGATCACGCTTTCGAAGATCAAAAAAAAGCTGACATGGGCTGTTAAGAGCATATATGGAGCCGACGAAGTTAAAATTGAGAGTGTTTCGGAAATCACGACGAAAAAGTTTACGATCATGCTGGATGAGGCTGACAACCGTGAATATTTGAAAAGAAGCACCAGAAAAACGGGGCGTGATCTGGAATTGAATTATTTTGACAACAGCTTCTTCAAGATCAACGAGGTAATGTCACCATCAGAAAAGCTCACAAAGAAGCAGGCTCTCGAACGGGCAAAGTCGATCATGGCAGATAAGACCCTGTATGAAGAGATTGACCGGATCTACGCTGCAGAGAATGCTAAAAAGTTTTACGGGTACCCGGTTCACTACAGGATTGAGACAGGCAACCGGGAGGCAGGCATGGCTATAGTGAAGCTGGTCGTACAGATGCTGCATAGCCAGGGGAGGATTCTTAGCTCAAGGATCAATTTCATAAGTGAGATAGGCGAAAGCTGCTATGACGAAAGTGATCTTGAAGATATATGTAGACATGCTAATGGAGCTGCGGTGGTTATCGAGATGAGGGGATCGGATGAGACTCACGGTAATTTTGCTACAAGCTATGAGGGGGTCATAAGATATTTTGCGGATCTTGTTGAAAGATATCACTCCAATACCCTGTTTTTCTTTCTGGAAGATATAGACAGACCGGGATTTACAAGGGAACTGCTGGCAAAAGTCACAGGTCTCGTGGATGTCCTTGGTATAAGCGAGGGGACAGGGAACCGGGATGAAGCATTAGAATACTTTAGGCAGCTGATAAGACAGTATTCCTACACCGATCTGGAGGATGATGATATCGGTGATTACCTTTCCAAAAAGAGAAGGATCTATAAATGTCATGATGTCCATTCAGCTTTTAATAAGTGGAGCCGGGAGGTTCTGCGCAACAAGGCTTACAGCTCATACAGGAAATGTAAAAATCTGGAGAAGAAGGCATCTAAGAAGACAGGCTCTGCCTATTCCGAGCTGCAGGCTATGATCGGTCTATCAGAGGTAAAGAGGCTTGCGGATCAGATAATCGCATCTTATAAGATGCAGAGCGTCCGTGATAATTTTGGGTTTAAGGACTGCTGCATTTCAAAGCATATGGTGTTCACCGGCAATCCCGGAAGTGCAAAAACGACTGTGGCCAGGCTCCTTGCTGATATACTTACCGAAGCAGGGGTGCTTAAGACAGGAAGCCTTGTTGAATGCGGGAGAGCAGATCTCGTAGGCAA
Organism: Lachnospiraceae bacterium; assembly: GCA_024699595.1. The sequence goes on along the minus strand of JAILPG010000287.1, from coordinate 1,014 downwards.
ATATGTCGGATGGACTGCGGGGCAGGTAAGGGATAAGTTCAAGGAAGCCTATGGAGGTATCCTTTTTATCGATGAAGCCTATTCGCTGGTAGATGAGAGTAAGTCATACGGAGATGAGGCTATTAATACGATTGTTCAGGAAATGGAGAATCACCGGAATGACGTTATAGTGATCTTTGCCGGATATCCTGACAGGATGAAGGAATTCCTGGATAAGAACGAGGGATTACGCAGCAGGATAGCGTTTCATCTGGACTTTCCTGATTACAACGAGTATGAGCTTACAGGGATTCTGGATCTTATGCTTAAGGAGCGGGGATTAAGGATCGACGACAAGACAAGAGCCAGATGCAGGGATATTTTTGGAAGAGCCTGCAGGGAAAAGGAATATGGTAACGGAAGGTTTGTCAGAAATCTGATCGAACAGGCCATGTTGAGGCAGGCTCAGCGATTAATGGCAGGTGACCATAAAGCGGGTATTTCCAGATCGAGCGCGGGGAAGCTTATCGAAGCGGATTTTGATGTTAATATCACGGAGGTTTTCGATAAGAAAAGAAAGACTGCGATCGGGTTTTCAATATAAGCAGATATGTACAAAAAATTGCACCAATATAGGCTCGAGTGTTAGAATTGAATACAAAAAAACCATGGAGGTGCATTATGTACAGCAATGACAGAAAGAAACTGCTTATCCTTCTTATTCTGGATGTTCTGCAGAGAAATTCTGATGAGGATCATCATCTGACACAGCAGGAGATTTTGAGGCTGTTAAACGCTGAATATGGCGTGATGTGCGACCGGCGTTCGGTAAAGTCTAATGTGCTGGACCTGATAGACATGGGATACGACATCAACATGGATGACGGGTATTATCTCGCCAGCCGTGAATTTGAGGATGCAGAGCTTAGAATGCTGATAGACAGCGTGCTGTTTTCGAGGCATATATCCCTGACCCAGGGAAGAAAGCTGATCGAAAAGCTGGAAAAACAGTCCAACAAATATTTTAAGGCAAAG
>JAILPG010000252.1 GCA_024699595.1 Lachnospiraceae bacterium | reverse complement strand
CCTTGCAGCTTTTGCTCCTGGGCACTTGCGGGGTATTTCAGGTTGCGGGTGAGCCACTTCATGAACTCGCCATAGCCGCCAGGGAAGATCGGACTTGAGCCTGATACCTATTCCTTTGATATCCACTCAAGGGATATGGATTATGAGTTCCAGTTTAACATCGGTGAGAATGATTCCAACAAGAACATCCAGGACAAGCTTGCAAGGCTGATCTCAAGATCGAATATCGGAGTGCATGCCGAAGTGGTGGCTGACGGGTCGGGCAATACCGCACTGAAGCTTACATCAAGCGACACCGGCTACAAGGGTGACACCCAGGCGGTGTTCAACGTTTCCGATAACAGGACAAGTAAGGCAAGCGGCGTTGTCAATTATCTGGGAATGGCCAATGTAACAGCTCCTCCGAAGAATGCGGAGTTTGTTATAAACGGCACGGAGCGGAGCGCTACCACCAACCACTTCACTGTTGACAGGATGTACGATCTGACGCTCGTATCCACAACAGCTGAGGATGAAAAGGTTACCGTAGGCTTCAAGACTGATACCGAGTCTCTTACCGAGAATGTATCAAAGCTTATAGACGGATACAATTCTTTCATAGAAAAGACCAAGAGCTACGTGGAAAAACAGCCTCAGGCCAAGGCTCTTCTCAATGAGATGAGGATAATGACCACCAGGTTTGGCAAGGAGCTTGAGGATATCGGTGTAGGGCTTTCGACGGAAGGACTCATCACTCTTGATGATAACAAGCTCAAGCAGACCGTGGAATCACCGGATGCTCTCGACAAGCTCAAGACCATCAGGGATTTTGCCAATTCGGTTCTTAAGAAGACTACCGAGGTTGCTCTTGATCCTATGCAGTATACGATGCGTAAGGTCGTTGAATACAAGAATCCGGGTCATAACTTTTCGGCTCCGTATGCGGCCAGCAGCTATTCGGGCATGATGTTCTCGGGATACTGCTAAGACAGGGATCTTTAAATACCCGGATCGAATGCCTGCTTATCCCGATGGTCCGTATATAGATTTCGATAGTTAAGAAAATACTGAGTATCTCAGTATTTTCTTCATGTTTTAGGGATTCTTGCTCCGGGCGTGTTTGCGGCAGAGAATAAGCTCTTTGCCGCTGATTTTTCCTAATCCACAGAAAAGTGGTATTATAGATTTCGCAGGACGAAAGAAAAAAATCTATTCATTATATAAATAAGAATAATATAGTGAGGTGAGAAGTATGGAAGGAAAAAAAGGAACTTCATTAAGGACGCAGTTACTCATCATCACGCTTGTAAATGTTGTCGTGATCGCTGCCATCATCGGTGCGATCGCTGTCGTTAGCAGCAACAAGCTCGTGCATGAGAAGTCGGAGCAGGGTCTCAGAAACAAGACAATTGTTACCGCCGATGAGTTAAACAGCGAGATGAGCAGGGTTGAGACCAGTGTTTCGATCCTTGCCGATGCGGTTATGGATAATCTTGACTGGGATGCTTTCAAGTCGGGTGATGCAGGGGTGGATGCGCTTACCGAGACCGTCAGACAGACTGCGATCGACTGTGCCAAGAACACCGCTGGTGCGATCACTTACTATATAAGATACAATCCGGACTATGCTTATCCCACATCGGGTATTTTTGCACAGCTTAATGATTCGGGTACCTACGATCAGCTGACACCCACTGATTTTACCGAATTTGACAAGAATGATACGGCAGTCAGCTGGTATTACGGGCCTGTAAACTACGGCCAGCCGATCTGGATGAGCCCTTACTACAATTCTAATATTGATGTTTTCATGATCTCCTATGTCATCCCGCTCTTTTACCAGGGCGAATCCGTAGGTATCGTCGGCATGGATATTTCCCTTGAAAACATCAACAACATCGTGGGCCGGCTTAATGCCGGCAAAGAGAACGGCTTCCTGTTAACCGCAGAAAATACGACTCTCAATCATCCCACTCTTCAGGACGGGGATGCTTTTACAACCACTTTGTCCGGCGACTCCGGTTATGTGACCGTGGGCGATAAGGTATATGTGTATGATGCGCTGAGAAACGGATTCAAGGTAGTACTTCTTACCGATACAAAGAGCGTTAATGCCGAAGCGACTGATCTTCAGAGAAAGCTTATCATAGGCTCGCTTATCGGTATCCTGTTTGGTGCACTCTTCGGATTCTTTTTCATAACAAAGCTTGTAAATCCTCTGAAATCCATTACGGGTATCGTGGATCAGATGGGACAGCTTGACTTAAGGATTGATGAGGCCGAGAGTGAGAGGCTTTGCAGAAATAAAAACGAGATCGGACAGATCGCAAGGGCTGTCGGAAATCTCAGATCAAGACTTATGGGTGTCGTACAGGGCCTTACGGAATCTGCCTACACCCTGGAGAATACGGTCGGACAGCTTACCGCTAATACCACAAAGACCATGGACATCATGGATACGATCGATTCGGCCTGCCAGAATATCGCAAAGGGTGCGCTGGATCAGGCTGACAGCACAACCGAGGCTACCGAGTCTGTTAAGGTGATGAGTGAGCTCATAAGCGAATCAAAGACAAGGCTTGACGGCATCAGAGGCGTATCAGACAGTGTCAAGGAGTCTACATATTCGGCAAGCGACGGCCTAAAGAAGCTGCAGGAATCCAATATGCATGTAACACAGGTAACAGACGAGATCGCAGAGGCTATTTCAGGTACTTCCAAGTCTGCTGACAAGATCAAGGAAGCTGCTAACCTGATAACGAGCATCGCAGGCCAGACCAATCTGCTGTCGCTTAACGCTTCGATCGAGGCTGCAAGAGCCGGTGAAGCGGGTCGCGGATTTGCCGTTGTTGCTACGGAGATATCAGATCTTTCCGAAAAATCCAACCAGGCTGCATCAGAGATCCAGAGCATCATCGATGAGCTTGTAAGCAATTCCGAGCAGTCGGTTGCAAAGATCAACGTTGCCAAGCAGATCACCGAGCAGCAGACCGCGATACTTGCCGAGGCTATCAATGAGTTCTCTACCGCCAAGGGTGGACTGGACGAAAGCATTCAGGGTATCTCCGATGTCGGAAGTGCGACCGACAGGATCGATTCGTCCAAGCAGACTGTTTACGAAGCTGTATACGGCCTTGCTTCGATCGCAGAAGCTAACGCAAGCTCCACTCAGGAGACTGCCGAGAGCATCTCAAGAGCCAAGGAGTATGCTGCCGATGTTGATACCAAGGCGCGTGAACTTTCCAAGACTGCCGCAGCCCTTTCGGAAGAAGCTTCGAGGTGGACTCTGTAAAAATAATTTGGAAACTCTGTAAAAATCTGTAAAAATATTTTAGAAACCATTTGACGCTAGGCCCCGCGTGTGTTATATTAGACATCGACGCAGGGGCTTAGCCCCTTTTTTAGTGTATTTACTGGAGGTAAGAAATATGCGTACAAGGATTACTCTTGCATGCACGGAATGCAAGAACCGTAACTACGATACTACTAAGGATAAGAAGACTCATCCCGACAGGATGGAGACCAAGAAATACTGCAGATTCTGCAAGAGACATACTCTTCATAAGGAAACCAAGTAAACTGCGCAGCTTTTTTTTCCATAAGAAATGGACGTGTTTACTCCGTGACATGTTTGCACAGCATATATAAAAGCTCATCGTGACCCGATGAGTTGTTTGAGTAAACCTGTTTCGCTTAAGGAGAATGAACAAAAAGGAGTCATTTATGAGTGAAGAGAAGAATAAGAAGGACACACCGGCAGCCGTAAAGACCAGCAATGAATGGTTTAAGGGCTTAAAGGCTGAGTTTAACAAGATAATCTGGGAAAACAAAGAGAATGTTACCAAGCAGACGATAGCTGTTGTGTCTGTTTCCGTAGTAGTAGGTATCGTGATCGCTATACTTGATATGATCCTGCAATATGGTGTTGACTTTATCGTCGGTTTATGATCAAAAAGGGAGAACGATATGGCAGAATATAACAGTACGGAAGCGGGCTGGTATGTGGTGCATACCTACTCCGGTTATGAGAATAAGGTTAAGGCCAATATAGAAAAAGCGATCGAAAACAGACACCTTGAAGAGGAGATACTGGAAGTCAGGGTTCCGATGCAGGATGTCACAGAGCTTAAGAACGGAGTCAGAAAGACGACTGCCAAGAAGCTTTTTCCCGGGTACGTACTTATTAATATGTATATGAATGACGTTACCTGGTATGTTGTAAGAAATACCAGAGGCGTAACGGGCTTTGTAGGCCCCGGAAGCAAGCCGGTGCCATTAAGCGAGAACGAGATGAAGCCTCTCGGCATCAAGACGGATAACGTATTCATTGATTTCAAGGAAGGCGATACCGTATCGGTGGTTGCTGGAGTATGGAAGGAAACGATAGGTGTCATCCAGCGTATGGATATGGGTAAGCAGACCGCCACGATCAATGTGGAGCTGTTTGGCCGTGAGACACCGGTAGAGATAAGCTTTGACGAGATAAGCAAGCTTGATTAATTTAGAGTTCTAAGGATTTATTTATATATAGTAAGCGGCCCAAACCGTTTACAGATGCATCCTGTGAACTGTGGGAGGAGAAATGGTTCTCCGCCACTACCACATTACATTAGGAGGAAAGAAAAATGGCAAAAAAGGTTGAAGGCTACATTAAGCTGCAGATCCCTGCCGGAAAAGCAACACCGGCACCCCCGGTTGGCCCTGCTCTTGGTCAGCACGGCGTTAACATCGTGGAATTTACCAAGCAGTTTAATGCAAGAACAGCAGACAAGGGTGATGTACTGATCCCTGTCGTAATCACTGTTTATGCAGACAGGAGCTTTAGCTTCATCACAAAGACACCCCCTGCAGCAGTGCTCATCAAGAAGGCATGCAACATCAAGTCAGGTTCGGGAGTTCCCAACAAGCAGAAGGTTGCAACGATATCCAAGGACAAGCTCAGAGAGATAGCTGAACTGAAGATGCCCGATCTTAATGCGGCATCCATCGAAGCAGCAATGAGCATGATAGCAGGAACGGCCAGAAGCATGGGCGTTACAGTAGAGGAATAAGGAGGTAGCAGATTTGAAACACGGTAAGAGATATAAGGAAACCGCAAAGCTTGTGGATCGTGCTACCCAGTACGAACCCGCTGAAGCAATTTCTTTAGTAAAAAAGACAGCAGCAGCAAAATTTGATGAGACCGTAGAGGTTCATATAAGGACAGGTTGTGACGGCCGTCATGCCGAGCAGCAGATAAGAGGAGCAGTAGTGCTTCCCAACGGTACAGGACGTGTCACCAGAGTACTTGTATTCGCAAAGGGTGACAAGATCAACGAGGCTGAAGAGGCCGGTGCGGATCATGTTGGCGGTGAGGAGCTCATCCCCAAGATCCAGAACGACGGATGGCTTGACTTTGACGTAGTAGTAGCTACACCCGATATGATGGGTGTTGTAGGACGTCTCGGTAAGGTGCTCGGTCCCAAGGGCTTAATGCCAAACCCCAAGGCAGGAACGGTTACAATGGATGTAGCCAAGGCTGTTAAGGATATCAAAGCAGGTAAGATCGAGTATCGTCTCGATAAGACCAACATCATCCACGTGCCCGTTGGTAAGGCATCATTCTCAGAGGAGAAGCTTACAGAGAACTTTGACACTCTGATGGATGCTATCGTAAAGGCTAAGCCCAGCGCACTCAAGGGTCAGTATTTAAGAAGCATCGTGCTTTCAACAACGATGGGCCCCGGCGTGAAGGTTTCTACAGCTAAGTATTAAGAATGACTGATCGGGCAGCTTTCCGGGAAAAATATAAACCGGATCCGTTGCCGGGTACAGGAAAAATAAGAGCGGAGATATGTGTAAGGGATTTAGATCTTTGTATACGCATATCTCCGTTTTGTTGTGGACGTATTAATGTCGCTTACGATAGGTGTATTATAAGATTCGGAAGTTATGTCTGACGGAACAATCATGGTATAATGTGATTGCAGTGTCTGGGGCATTTATTTTTGAGTATTGGATTTCATACATGAAGAACCAAAAAAAGGATTTGCCTGTTAAAACAAGATCGACCATGCATATACCGAATGCCGTGAGTGCCGTTAGGCTTTCTCTTGCGGCAGCAGTTCTTTTTGCATGCGTTCTTTCGGGCTGTTCAAAGGATCCGGATCCTGCAGCCTCACATGCTTTTGTGCTTGATAAGCCGGGTGAAGCTTCGGATCAGAATGACACCGCCTCTGCGGGTAATGAAACGGCGGATACCGAAGCCACGGATACTATGACTGTAAGCACTCCCACTGAGCCGCCCGTTATCGTCATGAACACGGAAGGCGACATCACCTATGATCCCATCGATCTTGAAGATTTTGAAGAGGATGAGTACGTCTGGGACTTTGATACGAGGATCTTTTCCAAGGAGACCAAGTCTCCCGATGAGGCTGTTTTTACCTTTGCAGGCGACATACTCTTTGCCGAGGGCTACAGCATCACCAACAAGCTAAAGGCCGTGGGCAATGATATCAATCAGGTGATAAAGCCAGAAGTAATGTCCGGTTTAAAGGACTGCGACATTTTCATGATAAACAATGAGTTCCCTTACAGCGACAGGGGTACGCCCAAGGCCGGGAAGACTTTTACCTTCAGGGCCAAGCCCGAGAGCGTTAAATATCTTCAGGAGATGGAGACTGACATAGTCTCCCTTGCCAACAACCACGCCTATGATTACGGCGAGGAGGCCCTGCTTGATACGCTCGACATACTGAGAGATGCAAACATTCCTTTTGTCGGTGCGGGAAAAAATATTACCGAGGCGATGCAGCCGGTTTATTATAAGGTAAACAAAAAGACCATTGCGATCACTTCCGCGACCCAGATAGAGAGGACCCCAAATCCCGAGAGCAAAGAAGCTACCGATACTACGGCAGGTGTGCTTAGGACACTTGATCCTGCAAAAATGGTGCAGTGCATTAAGACCGCCGAGGAGAATTCGAATTTTGTGATAGTCTATGTTCACTGGGGTTCGGAGAACACGGACCTTGTGGAGGCTTCGCAGAGAGAGCTTGCAAAGGCATATGTGGAAGCGGGAGCGGACCTTATAATAGGAGATCATCCGCACTGTCTTCAGGGAGCGGACTACGTGGATGGCGTTCCTGTTTTTTACAGTCTCGGAAACTTCTGGTTCAACTCAAGGAGAGTGGAGACGGGGTATCTTAAGCTTATCTTAAATACCACGAAGGATGACTGTTCCATTAAGGAACTAAGCTTTGTCCCCTGCGTGCAGAACGGATGTATCACAAGCCTTGCCACAGATGCGGAAAAAGAAAAGATACTTTCATACCTGCAGGGTGTGTCGGATCATGCGACCATATCGTCAGAGGGTGTGATAGAGTATTCCGAGGAAAACCACAACACCCAGAACGGGCAGAATACCTCGCCATCCAAAGCTTATGTCAGAACGACTCAGGAGGAAGAGCCCACTACAGATCCCGCTCTTGATCCAAATTTCCTGCTGCAGCTCATGCAGCAACAGCAGATGACCGAGCAGGCAGTGCCCGCGCAATAAACGCTAGAAGTTATTCAATGACAAAGCGAAACCCTCAGTAGGGCAATACTGAGGGTTTCTTGCTCTTCATAGTGAGCTACTCTGAGCAGAATATAATTAAAAATTTCTTGACTTCCCTCAACAATTATGTTAGGGTAATCAAGGTCGTTTCAAACGGCTGAATATCACCGAAGACAGCAGGTGCCGAAGGCTTTAAAGGATGATCTGGTTGTTAAGAGCATCGCAAAAGCCCGTGGCGTAAGCGGAAACCGCCTGCCGAGGCGAAATAAGCATATCTGACATTATATGCCTTACTTCGTGTCTTCGAAGTGAGGTTTTTTTATACCTCACAGTGTTACTATTCCCAGGCAGATATATAAACATGCAGATTCGAGAGCTTGCTCGCAGGAAGATGTATGTTTATATATCTGGCCTGCGAAGCAGGAACTGGGAATAGTAAATAATACAAAATAACATAGGAGGTAAAAAATGGCTAAGGTTGAGTTAAAGAAACCTGTGATCGACGAGATTTCCGAAAATGTTAAGGATGCCCAGTCGGTAGTAGTGGTGGATTATCGTGGCCTTACGGTTGCCGAGGATACTGATCTGAGAAAACAGCTTCGTACAGCAGGCATCACCTATAAGGTTTACAAGAACACCATGATGAACTTTGCCTTCAAGGGTACGGATTTTGAGAGTCTTGCACCTCATCTTGAGGGACCGAGCGCAATAGCAATATCCAAGGATGATGCTACCGCACCCGCAAGAGTACTGGCAAAGTTTGCCAAGACAGCACCCAAGCTTGAGATCAAGGGCGGTGTTGTAGAAGGCGTTTACTATGATGCCAAGGGTATGGAATCGATCGCAAAGATCCCTTCAAGGGAAGAGCTTTTATCAAAACTGCTTGGTTCTATCCAGTCACCTATCGCGAACTTTGCAAGAGTTATGAAACAGCTTGCTGAAAAAGGCGGAGCAGGTGCTGCAGCAGAGGCAAAGGCTGATGAAGCTCCCGCAGAGGAAGCAAAGGCAGAAGCCGAGGCTCCCGCTGAGGAAGTAAAGGCAGAGGCAGAAGCTCCTGCTGAAGAAGCAAAGACAGAGGAATAATCATTCAATATTAATTCGGAGGAAATAAAAATGGCAAAATTATCTACAGCAGAAATCATTGATGCTATCAAAGAGTTAACCGTTTTAGAGTTAAATGATCTTGTAAAGGCATGTGAGGAAGAGTTTGGCGTATCTGCAGCAGCCGGTGTTGTTGTAGCAACCACAGGCGGAGATGCAGGCCCGGCAGCAGAAGAGAAGACCGAGTTTGACGTAGAGCTTACAGAAGTAGGCGCTGAGAAGGTTAAGGTTATCAAGGTTGTTCGTGAGATCACCGGTCTTGGACTTAAGGAAGCTAAGGAAGTAGTTGATACTGCTCCGAAGGTAGTTAAGGAAGCAGCTGCTAAGGAAGAAGCTGAAGAGATCAAGAAGAAGTTAGAAGAGGTTGGCGCAAAGGTTACCTTAAAGTAAACCATTCCGTCAAAAAAAATTAATAAAATATTTGTTGACAACGAAGAAGAGCTTGTGTTATCATGTACGATGCTGTTATTGTGGAAACATGGGCTCTTTTGTTGTGTTTCCAAAACAAAATACAATTTAAAACGGGGTGAAACGTCGATGGAAAAAAACAGAATACGTCCGACTTCCGCAGGCAGGAATCTGCGAATGAGCTACTCCAGACAGAAGGAAGTTCTGTCTATGCCTAACCTCATCGAGGTGCAGAAGGATTCCTACCAGTGGTTTTTGGATGAAGGTCTGAAAGAGGTATTTGACGACATCTCTCCCATCACAGATTACAACGGACACTTAAGCCTTGAGTTCGTTGATTTTAAGCTGTGCGAGGATGACGTTAAATATTCGATTGAAGAGTGTAAGGAAAGAGACGCTACTTATGCCGCTCCTCTTAAGGTAAACGTAAGACTTTACAATAAGGAAAGCGGCGAGATAATCAGCCATGACATTTTCATGGGTGATCTTCCTCTCATGACCGCCACAGGTACCTTTGTAATTAACGGAGCCGAGAGAGTCATCGTCAGCCAGTTAGTCAGGTCGCCCGGCATTTACTATGCCATAAGCCATGACAAATTCGGCAAGAGATTATTTTCATCGACAGTAATTCCCAACAGGGGAGCATGGTTGGAGTACGAAACGGATTCCAATGATGTTTTCTTTGTGCGCGTGGACAGGACCAGAAAGGTTCCCGTTACCGTTCTTATAAGATCCTTAGGAATAGGCACCAATCAGGAGATCCTGGATCTGTTCGGCGATGAGCCCAAGATCATGGCTTCTTTTACCAAGGATCCTTCGACCAATTACCAGGATGGTCTTTTAGAGCTTTACAGAAAGATCCGTCCCGGTGAGCCTCTTACGGTCGAGAGCGCGGAGAGCCTTATCCATGCCATGTTCTTTGATGCAAGAAGATACGATCTTGCCAAAGTGGGAAGACATAAATTTAATAAGAAGCTTTCCTTTAAGAAGAGGATAGTTGGATGCATACTTGCCGAGGATG
>JAILPG010000248.1 GCA_024699595.1 Lachnospiraceae bacterium | reverse complement strand
GGACAGAACGGTACTCGATCTGTCGGGCTGCAGCCTGAAATCCGTGCTCTATTATGTGTCGGTAGGCTCTCCGGTACTTGCTGTTGTTGACGATCTTAACACCGTTCTCATAATAGGCTATGACAGCAAGAATACCATCATATTTAATCCTGTCGACGGCACGATAAAGAAGCATGGAATGAATGATTCCGCGGCATGGTTTGAGGCAAACGGGAACAGCTTCATAAGTTATACCGTCGCGGCAGAGTAGACGAAGCATGAAAAAGATGAATTGATCGTGAAGCAGTTTACGAGTCAATAAAGTGAATTAATTATTCATAATATACATTAAAAAGGAAGGTGATCATAAATGGATGAAAGGATCAGGAAACTTGCACATAATCTCGTGAATTATTCATGCAAGGTAAAAAAAGGGGACAAGGTATATATCCACTATATAGGCGAAGCAACGGAAGATCTTGCCTGTGCCCTCATCGATGAGACCTACGCGGCAGGAGGACTTCCCTTCCCGCACTTTACAGGACACAGAGTACAGAGAAGGATGATGCTTGAGTGCAGCAAGGAACAGCTTGAGCTAATGGCCAAGGTCGACAGCCTCGAGATGAGCAACATGGACTGCTACATAGGAGTGAGGGGTACCGATAATGTGTCCGAGTTATCGGACGTACCTTCGGATAAGAACGCCCTTTACGATAAGCTCTATGCCACTCCCGTCCATCATGAGATCAGGGTACCAAAGACAAGATGGGTCATCCTCAGATACCCAAACAACGCCATGGCCCAGCTCTCGGGCATGAGTCTGGAAGCCTTCGAGGATTTCTACTACAAAGTATGTCTGCTTGATTATTCCAAGATGAACGAAGCCATGAAATCGCTCGTTAACATCATGGAAAAAACAGACAGAGTACATCTAAAGGGGCCCGGTGTTGACTTAAGGTTTTCAATCAAAGGCATCCCCGCGATCCCCTGCGCAGGTGAATTGAACATTCCCGACGGCGAGGTATTTACGGCTCCTGTAAGAGATTCGGTTAACGGCATAATTACATATAACTCACCTTCACTGTATCAGGGCGTAACCTATGAAAATGTCTGCTTTGAGTTTAAGGACGGAAAGATCATAAAGGCAACAAGCAACGAAAATGAAAAGATCAACAAGCTCCTTGATACCGACGAAGGCGCAAGATATGTAGGTGAATTTGCCATAGGCGTTAACCCGTATGTGAACAGCCCCATGAAGGATATCCTGTTTGATGAAAAAATAAACGGATCGATCCATTTCACTCCGGGCAACTGTTATGACGAAGCACCCAACGGAAACAAGTCAGCCATCCACTGGGATCTTGTATGGATCCAGAGACCTGATTACGGCGGCGGTGAGATCTGGTTTGACGATGTGCTGATAAGAAAAGACGGACGTTTTGTCATAGATGAACTTAAGTGCTTGAATCCCGAAAACCTTATATGATATACTCGCTATTGTGATGATAGGGCAGACGACCATCACGTTAATAAAAATTCGGCTGAATTAACTACTAATTTCTATTTCAGATGTAAGGAGGTACATTTATGAGCAGTGAGATCAGAGACATTAATTTAGCCGAGTCAGGCGAAAAGAAGATCGAATGGGTAAAGAGGAACTGTGACTTATTAAGGACACTTGAAGAGGAGTTTTCAAAGACCAAGCCCTTCAAAGGAAAAAAAGTTGCTCTTTCAGTACACCTTGAGGCCAAGACAGCATATCTGTGCAAAGTTCTTGCAGCAGGCGGTGCCGAGATGTATGTAACAGGCTCCAATCCCCTGTCCACACAGGACGATGTAGCAGCTGCACTTGTTAAGGCAGGTCTTGAGGTTCACGCATGGTACGGATCCACCCCCGAGGAGTATGACAGACATATCAAGGCAGTCCTCACCCCGGGACCGAACATCATCATAGATGACGGCGGTGATCTCGTACACATGATGCATACAGAGCTTAAGGAACTCATCCCCGGAGTTATCGGTGGCTGTGAAGAGACCACTACCGGTATCATCAGGCTGCTTGCCATGGACAGGGCCGGAGATCTCAAGTTCCCCATGGTGCTTGTAAACAACGCAGACTGCAAGCATCTCTTTGATAACAGATACGGCACTGGACAGTCAGTATGGGACGGCATCAACCGTACCACCAATCTGATCGTTGCAGGCAAGATGGTAGTTGTTGCAGGCTACGGCTGGTGCGGCAAGGGTGTTGCCATGAGAGCAAAGGGACTCGGTGCAAGAGTCATCGTTACCGAGATCGATCCCGTAAAAGCAATAGAAGCAGTAATGGACGGCTTTGATGTAATGCCGATGAATGAGGCCGCAAAGGTCGGCGACTTCTTTGTAACGGTAACAGGCTGTGACAAGGTTATAGACGCAGAAGATTTTGCCGTAATGAAGGACGGAGCCATCCTCTGCAACGCAGGTCATTTCGACTGCGAAATCGACATGGCAGGTCTTAAGAAGATCGCCGTTGAGACAAAAGAAATGCGTCATAACATCATGGGCTATAAGCTGCCTACCGGACAATGGATAAACGTTATCGCTGAGGGAAGGCTCGTTAACCTTGCAGCAGGCGACGGACATCCGGCAGAGATAATGGATATGTCATTTGCTATCCAGGCTCTCTCAGCAAAATACCTTGTGGAGCATGAAGGACAGCTTGATAAGATGATCATCGATGTTCCGAAGGAAGTTGATAATGATGTAGCCGTAAGGAAGCTTGCATTCCTCGGAAAGAAGATCGATACGCTGACCGAAGAGCAGGTTGCATATCTGAACAAGTCGATCGTGTAGGATCTGAGAAAACGCTTTAACCAGCGTTTCGCTAATATATAAAGAAGGCCGGAGAGATCATCTCCGGCTCTTCTTTTATCTTTATAAAAATCCTCATCACGTTTAGGACAGCTGTCCGTTCTTTTCCTTGTATTCGTTTACAAGGCTCTGTATCCTGTCACTCGGATTTAACAGATCGCTGATCGATGAATCGTGATTTAAGGTATCTATGATATATGCTATGTATTTACTCAGGTCACAGTTGATATAATAATCTCTCTTAAGAAGCTCCGGTGTCTGGTATACGAGGTTCGTAGTCAGCACCTTGTCTATGAAACCGCCGTCACAGGCTATATCAAAAGGTGTAAGGCCTGCAGTGAACAATCCGAAAGTAGCTGCTATGAATATCCTTTTTGCCTTTCTCTCCTTTAACTGGTGAGCCACATCTATGACACTGTCTCCAGATGATATCATGTCATCTATGACAAGTACATCCTTGCCCTCTACCGAAGATCCGAGGAACTCATGTGAGACGATGGGATTCTTGCCGTTCTCTATCCTGGTGTAATCCCTTCTCTTATAGAACATTCCGACATCGAGTCCGAGAACGTTGGCAAGATAGATAGCTCTGCTCATACCGCCCTCGTCCGGGCTAACTATCATCATGTGCGAAGAGTCAAGCTGAAGATCCTTGACGTTATGAAGCAGTCCCTTTATGAACTGGTATGCGGGTCTTACCGTCTCAAAGCTCGATAAGGGGATCGCATTCTGCACCCTCGCATCATGTGCATCAAAGGTTATTATATTGTCAACACCCATACGGGTCAGTTCCTGAAGTGCTATTGCGCAGTCAAGAGATTCTCTTGCGGAGCGCTTATGCTGTCTGCTCTCATAGAGGAAGGGCATGATCACGGTGATCCTTCGTGCTTTTCCTCCGACTGCCGCTATGATCCTCTTAAGATCCTGGTAATGATCGTCCGGAGACATATGATTCTCATGTCCGCACAGCGAATAGGTCATGGAATAGTTGCTGATGTCCACAAGCAGATAGAGATCGGTACCTCTGACTGATTCATTTATAACTCCCTTTGCCTCTCCCGTTCCGAATCTCGAGATCTTTGCATCGAGAATGTATGAATCCCTCTGGTATCCGGAAAACGCAAGTGAATTCTTGTGCTCGTTCTCCCTCTCCGTTCGCCATTCCACAAGGTATTTATCCACCATCTCTCCGAGGGCCATGCATCCTGCAAGCGGGATCATCCTCAGTGATCCGACGGGGATAGTCTCAAGGTTACGCTTCTCTTCGCGTCTTGACATGTTCAGTCTGTCTCACTTTCTTTTTTTCTCTTCTTCATCTTGATCCTGATATCCGAGATCCTCGGATTCAGAAGCAGATAATTACCCATGATCCTTGATACGCTTCTCTCATCGTAACGTTCGGACAGCTCGGACATCGAAAGATTTGTCGAGATGATGGTGCTCTTCTTTCTGTTTATCCTGTCATTGATGATCATGAAAAACTGCGAGATCACAAAGCTGTTTGTACTCTCCGTTCCCAGATCGTCGATGATCAGAAGGTCACAGCCGAGGATATCGTCCCTTATCCCGTTAATTTCCTCCGATTCACCGTTATTCCTGAAAGAATACGTAGCAAGTGTATCAAATAATGCCGTAGAAGTAAAGTATATCACGCTGTGGCACTTATCAAGAACCTCCTTGGCTATGCAGTTGGTAAGGAAGGTCTTGCCGGTCCCGGGATCACCGAAGAACAGTATGTTTTTTGTCCCATCCTCTTCCTCAAACGAATCAGCGTAGCTTCTGCATTTTTTTATGATATCCTGCATCTGCTCAAGCTCGTCGTCATAGTAGTAATCATAGGACAGGGTGTTAAAGTTTTCCTCCTTAAGGATCTTTGCAATGCCTGACTGGTCATAGAGCTTTTCTATGATCCTCTT
This sequence comes from Lachnospiraceae bacterium, assembly GCA_024699595.1. The sequence goes on along the minus strand of JAILPG010000248.1, from coordinate 41,135 downwards.
TTTTAAGCAGTGGCATCTCTTACCGTCTATATATCCTGTGTCCTTACAGTCGGGACAGTCATATATCGGATCGAGATAATCCTCGGGATATCCGTATTCTTTTAAGAGCTGCCTCTTTTTATTAATGATCTGATCCGTCTTTTCCTTAAGATCGGATACGCTTTCGACATCACCCTCCACAAGCTTCAGTCCGTAATTTAACGATATGTTGAGAGCAGCACCGTCAAGATCCTTAAATCCGGGTATCTTTTTAATGATCTCGTCTCTGCGTCTCTGTCTCTCTTCTGCATTTGACCTGATGCGTTCATCATAGTCATACATTATGTCCATATATTTACTGTTTGACAGTGCCATTTCTTCTCCTTACGCCTGCGCTTATCAGTCTAAAAGCTCCTTTGCCAGAGCATCGTAATCTGTTTTAGAGCTCTTTGCAGCAGTCTTTTTTCCTGCTTTGGGACTCTTCTTTACCGCGGATCCCTTTGCCTTTTCTTTTTCCTTCTGCCTCTCTTCATCAAGCCTTTCTATATCCGAAACGCTCTTTACACCGCTCTTTTTCCAGTTGGAGAGGATCGCATCCGTATATTCAAAGCCCGGCTCATGTATGTTCATGATAGTCCTCTCGCAGGCAAGCAGGATGATATCAAGGGAAAAACCGTACTCATTAAGCCATTTTTTTACATAGGCTGTCTCGGGATCGCAGGGTTTTCTTCTCTTGATCCCAAAAGCCTTCAGCACTTCATAGGTCTCCGAAGGAACGTCGCTTGTTCTCTTTTTGGCTTCCTCTACGCTCTTAATGCCTTCCCTTGCCCAGGTAAGTGCCACCTTCTCTATGTAGCTCATCTTTACCTTATTACTGTTTGCACAGTATTCGATCAGATACTCAATGAGCGCGGGCGGAAAGCCTAACACACTGTTCATATAAAGGATCGACGATACATCCGTTTCATTGAGCATACGCTTAAGATAGGTCTCGGATACATATAACAGCTCGCAGATCTCAGGACGGGCCTTGAAGTTTTCAAGCTCATCAAAGGAAAAAGAAGCCTTTTTTGGAAACTCTGCATCCTTGACCGATACCGGATCGCCTTTCTCTCTGCAGGCCGCACTCTTTGCGCTCTTACCGGAAGAAGATTCCGGCTCTGATCCGTTAACAGCTGCGGACACAGACTCAGATTCAGACACAGACCCGGGCTCTGACTCTTTCCCGGATGAGGACACGGGCTCAAGCAGCGAGAGTCCCCTTAGGTTCTTGTTATCATCCGTATTGATCTTTATAAGCCTGTTCTTTTCAAGATATTTAAAGGCCCTGATGACATCCTTTTCGGAATAATTAAACTTATCCTCTATCGATGTCATGGATATCTCTATATTGCCCTGAACAGAGCGCAGTAAATAAAGGTATATCTTTACCTGTGACTCATTAAGGCTTCCCAGTATATCATCTATAAATGCATCGGAAACATTGGTGAATCCCGGATGCTCGCAGGATACCACAAGATTATCCATTATATCCCTCCGATTAATCGACATGACTAAATAATTTATGTAATGGGATTATAACATACAGCTATTGTCAAAAAAACGATTTGTTATGCCCACAAAAGCTGTATTTTCAGGGTTTACAGAGCCTGTGGATAATGTGGATAAGTCATCTCAGAAATTATGTTCGTATGATCATATGCCTGTTTTTTGGCATATCTGTTTTGTCTGTTAAATGATTATGTAAATCAAATAATCCACAGCCGATTTTTTTGAAAGCTCAGGTACGGCTGTGGATTATGTGTATAACTATCTGCGGGTTAAGTCATCTGCAATGTTTACCACGTCTCCCGCGCCCATGGTTATCAACAGATCACCTTCGGATAAGTTTTTGTCTATGAAGTCCTCGATCTTTTCAAATGTGTCAAAGAAGTAGCTTTCAGTGCCCCGTCTGTTAAGTGCCTCGCTTATCTGTAAAGAGGAAAGTCCCAGATTGTCCTTCTCCCTTGCCGCATATATTTCTGCAAGTATCACCTTGTCGGACAGAGTAAGTGCTTCGACAAAATCATCAAAGAACGCCTTGGTCCTTGTGTAGGTATGCGGCTGGAATACGGTCCACAGAGTCTTATGCGGGTATTTCTGCGCTGCGGTCAAAGTCATCTTTATCTCGGTGGGATGATGTGCATAATCATCCACGATCTTTATTCCCTTGTAGTCTCCCCTGTATTCAAATCTTCTGTCGGTACCGTGAAATCCCGAAAGCCCGGCCTTTATGCTGTCCATTCCGATCGAAAGCTCGAGCGCTGAAGCGATAGCCGCAAGGGAATTTGAGATATTGTGCCTTCCCGGAACACTCAGAGTGATCCTTCCCGCTTTTTCTTTTTTTATAAGGAGCTCATAACTCCCGTAACCGTTTGCGTCAAAGCTTATGTCTGTGCATCCGACATCCGCATCCGTATCCTCTGCATCGGAATAGGTTATCACCTTGCAGGAAAGACCGTCTGTAAGTTCTCCAAGGTTTTCTATATCCGCATTGATGATCAGTGCCCCGTCCTGAGGAAGGAGTTCTGCAAATCTCTTAAAGGAATGCCTTACATCGGCAAGATCCTTAAAGAAATCCATGTGATCCTCTTCTATATTTAAGATAATGCCGTATTTTGGGAAAAAGCTTAAAAAGCTGTTTGTGTATTCACAGGCTTCTGTAACAAAATACGGTGAATGTCCGATCCTTATATTACCGCCGATCTCCTTAAGTATCCCTCCGACGGATATCGTAGGATCGGTATCGGCTGCAAGTAAGATCGATGTCAGCATCGAAGTCGTTGTCGTCTTTCCGTGAGTACCGGATACGGCAACGGGAAGTCTGTAATTTTTCATGATCTGCCCCAAAAGCTCTGCTCTGGTAAGCGTAGGGATGTTCCGTCTTCTTACCTCGGAAAGCTCGGGGTTGTCATCATGTATCGCTGCCGTATAGACAACAAGCTGTATATCATCCTGTATGTTTTCAGCCTTCTGACCTATGTATATCCTGATACCTGCGCTCTCAAGCCTCTTTGTCAGGTCGGATTCCTTATTATCGGATCCGGATACCGTAAATCCTCTTGACAGGAGGATCTCGGACAGCCCGCTCATGCTGATGCCTCCTATACCGATAAAATGAACCTTTATTGGCTTTTCAAAGCTTATTTCATACATCTTTTTTCTCCCGGACAGTATTATTTTCTCTGGATAAACGCAGCTGTCACACAGATCCGTTCGGATCTTTGCTGCTTTTATAAGCATAGTCTAATCAGTTCCGTTTTACAAGATTTATATATGCTTATTGTTATAATATACCATATCTTGTATATGGTAATAATCAACAAAGATTTTCCCGTATATGATCTCGATTTTGTTCACTATCATCAATTATTATGATATAATGTTTTGGGCAAATATCATTTGTTCATATTTTATTTGCGGTAAATGACATGTTTTTGTCATTTTCGCATTACAATTATTTTAGCAGAGGTGATAACGTGATTAAGAAGGAAATGATTGCTATGCTTCTTGCCGGCGGACAGGGATCGAGACTCGGTATCCTGACATCCAAGGTAGCAAAGCCGGCTGTTGCTTTTGGCGGGAAATACAGGATCATAGATTTTCCGCTCAGTAACTGTATCAATTCAGGCATTGATACCGTCGGAGTCCTGACCCAGTATCAGCCCTTAAGGCTTAATACCCATATCGGCATCGGTATTCCCTGGGATCTTGACCGTAATGTCGGCGGTGTAACGGTACTCCCCCCTTACGAGAAGAATACCAACAGCGAATGGTATACCGGTACTGCAAATGCCATATATCAGAACATCGAATACATGGAAATGTATAATCCGGATTATATCCTTATATTGTCAGGTGATCACATCTACAAGATGGATTATGAGGTAATGCTTGATTTCCACAAAGCAAATCATGCCGACGTTACGATAGCCGCAATGCCGGTTCCTTATGAGGAGGCGAAGAGATTCGGTATCCTCATTACCGACGAGGACAGGATGATCACGGATTTCGAGGAGAAGCCCGAAAATCCGAGAAGCAATCTAGCCTCCATGGGTATTTACATATTTAACTGGCCGGTACTTAAGGAAGCACTCATCAAAAATGCCGATCAGCCCGGTCTTGATTTCGGAAAGCATGTCATCCCCTACTGCCACAAGAACGGCAAGAGGGAATTCGCATATGAATACAACGGTTACTGGAAGGATGTAGGAACCTTAAGCTCATACTGGGAGGCCAATATGGAGCTTATCGATATCATCCCCGAGTTCAACCTCTATGAGGAATACTGGAAGATCTATACAAAGAGCGAGGCTCTGCCGCCCCAGTACATTTCATCGGATTCCGTTATAGAAAAAAGCATAATCGGTGAAGGTACCAACATCTACGGAAAGGTATACAACTCCGTTATCGGCTGCAACATCGTAATAGGAAAGGATACCGTCATAAGGGATTCGATCATCATGAACGATACCGAGATAGGTGATAACTGCACCATAGACAAAGCTATCATCGCAGAGAACGCAAAGATCGGAAACAATGTTGTCCTCGGTGCCGGTGAAGAGGTTGAGAACGAGACCGATCCTTCCATCTATACGAAGGGTCTTGTAACGGTCGGTGAGACCACCGTCATCCCGGACGGCATCACCATCGGAAAGAACACTATGGTATCAGGCGTTACAAAGGCTTCTGATTATAAAGACAAATTCCTTGCAAGCGGAAAGACTTTTGTGAAGGCAGGTGACAGATAATGAGAGCGATTGGAATTATTTTGGCAGGAGGTAACAGCTTCCGTATGAAGGAGCTTTCACAGAAAAGGGCGATCGCAGCCATGCCGGTGGCAGGAAATTTCAGGGCTATCGATTTTGCGCTAAGCAATATGTCCAATTCCCATGTGGCAAAGGTCGGCGTGATCACGCAGTACAACGCAAGGAGCTTAAATGAGCACTTAAGCTCTTCAAAATGGTGGGATTTCGGTCGTAAACAGGGCGGACTGTATGTATTTACCCCGACTGTTACAACAGATAACAATCTTTGGTACAGAGGCACGGCTGACTCGATCTTCCAGAACCTCGATTTCCTGAAAAAGAGTCACGAGCCCTATGTCATCGTTGCAAGCGGTGACGCTGTATATAAGCTCGATTATAACAAGGTGCTTGAATATCACATAGACAAGAAGGCAGACATCACTGTAGTATGTACCGAGCTTCCCAAGGATCAGGATGTTGAGAGATTCGGTATCGTAAAGATGAATTCCGACAACCGTATCGAGAACTTTGATGAGAAGCCCATGATAGCAAAGTCCAGCATCGTATCCTGCGGTATCTATGTTATCAGAAGGCGTCAGCTCATCGAGCTCATCGAAAAGAGCGCCGAGGAAGAAAGATATGATTTCGTCCGCGACATCCTCATCAGATATACGGATGTAAAGAAGATCTACGGCTACATGCATAAGGATTACTGGAGCAACATCGCTTCCGTTCAGGATTACTTCAGGACCAACATGGATTTCCTTAAGCCCGAGGTAAGAGATTACTTCTTTAAGACCTATCCCGAGGTTTATTCCAAGGTTGATGACATGCCGCCCGCCAAATACAATGTGGGTTCAAATGTCCGCAATTCCCTTGTAGCAAGCGGTACGATCATAAACGGTACCCTTGAGGATTCCGTTATATTCAAGAAGGCTTTCATCGGAAACAACTGCGTCATCAAGAATTCCATCATCTTAAATGATGTTTACATCGGTGACAACACCTATATCGAAAACTGCATAGTTGAAAGCCGCGACACGATCAGAGCCAACTCCTACTTCAAGGGCGAAGGCGAGATAAAGATCGTGCTTGAGAAAAACGAAAGATATGTGTTCTAAGGAAGGCGTGATCTGATCAGGTTTTCCTTAAGAAGCCTTTCCCGTGCATGACACGGATGACACAGAAAAGGCGGACTATATTTGGAGAAGGTTAAGGAGCTTTGTACGGGGGTGCAAAGCTCCTTTTGTTTTATGTAAACTTTTTCTTGAAAGATTTAAAAATGTTGGGTATAATCTTTTGTGAGGGAAGAATAAATGTGCGGGTTTAAGGTCAATAAACGTGCCTGCAGGCGTTGCAGCTTTATGTGGCTTTGGATCTGCCGCGGATCAATAAGGGGAGGATAAATATGGATAGTATGCTTAAAAATGCTGTCAGGCAGGACAGGCAGCGTGTCGAGTATATGATCAACAGTTATAAGTCAGAGCTTAAGGAGCTTCCTAAGGGCACCATATCTGAAAAGCACGTAGGTTCCAAGACATATTACTATCTCAAGTACAGAGCCGGTTCCAAGGTAATTTCCGATTATATCAATGCAGAAGATCTTCCGGTCGTTATGGAGATAGTCGAGAGAAAAAAGCACTTAAAAACCATGATACGATTTTTAAATAACGAGAAGGCTATGGCTGACAGTATCCTTAAAGGCAGGAGCAGGAACAGGAGATGAAAAAGGAAAGCTTCAAAGTCATAATGATCCTATTAGTGCCCAAAGTCGTCCACCTGATCATGGAAAATGATGATCTGGATGAGATAAGGGCATGTATCGCATTTTACAGTTCGGATCTCTATGCTTCCCTGGAACAGGAAGAAAATGACATGTGGCAGATGGAGCCTGCAGAACTGTATGAGCTTTACAAAAAGGAACAGGAAATTCGAAAGGATCAGAATAATACATGAGCAACGAAGGAAACTTCTTAACCTATTGCATAGAGCAGTATAAATTTGATAAGGACATGACAGGTAAGGAAGTCATCGAGCTGTTTAAGAAATACAAAGTCTTAGAGTATATTTTTTCAAGCTGTGAGCCGCTTCATACCGCCAAGGCCAAATACATCACCAAGGACATCGATCTCTATATCGAAGCCTGCCGGGCAGTAGAGCAGTAGAATGGCCCCCCGGGACTGGGTTAGTGGTCCATTCTACCATTTCTTTCTGGGACATGAAGAAGCAGAAACGGCTGCACGAAATTCAACGTAACAGCCGCAGGACATACAGGTTCCTTGATTTAATCTGTCACACTCAAGACATATATCAAGTCTTTTTTTACAGAGAGCCTCATCAGCTCTTTCTTCTTTTTTTATGACAGAAATGTATTTCTCTATTTTCTTTTTGTCTTCTATCGACAGATCCCTTAACAGGCATCTGACGCATCCGGTCTTTGCCACTATTTATGCATAGCCTCGATCCTTGCAACCGAACGTGCAAGTGCTAATGATGCTCTGTTAAGATCCGTTCCGGTTGCCTTCTCGGAAAGACGTCTTTCCGCTCTTACCTTGGCCTCTTCGGCTCTGTTAAGATCTATCTCCGAAGGCCACTCGACGATCTCCGCAAGCACGGTTACCGAATCAGGAAGTATCTCCACAAAGCCCGCATGAAGAGCCGCAACCTTTATCTCTTCATCGGATTCCCTTATATACAGTACTCCGGGCGCGATAACGGCTGTAAGCGGGATATGTCTCTTAAGTATTCCCACCTCGCCTTCGGTAGTCTTTAACTCTACCATTATCACGTCACCTTCATAGAAGGTTCTTTCCGGTGTAATGACTCTCAGCTTAAAAGCTCTGTCATCTGCCATTAACTCATGACTCCTTAATGATCTGAATTATTCTTGTATGATACTACGGATTGCTGTGCAATTTGCTCATGTTTGTACCTTTGTACGCCGGTATCATATCACTTTACTTTCGCAAGTACGTCGTCTATGCTTCCTGCATTTAAGAAATAGCTCTCGGGTATATCGTCATGCTTTCCTTCAAGTATCTCCTTGAAGCCCTGGATGGTGTCTGCTATGGAGACATATCTTCCCTCAAGACCGGTGAACTGTCCGGCTACGAAGAACGGCTGTGATAAGAATCTCTGTACCTTTCTCGCACGGGAAACCGTGATCTTGTCATCTTCCGAAAGCTCATCCATACCAAGGATAGCGATGATATCCTGGAGCTCTTTATATCTCTGCAGTATCTCCTGCACGCCCCTTGCTACCTTGTAGTGATCCTCTCCTACTACTCTCGGATCGAGTATCCTTGATGTGGATTCAAGGGGATCAACTGCGGGATAGATACCAAGCTCAACTATCGAACGCGACAGAACCGTGGTCGCATCAAGGTGAGCAAAGGTTGTTGCCGGTGCGGGATCCGTAAGGTCATCCGCAGGAACGTATACAGCCTGAACGGAGGTGATGGATCCGTTCTTGGTGGATGTGATCCTCTCCTGCAAAGCTCCCATCTCGGTCTGCAGTGTGGGCTGATAACCAACTGCTGAAGGCATACGTCCGAGCAGTGCGGAAACCTCTGAACCAGCCTGGGTAAATCTGAATATGTTGTCGATGAACAGAAGCACATCCTTTCCGCCTTCATCACGGAAATACTCAGCCATCGTAAGTCCTGAAAGACCAACTCTCATTCTGGCCCCGGGCGGCTCGTTCATCTGTCCGAATACCATGGTTGTCTTATCTATAACTCCGGATTCCGACATCTCATGATAGAGGTCGTTTCCTTCTCTTGTTCTCTCTCCTACGCCGGTAAATACCGAATATCCGCCGTGCTCTGTGGCTATATTACGGATGAGCTCCTGGATGAGGACCGTCTTTCCTACGCCGGCTCCTCCGAATAATCCGATCTTTCCACCCTTCTGATAGGGACAGAGCAGATCTACTACCTTGATACCCGTCTCAAGCATTTCGGTGGAGGTGGACTGTTCTTCAAAGCTCGGGGCTTTTCTGTGGATCGGATATCTCTGTACGTCCTTGGGTGCCTCTTTATTGTCTATAGGCTCACCAAGCACATTGAATATCCTGCCCAGAGTATTCTCTCCTACAGGTACCGTTATGGGACTTCCGGTCGCTACGGCATCCATACCTCTGATCAGTCCGTCCGTGGGACCCATGGCAATACATCTTACCGTATCATCGCCAAGATGCTGTGCCACCTCGACAATAAGAGTCTCTCCGTTTGTCCTCTTTACGGAAATGGCTTCGTTTATTTCAGGAAGCTCTCCACCCATGAATTTTACATCCAGTACGGCTCCGATTACCTGAGTGATCTTACCTGTATTTTTCTCCGTATCTGCCACTTTTCTCTTCTCCTTTTTATTCTCTTGGTCTTATTTTTTCTTTATTGGCCGCTATCCAGCGGGTTTTCCACCGCTTTTTCTCTACTTTTATGGCTAAAATGCAGGTTTTTTACCATTTAGCCATTGTTTCCGCGGATTTCTCTGTAGTTTTATCTCTTTTTTTATGGCTAAATTGCTGTTTTTTTCCCTTTTAGCCATTGTTTCGCGGATTTCCCTTCCATTTTTTTCTGCTATTCTATGGCTAAAATCAGGATTATCTTCAAATTAGCCATTTTTAGCCATTTTTCCATTTTCTTCCGGAATAGAATCCGTTTACGCGTTCAACGCTTCGGCGCCTCCGATGATCTCGGTAAGCTCCTGAGTTATATGACCCTGTCTGGCTCTGTTGTACTGAAGCTCGAGTGCACCGATCATATCCTCTGCATTGCTGGTCGCCGAATCCATGGCCTGCATTCTGGCACCGTTCTCACTTGCAACTGCCTGGATCAGGGCACCGTATATCAGGCTTGTAACATACTTGGGTATGATCATGTCGAGCGCATCGATATCCTCCGGCTCATAATTCATCGGAGGAACCTTTGAATCAGCATCTTCGCTCTTTAAGTCCTCAATCTCCTCAGCTGTTGCCTCGACATCCACAGGAAGGATCTTTAAAAGGGTCGGAACATGGGATACCGTGTTCTTGAAATTGGTATAGGCAAGATATATCTCTCCTATCTCTCCCTTGGAATATGCCGAAAGAAGCTCCTTTGAAAGCTCCATTGCATCGGAATACAGAGGTTCCTCAATAACATCGGAATGATCCTCTTTTATCTCATATCCTCTTCTTTTTAAGAGATCCCTGCCTTTTTTTCCTATGGAATATACCAAGACATCAGCCTTGTTCCAGTCACTTCCCGTTATGAGCTTTACAACATTTGAGTTGTAGCCGCCGGCAAGTCCTCTGTTTGACGTTATCACGATCACCGCTTTTTTACTGGAATCATTCGGGAGCATATAGGGATGATTGATAAATCCCGATTTTCTCATGATCCCCGTTACGGTTTCATACATGCACTGAAAATAAGCCCTGGAATTCTCCGCCTTGGCCTTGGCTCTCTGAAGCTTTACGGTCGATACAAGCTTCATGGCTTTGGTGATCTGCTGCGTACTCTGTATGCTGACCTTACGTCTTTTTATATCTCTCATGGAGGCCATATATGGTCACCTGCCTTTTTTGCAGTTAATCAAACTGCCCGTTTTACATTCGGAATCTGAGTTTATGCATCAAATGCACTTTAAAGGCTCGATCCGAAGCTTTAGCATACGAAATCTATCCGTTTGCCATGATCATTTCAGATAATCCGCTTTGAAATCCTCGAGGGCTTTGATAAGCTTTTCCTCGGCTTCCTTGGAAAGCTCTTTGGTATCCTTGATGGATGCGGGTACCTCGGGATAATTGGTCTTTATATAATCAAAGAACTGGTCTTCAAAATCAACAACCTGATCCGTTGGAATATCAAGCAGATATTTCCTCGTTACCGCATAGATGATGAGCACCTGATACTCTACCGGCATGGGCTTGTACTGGGGCTGCTTGAGTACTTCTCTGATCCTTTCGCCCTGTGCAAGCTTTTCCTTGGTATCGGCATCAAGCTCGGAGCCGAACTGTGCAAAGGCTGCAAGCTCTCTGTACTGGGCAAGCTCGGTTCTGATCGGAGCCGCGATCTTCTTCATTGCCTTGATCTGGGCAGCTCCACCTACTCTCGATACCGAAAGGCCGGCATTTATGGCCGGACGGAAACCGGAATTGAACATTTCAGTCTCAAGGTAGATCTGTCCGTCAGTGATCGAAATAACATTGGTAGGAATATATGCGGAAACATCGCCTGCCTGAGTCTCGATGATCGGAAGAGCGGTAAGGGATCCTCCGCCGTATTCCTCGCTCATCCTTGCTGCACGCTCAAGAAGCCTTGAATGCAGATAGAAAACGTCTCCGGGATAAGCCTCACGTCCGGGCGGACGACGAAGCAGCAGTGAAAGTGTACGGTAAGCCGTAGCATGTTTACTGAGATCATCATAGATGACCAGTACATCCTCTCCGTTCTCCATCCACCCTTCACCGATAGCACATCCCGAATAGCGTGCTATATACTGAAGCGGAGCAAGCTCACTTGCGGTCGATGCAACGACTGTCGTATAGGACATTGCCCCGTAGCTTTCAAGAGTCTTAACGATCGATGCGACTGTCGATGCCTTCTGACCTATCGCTACATAAATACACTTAACCTTCTGGCCCTTCTGATTGATTATCGTATCTATCGCGATCGCTGTCTTTCCGGTCTGTCTGTCTCCGATTATCAGCTCTCTCTGGCCTCTTCCGATGGGTATCATGGAGTCTATGGCCTTGATACCGGTCTGAAGCGGTGTATCAACCGATTTTCTCGTGATAACGCCGGATGCGACTCTCTCGATCTTACGGAACTTATCCGTATTGATGGGGCCTTTTCCGTCGATCGGCTGTCCGAGGGAGTTAACTACACGGCCAAGCAGTGCGTCACCGACAGGAACCTCTACCACGCGGCCCGTTGTCTTTACGGTATCGCCCTCGTTTATATTCTTATGATCACCTAAAAGAACGGCACCTACGTTGTCTTCCTCCAGATTCATGACCATTCCGAATACATCTCCCGGGAATTCCAGTAGTTCTCCCTGCATCGCTTTTTCAAGGCCATGCACTCTGGCTATACCGTCAGCCACCTGTATGACGGTACCTACCTCGGATACTTCCAGTTCTCCGGCGTATCGTTTGATCTGATCCTTAATTACAGAACTGATTTCTTCCGGTCTTAAATTCATGGATCTGTGTCCTTTCTAAGTAATATTGTATGGGCTTCAGTCATATCATCCATCTGCGTTTTCGGATAATGTGTGACATTTATTACCCATTTAATCATTCAGCATGCTTCAGCTGTCCTCAGCTGTTTTAAGCTGTATGTTCATCAGGTCTTTCTTCAGGGCATTAAGCTTGGCAGAAACGCTCGAATCCACCACCCTGTCTCCTATCCTTATGACCATGCCTCCGATAAGGGAGCTGTCTATCTCATAATTAAGCTCCATGCTTTCATAAGCCGTCGTAGATAAGAGTTTTTCCTCCACTGCTTTTTTCTGGGCGCCTGACAATTCCATCGGAGTCTTTACATAGGCAACTCCGATCTTTTTGTACTCTTTTACCTCATTAACAAAGTAGTCTAAGACATCTTCGAGGAATTCATATCTCCTGTTTGAGATGATGAGGATTATCAATCCCGTGAGCTCATCACTGAGCTTCCCCTTAAAGACTGACTCTGCTAATTTTTCCTTCTCTTCCCTCATGATCCTGGGATTGTTCATGAGGCTTTCGAAATCGGGGTTTTCCTTAAGAATATCCCTAAGGGTCTTAACCTCCTCATAGAGCTCATCAACATTACCCTTCTCAAGAGCAGTCTCAAATAAGGCATCACCATAGGTCTTTGATATCAGCTTTGCCATGTCTTCTCACCTACCTCCTTGAGAGTCTCTTCCACAAGACTGTCCTGAACGGAAGTATCTATAGAAGCTGAAACCACCTTACCGGCCATGAGTGAAGCTATCTGTATCATTTCCGTCTTCATTTCATCATAAGCCTTCTGCTTGGAGAGCTTAGCTTCCTCTTTTGCCTGACCTATTATCCTTGCTGCCTCTTCCTTGGCATTATCCACTATCCTGGTCTCATTGAGCACAGCTTTCTTTCTGGCCTCTGACAGGATAGCTTCGGATTCCTTTTCTATGTTCCTTATCTTTTCCTCGTACTGTTCCTTAAGTTCGGCCGCATCTTCCTTGTCCTTTGCGGCAGAGCTTAAATCTTCCTCGATTCTGTCCTGTCTTTTCTTTAAGATATCCTTGATGGGATTGAAGAGCAGATATGACATTGCAAGGAACAGTATGAATACGGCAAGTAATGACCATGCCGCATCGTGCAGCAGCTGGAAATCCAGATCAAACAATCTTTCCATTTTTTCTCCTGTGTCGGCAAGCAACACAGCATTAAATAATGGTTCCAAACGTCTGCCTCCTTTCGATCATTTCCTTTTTGGATTTATTTTGCAAGAGGCTGAACGAAGATCAAGATCATACCCACAAGCAGGCCGTAAAGACCCGTTGTCTCTGCAACAGCCTGTCCGAGAAGCATGGTAGATGTGATATCTGACTTTGCTCCGGGATTTCTTCCTACTGCAGAGGCTGCATGTCCGGCTGCAATACCCTGTCCTACTCCGGGACCGATACCTGCGATAAGCGCAAGTCCCGCACCGATTGCCGAACAGCCTTTGATAAACTCAACACCTGAAATGTTCATAAATGAATCCTCCTTAATGATTTATGATTAAGTTAGCAGTTTTTTATGTAAAACCCTGAACCGGCAAGCATTTCTGCCTGATCGCGGGTTCTCATCCCTCTCCGATCGCGTCTGAAATATATGTCATCGTGAGCATACAGAAAACATATGTCTGGATAGCTCCGGAGAACAGATCGAAGTAAACATGGAGCGCCGAAGGAATGCCGACCTTCACAAAGAAAGGAAGCAGGCCGTAGTAAAGCGCCATCATTACGGTTCCCGACAGTATATTTGCAAACAGACGGAGCGATAATGAGATCGGAACCGCAAAATCTCCTATCAGGTTTATCGGAAGCCAGAAAGGCCAGGGATCGCACAGACCCTTTAATACGCCCGAGGGCTTCTGCCATTTGAACTTGTTAAAGGTGATCAGGCAGAATGAAAGAACGCCAAGCGGGAAGGTAACACCGTAATCCGCTGTGGGCGGCCTCAGTCCAAGCAGGCCCGATATGTTGCTTATAAGAATGAAAATGGCGATCGTTGCGATGTAGTTAAAGAATTTGGCAGCCTTGTTGCCCATAACGCCCTCAGCCATGTTGTTTACGAACTCAACTATGAACTCGGCTATGTTGACGATCATGGGCGGCTTTCCGTAAGGATCAGTCTTTTTAAGCTTTGCGTTTACCACTGCGGAAAAAACAAGCAGCAGTATCATTACTATCAGAACGCTTACATGAGTGGTGGTGATCCATACCTCATGTCCGAACAGTTCATATGAAAAAATACCTTTGATCATGAAATCCGGCTCACCGGATGCAAGTATAATGCTCATATTCAGTTATCAAAAGCCTCCGTTTTTTCTATCCCGTTGCGGGAGATCACTATTAATCTATCGGCTTATCTGCGTTTTTTCTTAAGCAGGGTTCTGTGTTTCTTCGGAAACTGCCTCCGTAATCTCAGATACGGTCTCTGCAGACTGCATGACTCCGGATACTGTCCCGTTCTCTTTGGAAACATCCTCCATATCCTCAGGAAGCGGCTTTCCGGGCGGATCAATGATCCCGTATACCCGTCTCCTTACAAAGGGCTGTAAATAGGCGCCGATCTTGATGCCCATGAGTCCCGCAAACAGGCAGATCAGATTTCCCGCCTTGAGGAGTGCCGTTATCACAAACACAATACATACTATACCATATCTTAGCAAAAATTTCTTCCTTGAATATGTGACTGCCGATCTTTCATCATAGTCAAGAGAAGACTGTATCGATCGAAACAGACTTATACTGTAGAAAACAGCAAGGAAAATGCCGATCCACAGACCCGATGAATTGTACAGCCTGTCGTGGGGATATATGAAGATCCCGATCTGCCATAGTACCGCCCAGATGATGATCCCCGTAAGCATCTCCTTCAGTGTGGAGTTTTCAAAAAGATACTCCTTAATCTTCATCATCATTTCCGTCTGCGTCGTAGTCCGTTCTGTCCTTTTGTTGTATATCAGTCACTCCATCATAGCTCTCATTATAGCCGTCAGAAATATGTGCACCCGTAATATCCCTGCTCTCAGCGGGCTTACTGTAGAACTTCCTTGCCAGCACAAATACATTCCTGCCGCCGGCAATTGCACCCACAAAAAAAAGGAGCACGAACACAAAAGAGGTTCCCAGCTTTTTATCTATATAGAGTCCCAAAAAAGAACAGATCAGAATGGGAACAAGCATGTTGATCCCAAACTGTGTGATAAGTGTAAGAGATCTGTATACATCTTTTCTGTATTTCAAGAGTCGTTCCTTTCACATAGGGAGATCGCGCCGGATCCTGTAAATGATCCCGGATACCTGTCTGCCTTTCCCCTGTGCCTCTTCATCACAATAGCGTATAAAATATTATATCAATAACTCCTCCCTTCTGCAATGAAGCGCCCCACCATTCATAGTAAGCAACAGGCCATTTTGGGGTCAGTTCAGTGAATCCCTGTACTGTGTTGGAGTGATGCCGAAGGTCTGCTTGAACGATCTGCTGAAATGAAACGGATCGTTGTATCCGACGGCAGCTGCGATCTGCTGAATGTTTAGTGACTCATCATCCATAAGCTGTTTGGCGATCCCCATACGGTAATTCCGGATATATTTTGAAGGCGTTGTGTTTTCTATCTTATTAAAGACCTTGGTCAGATACGATGAGGAAAAGCCGAGGGCAAGAGAAATCGTATTAAGGTCAAGTTCCTCGGCATAGTTCTTAGCTATATGATCCTTTACAAGGGTCACTATCTCTTCCGGCGAAAGTGAGGATTCACTGCCGGTTTCGCTTCTTACCTGATCGGAAATCTCGGTTAATGAAAGCTCTAACTTCTTTAAAAGCTTACGAAGCTCTTCCCTGTCGACGGGTTTTAACAGATAATCCTCTGCTCCGTACCTGATAGCTTCCCTTGCATATTCAAAGTCGGCATAGCCTGTTATTATCACGCATTTTACATTGCTCATGTCCTTTTGTATCTTTGCGGCAAGCTCAAGTCCTGTCATCACGGGCATCTGTATGTCGGTAAATACGACTGAAGGAGGGGTTGCCTTTATCGCTTCAAGTGCATCCTCACCGTTTGAATATATGCCTGCAACCTTAAAATGCGGGTTTTCAGCCTCGATATGTTTGGCGATGTTTCTTGCTATCAGATTCTCATCTTCTGCTATTATCACACGAAATGTCTTCTCACTCATATTTCACGCTTTCTGCCTCTGATCATCTTTTTGACGGCATGTTCAAGATATTCCCGGCTTTGCTTTGTTACAGCTCGCCTCCGATAGTTACGATCGCGCCTCCGTCCTCCGAATTGCTGACACGGAAGATATGCTTTCCTTTATACAATGTCTTAAAGCGGATGTATATGTTCATAAGTCCCATGCCGTTTATCTCAAGCTCCGGCAGGAGATCCGTTTTGTTGATATAATCGATCTTCTCATTTAATACGCGTATGTCTTCGTCTGAAAAGCCTTTTCCGTTATCAGTGACCGATATCTCCCAGTATATGCCCGTGACACGTCCGTTTATCCTTATCCTCCAAGGAGGCTTGACATTCTTTGTCGTGAATTTGATCGCATTCTCGACAAGCAGCTGCAGACAGAGCTTAGGGATCTTAAGCGTCATCATCTCATTAGGAAGATCGATGTCGTAGATCAGATCGTCACCGTATCGCATCTTCATGCAGTCGAGATAATCGCGGGCATGAAGGACATCCTCTTCTATTGATACAAGCGGCTCCTTGTCAGAAGAGATATAACGAAGGATCCGCGAGATAGTCTGGCACATCTTAATGACCTCTTCATCCATTCCCTCATCCGCCATTGCAGAGATCGTTGCAAGGGAATTGTAGAGAAAATGCGGGTTCATCTGCGACTGCAGGGCAAGGATCTGCGACTGGAGTCTCTGATTGTTAAGCACAATCTCACGGTTCATCGAAGCTTTAGCACGCTCATGCATCTCCATAACGGCGGAGTAAAGAGTATCAAGTTCTATGATATTCGTATCTATCTGTTTCAGTGAATCTGTCATAAAGCTCTCGCCTTCGGTATGGAGGGATGAAATGCCGGAATACATCTTTTTTACAGGTATCGTGATGATCCTTGAAACGACATAGGACAGGACCAGAATGAGGAGGACAAACGCAAGGAAGATGAGCAGCGTAGCCCTGACAAAATCCATGATCGGTCTGTAGAGATCATGGTCATCGATCGAGATCACGGTTGTGAATCCTGAATAAGACGAGGTATTGACAAACAGGTGGGTATTTTTGTCATACATGATATGTCTTGGCGTATCATCATCAGGAAGATCCATTGGAGCTATAAACGATGAATAAGCTTCTGCCAGATCATCATCGGCGGAATTGTAGATATTGTTTAGGGAGCGGTCAAATATGTATATCTTTTCATTATAAGTACCGGTATCGATCTCCTTAAGCTTTGCACTGAGTGACGTGATCGAATGCTTGACCTCGATGATCCCCTGCGGCTTGTAATAGGTCGACAGGTAGACTGAGCAGATAGTAAGAAATCTGGAGCCCTCCTTATAGGAAAAATATTTTTCAAGCCTTAAGTCCTGATCGCAGAATACAAGGCGGTTATTGTCACTGTTCATAAGATCATCATACCAGCTCATATCCTTTACGGAATCATCGGAGTTTGCGGTATCAAGTCCCACGCCCACATATCCCGTGTCAAGTGAGTACAGGTATATCTGGTCAACGGGTCTTGAGGGTCCGATGATCGCCGTTAACAGATCGGTAAGTACTTTTATATTCTGCATTTCGGAGTAACCATCGTCGTCCGATTCGGGCATATTTAAATAGTTGATGAAATGTTCCTTTATAAGATTTGAATATGCAACGTTCTGCATTACCGTGTTTACGTTTTTTATCTCCTCATCCATAAAAGCGGAGGTGGTCTTTGTATCACTGCTTACGGTATCAAAAGCACGGGTCTTGATCTTGCCTGATTCGGACAGGATGAAATAGCTTATATAAGCTAAAAACACGACTGATATAAGCAGGAAGAACACAAGCTGTAAGGTTGTCTGTACGCTTTTTTTCTTTTTTCCGAACATGGCATCACCGGATGTTTTTTAAGAGTAGCCGGGTTAAAAATATACATGCAGCATTCCTTTTTTCTCCATGTAAAGCCCGGGCGGGATGATTTAAGATAAGCATACAAACAATCGATTGTCAAACGGGTCCTCATATATAAACATAAGGATATGACAGGACCCGTAACCTCGCCGGATAAGCCGGCAGGATGAAAAGAACTCAGATAATAACGATTCAGAAAAAGAGAGGGTAAAAATGAAAAAGAGTGTATTAGCTTCACTGTTATCTTTATCAATGATCGCCGGTATGCTTGCAGGCTGTGCAGCACCGGCAGCAACCACCACAACTGATGCAGGAAATACTGCGGAGGTAAAAGAAGAGACCGAAACCACCACAGATTCTTCTGACAGTGCAGGGGATGTTACCATCACATTTATGGCAAGTCAGGACTGGATACAGGATGCCGAGATGGAGCTTGGTGAGAAGTTTACCGAGGAAACAGGCATCAAGGTTGATTATCAGATCGTTCCTTCAGATCAGTATGAAAGCCTCTTAATGACCAAGATCAACTCTGGCGAGTGCACCGATATCTTCGGCGGACAGAGCTCACAGTTCAGTATCGTGACACAGTTTGATGTAGAAAAGAATGCAGTTGACCTTTCCGGTGAGAGCTGGGCAGGCAACGTTGATCCTGCTGCTGCAGCAGAGCTTTCTGTAGAAGGCAAGCTTTACGGACAGCCGATCCAGGATGTATCAGCATGCTGGGCAGTAGCTTACAATATCAAGATATTTGAGGATCTCGGACTTGAGATACCCACAAACTACGCAGAATTCTGTGATGTATGCGACAAGATCATGGAAGCCGACATCATTCCGATATATGAGTGCGTATCTGACGGATGGCATCATGTATGCTGGACTGAGGCAGCGATCGCAGCTACACAGGCAGATGCAGGATATCCGGATGCCCTTAACAACAACAAGGCTACCTTTGAAGGCAACAAAGAGCTTGAGACCATGTTCTCACAGCTTAAGGAAATGGCTGACAAGGGATACATGGGTGACAACTTCATGTCCAACCAGTATGCAGATGCAGCATCTTCTATAGCAAGAGGCGAATATGCAATGGTTCTTTACAACCAGGGCCTCGGAGCAGAGGTAAACGCTGTTGATGCAGACTTCCCTGTTGACAACATCGGATACTTTGTAAATCCTCTTTGCGACAACCAGGCATTAAACGTTAACTACTGCGGACCTTCAAGATTCATCTTCTCAGGTTCCAAGAACATCGATGCAGCCAAGAAGTATCTTGAGTTCATGGCTTCCGATGAGAGTCTTGCATACATGACAGAGAACGTAGGCAAGTTCAACCAGCTTCCTTACTCAAATGCTCCTTCAGCATACTCGGATGTGGTTCAGTCCTTCTATGACAGATATCCCGAGAAGGTTGCAGTATTCCAGGCATCGGTTAAGTATTACAATCCCGCATGGATGGATATAGGTGCTGATATGTCGGCAATGTTCCTAGGCGAGATGACTCCCGACGAAGTACTTAAGGACATCGACAAGTTAAGGGCAGAACAGGCTGCAGCAGCTTCAGATCCTGCATGGCAGTAAGAGCCGCTTGGAACAGGACACTGCAGATGTACATTAAAGTATCAGACTTTAAAACGGGGTCCTGATCTGAATAATCAAAAATCACGAGGGGCTGCCTGATAACAATGAGGCAGCCCCGTTTTACTGAAAGGGCAGTTTTATGAACAAAGCAAAGATCTATCCCAGATATTTTGCCTTCGGCGCACTGATCATCTATTTTGTATTATCTTTTCTGCCGGGGATCATAGGAGTAGGTTATTCGTTTACGGACTGGTCAGCATATTCCGATAAGCTTCATTATGTCGGGTTTGCAAATTTTAAGACCGTTTTTTCCTCCGATGAAAACTACATGAAGATCATCACAAATACTCTTGCATTCACCTTCATCACTACGATCCTTAAAAATGTGATCGGTCTTATCCTTGCACTTTTGCTGACCAAGTCCATTAAGTTTTTAAACATGCACAGGGGGATCGTATTCATGCCGTCGGTATTATCGACACTTATCATAGGTATGATATTCAAATCCATCCTGGATCCGAAAGCAGGACTTCTTAATTCCTTTTTCAGATCGATAGGGCTTGACATGCTTGCAAAAAAATGGCTCGTGACTTCAGAGCTTGCCTTCGGTTCGGTAATGGCTGTCGATATCTGGCGAGGTGTCGGATATATAATGACAATTCTGATCGCGGGAATACTCTCTATCTCCTCTGATTATTATGAGGCGGCTGCTTTGGACGGTGCCGGCGGATGGGCAAAGTTTAAGTACATAACATTTCCGCTGATACTTCCGACCCTTGCAACGACAACCGTATTAAACGTGATCTACGGTCTCAAGGTATTTGACATGGTATATGCGCTTACAAACGGAGGCCCCGGCAAGGCAACTACCGAAGTGCTATATACTGCGGTCTTCAAGAAATTTGGGACCGGCCAGTATGCCGTAGGTACGGCGCTTTCATCTGTCATGTTCATAATAATGATATTTGTGGGCATATACATGATCAGGATAATGACCAAAAATGAGGTGGTGGAATGAAGAATAACAAAAGGCTCATCCAATCTATACTCAGAAATCTCGTGGCATGGATCTTTTCGGCGATATGTCTCATACCGTTGCTTCTTATCATCTTTAATTCACTTAAGGACAAGAAGGGTTCAGCCGACATGAATCTTAAGCTTCCCGCGCTTCCCATACAGTGGGAGAATTTCAGTGTTGTCATAGAAAAGGGAAAACTGCTTACTTCTTTTTGCAACAGTCTCTTATATTCTGCGGGATCCGTGATACTCTGCGTTTTCTTTGCGGCTCTTGCAGCATATGTGCTCTCAAGGAACCAGACAAAGCTAAACAACTTTCTCTACATGTTCATCGTGCTTGGTATCACTCTGCCGGTAAACTATGTAGCACTTACCAAGGTCCTGCAGTTTCTGCATCTTAACAATACCGCACCGGGGATCATCCTTTTATATACGGCAATGCAGCTTCCTTTCATGACCTTTCTGATACACGGGTTTGTAGCAAAGGTTCCGGTGGATCTTGACGAAGCGGCCGTTATAGACGGATGCGGACCTTACAGACTGTTTTTCTTTGTGGTACTGCCCATGTTAAAGCCCGCCATAGCTACCGCGACGGTCCTTACATTCTTAAATACCTGGAATGAATTTGTATCGCCTCTTTACTTTTTAAACAGGACCGAGCAGTGGCCTATGACGCTGTCCGTATATAATTTCTTCGGAATGTATTTTAAGGACTGGAATCTGGTGTGTGCGGACATCCTGCTTACATCTCTGCCTGTTCTCATAGTATACTTATTTGGACAGAGATATATCGTATCGGGAATGACCGCCGGCGCGGTGAAAGGATGAAACATGAACAGAAAGATCGAGAAAATATCGGATGGTATCATCCGGGTAATCTATGATACGGATGATCTTTTAACAGAAGAGCCGTTAAAGAATGGGGATCCTGTAACTTTTGAATGGAACAAAAAGACCGTGCTAAAACAGACCGGGGTCACTTTCAGTCCGAAAACCGAATATAAGTATGTCCCGGGTGAGGGCGGATTAAAAAAGAAGATGACCGCAAACGGTGAAGTATCTTATGCAGAGAGCATGCAGGAGATACCGCTTCGGAAAGGCTTTTCCCTGATCCTGGAATTCGAGACCGGCGATAACGAGCTGCTTCTCGGGATGGGGCAGTACGAGGACGGCATACAGGATCACAAAAACCGCACTGTTTACATGTATGAAGCCAACATGCGCATTGCGATCCCCTTCCTTGTGACCACCGGACATTACGGTATATTCATAGATTCCGAGAGCAGCATGGTATTTAAGTCCGAAGGAAACAGGATACGCTTTGAGATAGACAGCGCACGGAGTCTTACCTATTACGTTTTCTTAGGTGATGGGATCATGGATCTGATAAACGGATACCATGAGATCACAGGAAAGCCCGCGATGATGCCGAGGTGGGTCTTTGGCTACATACAGAGTAAGGAAAGATATGAAACCGCAAAAGAGCTTGAGGAAACAGCTTCGAAGTTCAGAAGTATGGATATTCCGGTCGACTGCCTCGTACAGGACTGGTTTACCTGGGAGGACGGACTGTGGGGTGAAAAAAAGTTTGATAAAAAGCGCTACCCCGATCTGCCTTCTACGGTGAATAAGCTTCACAAAAACAACATCCGTCTTATGGTGAGCATCTGGCCGAACATGGACCCTGCGACGGATAATTATGCGGAATTTAAACAGGCAGGTCTGTTACTTCCAAACTCAAATACATATGATGCTTTTAACCGGGAAGCCTGTAAGCTGTACTGGAAACAGGTCAGCGAGGAGATAATGGGAAGCGGTGCCGATGCCGTGTGGTGTGATAACGCGGAGCCATTTTCAGATGCCGACTGGAACGGTGAGGAAAAGAGGCCTGAGGATGAGAGATACCGCGTGGTAAAGGAGCTGTCCTTAAGATCAATGGATCCCGAAAACCTCAATTCCTACGGGCTGTATCATGCCCGGGGGATATATGATAACTGGAGGAAGACCTATCCTGAGAGAAGGGTCGTGAATCTTACAAGATCGGGCTATTCGGGGATACAGAAATACGGGGCGATACTCTGGTCCGGAGATATCACCGCAAAGTATGACACCATGAAACGCCAGGTAGTCGAGGGCATCAGGATGGGACTTACCGGAATGCCTTACTGGACACTTGATATCGGCGGATTCTTTACCGTGGATGATAAGTATGAAAACCGCGGATGCTGTGACAGGGATCATAAGCCTTTATGGTTCTGGCACGGCGATTACAATGACGGCGTAAACGACATGGGCTACCGCGAGCTCTATACAAGATGGATCCAGTTCGGAACTTTCCTCCCGGTATTCAGATCCCACGGTACGGATACTCCGAGAGAGCCGTGGAACTTCGGTACCACCGGTGAAATGTTTTATGATGCGATCGTAGATGCCATAAGGCTTAGATACAGGCTTATGCCCTATATATACTCGCTTGGCGCACTGGCGCATTTTAAGGGTGAGATCATCATGAGGAGTCTTCTGTTTGATTTTCCTGACGATGAAGAGGTAAGGGGTATTACCGATGAGTATCTTTTCGGGCCTTCGATCCTTGTTGCACCCATCCTTACACCCATGTATTATCACAAGGATTCGGTTGAGATAAGGGACAGTGCAAAGACAAGAAAGGTATATCTGCCGAAGGGCTGTAACTGGTATGATTTTCATTCAGACAGGCGTTTTGAGGGCGGACAGTGGATAGAAGCGGATGCCCCGATAGATAAGATCCCCTTATTTGTGCGCGAGGGCTCTGTCATTCCGTTTTCAGATGACATATCTTATGCCGATGAGGCAGGCGGAAAAGTAAGCTTAGTGCGTGTATATACAGGCTGTGACGGGAGCTTTCTCCTGTACTTTGATGAGGGCGAGGGCTATGGGTATGAGGATGGAAAATACTGTATCCTGAATCTTGAATATTCAGAAGAAAAGCGGAAACTGTCCGTTAATAAGACAGGTGAATATCCTGTGGATGACGGATTTGAGGTTGAGTATATCGGATGAAAAATGGCCCCTTACAGATCAAGCATGGCAGTAAGCTCCGAGAACCTGCCGTCGTAGATTATCCTTAACAACGAATCAAGAGATGAGAGCAGTCGTATGCACTGCTCTTTTGTGATTATATCCGATGACAGCGCCTGCCCGATCTCGTCAAGGTCAATGACCCTTACGCTTTTATCGGGATAGATCACTACATCGGCCAAAAGATCCATAAAAATATATGTATTGTTTTCTTTTGAATACTCGTATTCGATTATGTCACAGTACCAGTACAGAAGGGAGCCGTCCTCTTTCATGAACTTGCTGACCTTGTAGCCCTCCTTCAGAAAATAGCAGGACAGACCGTGGTGAAGGTCTTTCTTGGGCTTTAAGGTATTCCATTTTGTGATGATCACATCCTCATCAAGGCGCAGTATCTCATCATCTTTTAATTCTATGCATTCGGACGGGATTATTCTTTTTCTGAATAGAGTTGTTTTTTCCATATGCTTCCTCTAGTAGAACACATGTCCTCCTATGATCTGGCCGTTTATCTCGGGAATTACGGTTCTGAAATACAGGCAGTTACCGACAGGAGTGGATCCTGACATTGCCTCATCCGCTGCCTGATAGCACTGTGCGTTGGCCCCAAGCGAAAGTCTGGTTGCAAGCCTGCCGCTTGCAACAGGTGCAAACTGTCTGTTCTGATAGATGACTCCAACCATGGTATTAGGATAGGCAGCCGATCTCATACGGTTTATTACAACGGCACCGACTGCTACCTGCCCTGCGTAAGGCTCGGCTCCGGCCTCGCAGTATATGAGACAGGCGAGCAGATCCCTGTCGCCTTCCTCAAAGGTCACCTCGGAAATATCTCTCCAGGCCATCTTTTGCGCCCTTGCAGCCATAGCCTGTTCTTCTGCCAGCTGTTTTTTAAGCTCCGACAGATTCTCTTCCTGAGCCTTGATCTCAGCCTCTTTTGCAGCCTGTTCCATCTCGGCTGCCGTAATGGCTCCGTTTGTAGCGGCAAGCGATCCTGAAGTAGAGGATACAAGAGTATTGACCTTATCCTGCTCTATCTGCACCTCTTCCTTCATTTCGTCAAGCTTCATCATCTCCTGTTCGAGCACTGCTTCCTTTTCCTCTATGTCCTCTCTCGTGGACACGAGCTGCTCAAACATCTTTTTATCATAGGCCTCCATGCGGCTCACATATTCGGCCTTGTTAAGAAACTCGGCATAACTTCTTGAGAGTGCAAAGGCTTCCAGGATGCTTAGGTCCCCTTTTTCGTACATATATTTAATGCGCTTTTTCATGAGGGAGTACTGTCTCTCCTCATCAGCCTTTGCATCCTCTACATCCTGTTTGATCTGGCTGATCTCACCCTCCTTGGCGGATATCTGTTCTTCTATTACCTCAAGGTTCTCGCTTATCGATTCAAGGTTTTCATTAAGGCTTGACAGATAACTGGTAAGTGCCGACTTCTGTTCCTCAAGATCATCCTTCTTTTCATCTATTGCCTGCTTCTGCGCTTCCGTCTGTTTCTTTAATTCCTCTGCTTTTTTTATCTTTTCTGAGGTGGTCTCGGCATATACACCTTCACATAGGAATACAGCCGTAAAGCTCAGGCTCAAAAGAATGCATGCTATTCTTTTTTTCAGAGTACAGGGAGCCTTCACAGAACAAACTCTACCTTTCTGTCCGTATGTTCATACCGGTAATACTTGACTCCCGCTGAATTAAGCATTCTCTTGGAAGCTATCACTGAGGGCGTATCGCCGTACTTGTCATTATCATAGACAATGGTCTTTATCCCTGCCTGTATGACTGCCTTGGCGCACTCATTGCAAGGAAACAGAGTTACATAGAGAGTAGCGCCCTCAAGAGAGCCTCCCCTGTAATTTAAGATCGCATTTAATTCGCTGTGCGTAGTATAAAAGTATTTATTCTCAAGCGGATCACCTTCCCTGCACCAGGGATATTCATCATCCGAACACCCCTTTGGAAATCCGTTATAGCCTACGGACATTATCTTGTTATCCGCGCTTACTATACAGGCGCCCACCTGCGTATTGGGGTCCTTTGACCTCATGGCGGAAAGCATGGCTATGCCCATAAAATACTCATCCCACGAAATATAATCCGTCCTCTTATCACTCATTTTCTGTTACCTCTGCAAATCCGTGCGCATATCCCTTAACCAGGTAAGCTTGCCCTGCAAGCTTACTTGGTTCCGAAGATACGGTCACCCGCGTCTCCAAGACCCGGTACTATATATCCATGATCGTTAAGTCTTTCGTCAAGCGCACCTATATACATGTCAACATCGGGATGTTCCCTCTCCATTGCAGCTATGCCTTCGGGTGCTGCTATGATGCACATGAAGTGGATGTTCTTGCATCCCTTTTCCTTTAACATCCTGATGGCTGCCACGCTGGAACCTCCCGTTGCGAGCATGGGATCCACCACGAATACCTCTCTCTCATCACAGTCAGCCGGAAGCTTGCAGTAATACTCAACAGGCTTTAAGGTTTCGGGATCCCTGTACAGACCTATATGTCCCACTTTGGCTGCGGGGATCATCGTGAGCATTCCGTCAACCATTCCAAGTCCCGCACGAAGTATCGGAACTATGGCAAGCTTCTTGCCCTTTAATTCCTCAACCGTCGTCTCACAGATAGGTGTTTTGATCTGTACCTTGGACAGCTGTAAGCTTCTGGTTGCCTCATAGCAGATGAGCATCGCGATCTCGCCTATCGTCTGTCTGAAATCCTTGGTTCCGGTATCCTCTCTTCTGATGTAGCCGATCTTGTGTTTGATCAAAGGATGATCCATGATTACTACTTTACTCATATGTAACGCCTCCCATTTTTCTATTTACGATGAATGTATCTCATACATTCACTATGTCCCGGTTTACGCACTTACTCCTCTATCGCGGCTATCCTTCTCTTGTGCTTCTCCATATTTGAAAACTCCGTATCCATGAACACATCCACGATATCGAGCGCGGTCATCTGTCCTATTATCGCACCACCCATTGCAAGCACATTTGCATCATTATGCGCTCTTGTAAGTCTTGCACTGGTAACGTCAGAGCAGAGTGCCGCTCTTATACCCTTGATCTTGTTTGCGACAATGGATATTCCTATGCCGGTAGTGCATATCACTACACCTCTGTCTGCCTCTCCCGATGCAACGGCATTTGCTACCGCCCTGCCGTATTTGGGATAATCAACGGAGGCAAGGCTGTCGCAGCCCTTGTCATCCACCTCGAATCCTCTCTCCTTCAGATGTTCCTTTACGATCTCCTTTAGTACGAAGCCGCCGTGATCGCTTCCGATTGCTACTTTCATTATATGATGCCTCCTGTTTTTTATACCCTTACTATCTTATTTGCAGCTGCCTTCATCAGTCTGTTCATTATAGCTGTTCCAAAGCCCTTTAAAGGGATATCGAAACAGTAGATCTCCTCTATGTCCTTATCATCAAATTCCCTTAATGCCTCATACAGATTCCTTGCTATATCCTCGCCGTTTTTCTTTTCCCCGAGTGTTATCACAAGGTCCGCATTTTTCCCGTATTCGTCTAACAGCTCATCATCACCTGATACCATCACGCCTGAGCGGATCCCTCTCTCTTTAAGATCCGTAAGCTGCTTAAGTATATATCCGCCTGCTTTTTTTCCTTCTCCGCTTACGATGGTAAGCTCCCCTTTGGGTGCATAATGTCTGTATTTCATACCGGGAGCCTTGGGCTTTAGCTTCTCGTCATTTTGGGAAAAAACAGCCGGATCGAGCTCGACTCTTCCCGTTATCATCTCAACCATCTCTGCCGTAATGTATCCGGGACGCAAGATCATCGGGACCTCTCCCGTAACATCGACTATGGTGGATTCAAGACCTATCGTAGACAGCCCGCCGTCTATCACCATATCGATCCTTCCGTCCATATCCTCCATCACACGGTCAGCCGTGGTAGGCGACGGACGTCCCGATCTGTTTGCACTCGGAGCTGCGATATAGCCTCCTGCTGCCTCAATAAAGGCAAGAGCCGTCCTGTGAGAAGGCATCCTTACTGCAACCGTATCAAGACCTCCGGTGGTCTCATCCGGAACCGTATTGTTTTTCTTAAAGATCAGAGTCACGGGACCGGGCCAGAATGCTCTTGCAAGTTCCATTGCTGCATCCGGCTTTTCAAGAACGATCCTGTCAAGATCTTCTGTTTTTGAAATATGCACTATCAGAGGATTATCCGAGGGCCGCCCCTTGGCTTCGTATATCTTTTTTGAAGAGGCACTGCTTAATGCATCTCCGCCGAGTCCGTATACAGTCTCGGTGGGAAAGGCCACAAGGCCGCCGTTTCTTATGATGCTTCCGGCCTCTTTCATTAATCCGGGATCTATATTGTTTTCGTTTACAAGTACTCTTTTGGTGATCATCGGATATTTATTGACGCCTCCATGCCGCTTACGGCATGCTCTTTGTCATCATAACCCTCAATATGTGCACAGAGCGCATAGCCATCCATCGGATGAGAGCTCTTAAGATCTAACATATCTCCGTCTCTTGTAACAGTGATATCCGAAACCTTTTCTCCCGCTTTGTTTACTATGAAACAGTATGCGCTGCATCCGTCCTTAAGCTCGTAAACATGCAGAATAACATCTTTTTCATAATCATAGTCGGGCCGTGAATCCTCTCTTCCCCTTGCAATTACCGAGCCGGGAGCTGCAAAGAGCCCGAGTGAAAAATAGTCATATGTATCAGTATAGAATCTGCCGCCCTCTCTCTTTTCTTCAGTCAAAAGATGAGTCCATTTTCCATCCGGCAGATAAAAGCTTACCTTACCCTTTTCGTTAAACACGGGAGCCACAAGTATGCTGTCTCCGAGCATGTACTGCATGTCAAGATAGCTGCATGCGGGATCGTTCATGTATTCAAATACCATGGGTCTCATAACGGGTATCCCGTCTTCATGGGCTTTCACCGCCATGGAATAAATGTATGGCATGAGCGAACACTTAAGCTTTGTAAAGAATCTTACAACATCACAGCTCTCCTCATCGAAAGCCCAGGGTACCCTGTAACTTGTGGAGCCGTGAAGCCTTGAATGCGAGGACAACAGGCCAAAAACGGCCCATCTTTTGTAAAGATCCGGCGCAGCCGTATGTTCAAATCCGGAAATATCATGACTCCAGAAGGAAAATCCGGACATTGCAAACGACAGTCCGCCCCTTAAGGTCTCAGCCATTGACGGATAATTAGCGCTGCAGTCTCCGCCCCAGTGTACCGGGAACTGCTGGGAACCCGCAGTGGCACTCCTTGCAAACAGCACGGCCTCCTTTTCTCCCTTTACTTCCTTAAGCAGACCGTAGACGGCCTCATTGTACAGATAGGTATAGAAGTTATGCATGGTCACGGGATCTGAGCCGTCATGATATACGACATCCACGGGGATCCTCTCTCCAAAATCCGTCTTAAAGCAGTCAACGCCTGCGTCAAGTACTTCTTTAAGCTTACCAAGATACCACTTTTTAGCCTCCGGGTTGGTAAAATCCACTATCCCCATTCCGGCCTGCCAGGTGTCCACCTGTTTCACGCCCTTTCCGTCCGCACGCTTTAGCAGATAGCCGCCTTTTACACCTTCCCTGAAAAAATCCGTGTCCTGAGCTATATAGGGATTGATCCACACACAGATCTTAAGGCCTTTTTCATGATATCTTGCAAGCATCCCCTTTACATCGGGGAATACTCTCTCATCCCATTCAAAATCACACCAGTGGAATTCCTTCATCCAGTAGCAGTCAAAATGAAATACCGACAGAGGGATATCCCTGTCGATCATCCCCTGAATAAAGGAACTTACTGTCTCTTCATCATAATTCGTGGTAAAAGATGTGGAAAGCCACAGTCCGAAGGTCCATGCGGGCGGGAGCCCGGGTCTGCCTGTAAGGGAAGTATAGTTCTTAACAACATCCTTCGGAGAAGGACCGTATATAAAGACATATCTCATCTCCTCCTCGGGAACTGATATGCCGACATATTCCACCTTGTCGCTTGCAACCTCAAAGGAAGCATTTCCGGTATAGTCAACAAAGACACCGTAACCTTTGTTCGTCATATAGAACGGAATGCTCTTGTAGGCGATGTCCGATGAGGTTCCTCCGTCCTCATTCCAGGTGTTGATACTCTGACCGTTCTTTACAAAAGGAGTAAATCTCTCACCAAGACCATACACGCACTCTCCGGGAGCAAGGGAGAGCTCGGTCACCATATACCTCTTGCATCTCTCTGTAAAATAATTGTCAGCAGGAAGCATTGTGGATTCTTCCCTTCCATACTGGTAATATGCAAGATTCCTGAATCCACAGGTTGTAAGCACCTCACCGTCTGCGATAAAGCTGTAGGAAAAATCCTTCCTGTCCACTTTAACGGACAGTTTTCCGTTAACCATCACGATCTCATCGTCACTTATCGTGACCGAAACATCAGATGGATCTATATTAAGCGGATATCTTGCCTCTCCCGACTCATAGGCTTCATAATGAAAGCTTCTGACAGCTATCATATCAGGGCCTGCGGAAGTAAACTCCACAGTGATCGTGGGAAGATTAAGCACATCTCCCCTTCCCTCTATTTTTCTCGTGGGGCAGAGCATCCTGAAGCCGTTCTCTATCCTGTCCACATAATGGACGTCGGATGCATAAAACGGCGTCACCTTTTCACTTCTTAACCAATAGCCTTCGGTAAATTTCATATTCTCTCCTTTTTTCTTATATTAAGAAAGATCGGATTGCTCCGTTATCACTCCCGCAATCCTTGAAGATAATTCGGAATCCGGCTTATCAGCCTACTTCCTCATTATCTTCAGGTTCTCTAATGTCCACCGTAAAATCCGTGCAAGCACGATTTTCGGTGTCCATTGAGAACACTTTCTTAATAAAACTGACCTATAATGTCCCATACATACGGGGCGGCAAGTGTTATCTCCCATCCGGCCGCTCCGCCAATCCCGTAGCCCTTCATAAGTCCGAGCTTGGCACTTAATGAGACCTCATCCTCAAGCCATACCTCATAGGTCTTGTCGCCTATGGTCCAGGTTGAATAATTCTGCATCGTAGTCTCATCCCAGGTCTTTTCGGCATGGTAGTTTGCAAGCAGCTCATCCTCCGTCTTCATGGAAGGAGTAGCAAGCAGGGAATTATGATAGGGGATCACCTCATCACCCGGCGGGATCGCCGCTATCTCGTCATCCGTCTTGGGTGTCTCCTCCCACACTCTTGTATAGAAAGGAAGGGCATTTATCACCTTTCTTGCGGGAACCACCTTGAGAGTCTCCTCTATGCCTTCTTTGACGAATCCGATAGAAGCTACCGAGCCTGCCTTTTCGGATCCTGCATAGTTCTCATCATAACCCATTATGATCACATAATCGGCAAATACACCCTGTTCACCCCTGTGGTAATGACTGTTATAAGCCTTGGGTACGTAATTATCCACGGATACCACGAGATTGTTCTTATGGCATTCGATCGACAGTTCTCTGATGAACTGAATGAAGCTTTCTCCTATATCTGTGGTTATTCTCTCAAAATCGACATTTATGCCGTCAAGTCCGCATTCAAGTGCGGCGCTTATCAGCTGGGATATGACCATCCGGCGCTTCTCGGGATATATGAGGACCTCCGAGACCTGTCCGGTTGAATTAAAGTCATCGACTGCACCCCATACCTTATATCCGTTAGAATGGGCATAGGATACGTAATCTGCCGAAGCAAAGGAAGATATCGTTCCGTCGTTTCCTGAAAGTGAAAACCAGGTCGGACATATGATGTCAACATTGTTCACTCCGGATATCGCCGTGCTTATCGTATCATTTCCGGCAATACCCGATATCGCATGCCACATCATCACTATCGGCTCATCAGCCGTAAGAGACGTGTGTACTTCCTCGGCTACATCCTGAACCGGTGTTTCCTGTGTGGCTGTTACTGCTCCGATAAGCTTGGTCTCTGCATATCCGATCATAAGATCATCGGTCTCGACTTTAGTCCATTCACCTTCCTGTCCGATAACCGTCACACTTTGTCCCTGTGTAAGATCACAGAGCACCGTTGCCTGCTTGTCTGCATCTGTCCTGAGTGCATGATCCTTTTCTACGACAGCCGTGTTCTTCTGTCCCCATTCATTACGGATCACTGCCCTGTAAGGCTCTCCGTTTCCTCCGCACAGCTTTACTTCCATATTGAAGAAAAGCTTCAGATAATCAAGCGCCATGTATATCTCTTCCCCTTCGGGGTTCTGTACGACAAAGCATGGAGCATAGGTAAGATTTGTGGTCCCGGAAGCATCGGTATATGAAGCTTCTCCTACCACGGTCCTTACCGTATCATCTTCCTTAGTGTACAGTATGGCGTTCTCTGTCTTCTCATAATAGAATCTGTCGGTATAATCCGACTTGACTGTGGAATAGGGGATATACAGCTCTCCGTCCTTTACCGTTATCCTCTCCCCGGTGATCTCGTGATCTCTTATCACAACGGCCTGTGAATCATCCGATGCACCAAAATAGCTGTACAGATCAGCTTTGGTATCGGAATAGGCGAAGCTTTCGAAAAGACCCGTCTTTATCGCTACGATTATCACTACGGCGATCAGCAGTACGGCAATGAAAGGAGGCAGGAGTGTCCTTATCAGTCTTGCCCTCCTGCGTTTTTTTGACTTTTTTCGTCTGACTCTTCTGTTCTGTCCGGTTGAAAGATCACCCGGATCTATGTACATTCTGTCCAAATCAATTTCTCCGTTTTGGGGATCCCGTGATCACTTTATGATGCCCACGGGCTACTCATCATATTATAATCAAAAGAGGGTCGTTTGTCATCTGTCTTCGGATACTTGCGAATCCCATGATTTTGTATTAGAATACAAATGGCGGATTGGAAGATTTCGTTAATATTATCATGATCTTATAAAAGGAGGGCGTAAATAATGGCTTATAAGATTACTGATGCCTGCATCTGCTGCGGAACATGCGAGGGACAGTGTCCTGTTGGTGCTATTTCCATGGGCGATGGCAAGTTTGAGATTGATGAGAGCAAGTGTGTAAGCTGCGGCGCATGTGCAGGAGCATGCCCGGTAGGCGCAATAGAGTCAGATTGAGCTTGTGATCCTTGTGATCGGAAATCGAACACATAAAAAAGATCCCTTCAGGGGATCTTTTTTATATTATTCCTTATCCTTCTTATCCTTCTCACGGTTTACAAACTTGGTATACTTATCAAGCCATGTGAGCTTTATCTTGGCGGTAGGGCCGTTTCTCTGCTTGGCCAGTATTACTTCCGCCACATTTTTCTCTTCGGAATCATTATTGTAATAATCATCCCTGTATAAGAACATTACCACGTCGGCATCCTGCTCTATGGCACCTGACTCTCTCAGATCGGAGAGCATGGGTCTCTTATCCTCTCTTTTCTCTACCGCTCTGGAAAGCTGCGACAGAGCTATCACCGGCACATTCAGTTCCCTCGCAAGTGCCTTTAAGGATCTTGAGATATCCGATACCTCCTGCTGCCTTGAATCGCTCCTTCTGGATCCTCCCGCGGACATGAGCTGCAGATAATCGATCACGACGAGATCAAGTCCCATCTCGAGCTTGTATTTTCTGCATTTTGACTGCAGTTCCCCGACGGTTATACCCGGAGTGTCATCTATTATCAATTTGGATCCGGCTATCTTGTTTGCACTCTCTACTATGCTTGCAGCCTCATTATCCTCAAAGGTAGCCTCACGTATCTTGCCTGCCTCGACCATGGAATCCACGGCAAGCATTCGGTTTATGAGCTGCTCCTTGGACATCTCGAGACTGAATAGCGCCACGCACTTATTCTCCCTCAGGGTAACATACTGTGAAATGTTTAAGACAAATGCCGTTTTTCCCATTGAGGGTCTTGCTGCTATCAGTATAAGATCCGAAGGCTGGAAGCCCGAAGTCTTGTCATCAAGATCCCTGAAGCCTGAAGGTATCCCCGTTATCCTTCCCTCAAGCTGAGCAATGACCTGCATGCGTTTCAGGGCGCTTGACACTATGTCCCTTATCGGAGTGAACTCTCCGGTATTACGCTTCTGTACTATATCAAATATCTTTTTCTCGGCTCTTTCAAATACGTCATTGATGGGAGCCTTGGGATCATAGCACTCAGAGCTTATCTCACCCACCGCATCTATGAGCTTTCTGTACAGTGCCTTTTCCTTAACTATATTCGCATACTGTTTGATATTGGCCGATGTGATGGTAGCTTCCATTATCCCCTGCAGATACTCAAGGGAAGAAACTTCTTCAGGCGCGCCCATCTCCTTCAGTTTGTTCTGAAGGGTCACCACGTCAACAGGCTGGGAGCTGTCAAAAAGCCCCGCTATTGCATCAAAAACCATACCGTACTGTTTTTCATAAAAATCAGTACCGTTTATTATATCTATTGCCGTATTGATCGCCTTGGTGTCTATTATCATGCTGCCGATAACAGACTGCTCGGCTATTGAATCATGCGGCATTATCCTCTTGATTACCGCCTCATCCATTCCATTCTCCGATCCTTAAAAAGAAAAAGTCTATGCTTCCTCTACTCTTACCTTTATTTCGGCTGTTACTTCCGGATGAAGCTTTATGGGAACGGTATATAAACCGATGGCCTTTATCGGCTCGCTTATCATGATCTTCTTTTTATCTATTGAAAGGCTGCGCTGCTTCATGGCTTCCTCTGCGATCTCCTTGGATGAGACCGATCCGAAAGTCTTACCGTCTTTTCCGGTCTTTAAGCTTATTACGATCTCTTCCTTTGCTATAAGCTCAGCCAGCTCCTTAGCCTTTTCAAGGTTCTGCAAAGCGATCTTGTCATCATTGGCCTTCTTTAATTTCAGGTCATTTAAATTCTTTGGAGTCGCCTCAAGTGCAAGCTTCTTTCCAAAGAGAAAATTCTTTGCGTATCCGTCGCTCACATCTACTATCTGGTCTTTTTTTCCCAGTGACTTTACATCCTGCAGTAATATAACTTTCATATGTTAAATCGCACCTTCCTTCTCCATCTGGTCTATTGTGGCCTTCAGCCTGTCCCCGGCCTCCTCAAAGCTCACGCCCTCAAGCTGCGCGCCGGCTATCGTCATGTGTCCGCCGCCGCCGAGCCTTTCCATGATCAGCTGGACATTTATATCATCTATCGACCTTGCCGAAATGTATATTCTTCCCTGATAATCCGACAATACAAAAGAAGCCCTGATGCCGTTGATATTCAAAAGCTCATTTGCAGCCTGTGCAGCCACTACAGTGGGACTCTCGCTGCTTCCCGAATAGTACGATATCGCATAGATGTCCTTAAAGACAGTTACATGACTTAAGGTCTCGGATCTTGCTATATAATCATCCAGCGTGTCTCTTGACATCTTTCTTACTCTTGTTACATCGGCACCGTTTCTTCTCAGATATGCTGCCGCCTCAAAGGTCCGCACACCGGTCTTTGCCATGAAATTGTTGGTATCCATGATGATACCCGAATAAATGCAGTCCGACTCGACAGGCTTAAGCTTTACGGTATCACTGATATACTGCAGTATCTCCGCAACCATTTCGGATGCTGAGCTTGCGTAAGGCTCCACATAGGACAGTGTCGCGTTTTCTATGATCTCAGATCCCTGTCTGTGATGGTCTATTACCACTATGGTCCTGCATCGCTTGAGCAGTTCCTCACACTCGGTGTAGCTTGGCCTGTTAACATCAACCACTACAACCACGGTGTTCTTGTCGGCCATTTCGATAGCCCTTAAGTTATTGACTATCAGCTCGTTCTCTCCCTCTTCCTGGCTTAACAGTGCGTCCACCATAGGTCTTATCGCAGTCGAGATATCATTGATCACTATGTGTGCATTTTTGCCGAAGGTTTTTGCTGCTCTGAATATACCGACTGCAGCTCCCAGAGCATCTATATCGGTGATCTTGTGACCCATTACGAGTATCTGATCCGTGCCCTCTAATATTTCCCTTAATGCATGGGCTTTTACCCTTGCCTTTACTCTTGTGTTCTTTTCTGCGGATCTTGTCTTTCCGCCGTAATAGGAAACATCCTCGGGAGTCTTTATAACAGCCTGGTCTCCGCCTCTTCCGAGAGCAAGATCTATGGCATTTCTTGCATAATCATAATTCTGTACATAGGAATCCGCGCCGACTCCGAATCCGATACTTAATGTAAGCGCCATTTCATTTCCTATGTTAACGGTCTTTACATCCTCAAGCAGGCTGAACCTGTTCTCCTTCAGCTGTTCGAGATGACCCTTCTGGATGAGCACGAGATACTTATCCTTTTCCATCTTTTTGATGAGGGCTTCATGCGCTGCCAGATATTTATTGATCCTTCTGTCTATAAGAGCGCCAAGCAGAGATCTTCTTACCTCTTCGACGGATTCCAAAGCTTCATCATAGTTGTCGATGTAGATGAGTCCGCAGGCAAGCTTTTCTTCCTCTATCTGCTTCTGCAGGGAGTTGACCCTTGTCTCATCAAACATAAAGAAAGCTATCAGATAGCTTTCATTGTCAACATCATCCAAAAGAAGCGACTCCTTCATCATGTCAGCCATCGATACTTTTTTCATGCTGACCCTGTATTCCCTGTCATTATGGGTGACCATCAGCTCATTTTCCGATGCGACTCCGGGAAGGCTGCTCTTGTCAAGCCCTGAAAGAACCGACATTATGGATTTCTGGCTGTTTCCCTTCACGTGAAGTATGTTTTCAAAGGATTCGTTGGCCCAGATCAGTCTGCCGTTTTCATCAAGAAGTGCATAAGGAATATCCAGTTCCTTTAGAAGCTGTTTCTGTACCTGCCCGTACTGGGTAGCAAAGCTTATGAAGTCATTGAGTACAATGGTGCTGTTCTTAAAATACAGATAAAGGGCAAAGCCGATATACAAAACGGCAAAAGCACAGGAAGCGATCCCTGCCCTTACATCTATAAAAAACATTATTATCACCATAATGATGATAAGCATCGATATTCTTAACGGCCATTGAACATAAGACCGTATCTGGCCGGTCAGCCTTATCTTTGACTTACTCATCTAATCCTCCGGCAGATTCAATATACAGTAAACGCCGTAATCCATGCGTTTCTATAACCCACTGATTTTTTGATTATAGCATTTTTTAAATATGCCCTCAACCACAATACCTTGTGGAGAGAGGGGGTGAATACCCACCAGGGAATGTGCAAATGCTGATAAAATCCGTAGTCTGAAGGCCCATGCCAATCTGCCTCATTTTAAGAAACCAAAAGCCCGGACATATGCTGTCCGGGCATCTTCAGTCATTATCATATCATTCAGTTCTGTCATGATCAGACGATCAGATCATCAGCTTACTAAGCGCGTTATCCCTGATTATCAGGCTTCCGTTTTCATTAAGGAAGGCTTCTGTAGCCGCATTAAATCTCTCAAAGCTTCCGTATTCGGAGATCATGTTGCAGATCTTATTAAACTCGGCCTCATCATGACCTGATTTGGTGACCACAAGTATATACCTGTTATTCTTCTCATCCTTATATAAGGAGCTGTTTCCGGTATATACATTATTGATCATATGGGCAAGCCTTGTGATATCTTCAAGAGTATCAAACGAGAAGGCCTTGGAAAGCTCTATCTCCAGTCCGTCTCTCTGGGCTGCCTCAAGCTGTTTTGCGTTTGCCTCGGCTGCAGCTACATTTTTCTGAAGCTCTGCAGTCTTCTGCTTAAGCTTCTTGAACAGATCAAGTACGCTGTCCGGATCCTCCGCAAAGGAATGAAGCAGGTCTTCAAGCTGGCCTTTGCTGTCATTCTTTACCGACGGAGCAAAATTCGAGAATCTGGTATCAAGCTCCTCGGGATCCTCAACCTTGGTGATTATAAGAACTATACTCTCAGAGGACAGAGGTATGGCCTCTATCATAAGAGGAATATCTTCAGCTTCGAAACCGAATTCATATGCTGCCTGCTGCATCATATCTCTGAACAGACTCTTGGCTTTTTCTGTACCATAAGCAAGCTCGCTAAGCTTTAATTCTCTGTCAGCGAGATCTGCTTTCGTTAATGTACAACGGATCTGATGGTCATTTACTTTTTCAAGCTTCATAGATTATCACATCCTTTCTGTCCCGGTGTTGCTTTGAAACTATATGATGCCGACGCATGGCTGTGCAGCAAGCTGACATCCCATGCTCATCCTCATCATAACCTCAAAGAAAAACCAAGTCAATGTTATTAATATACGAAAAAATGAAATTTTCATTAAAAAAAACTTGCATTTTTACCGCTTATATACTACACTACTTTGCACAAGGCTTCTGCTCAATCTGCGGCAGAAGGAGGTAGATGTTTTAACCAGTAATCACAAGATCATATTCATTTCATATGGCTCTTGTCTGTCTGCATCAAGCAGAATCTATTAGTAAGATCATTCTTACTTGTCCAATCGTTTTCAAATTCTGACGATAGGAATCCAACAGTAGTAATTCTAAATTCTAATTAAGTGACTATGTTTTTCATTCTAAACGTCGCGCGTCCAGAAGTCCTTGTCCTAAGTATCTCTGTAATATATATCGGAAATCCTTCTGAAATCATAACAGTCTGTTCCGACGATGAATATCAAATATATCACAAACTGTTAACCGGATGCCGGTATCGGAATGGTACATCGTTTGCGGGTTATTCCCGAAATGAGAACAGGAGGTAGCATTATCTGCAGAGAGGTATACGAGTATATGGAGTCCTGTATTGACAGGGGGGCTAAAGTTTCCGTAAGCGGAAAATATCTGCCTGCTGATTCGAAGATATCAAATATTAAAGAAGTCTCCGAAGATGCAGCCTACATGCCTGATTTTGTCGAGGACGACTCGGGGAGGGTTATTGAGGTAAGGTTTGACAGGGTGATCAGAAAATACTGAGTAAACATTTGATCAGTGTTCCTAATTATTGTAAGCCAACGTAATCAGATTCCAAAACGATCGCACCACCGTACCAAAACCAATGCTAAACCTGATCACGTTCACAGCAGACGCAAAAAGAGGACCGACAAATACAGATACAGATGCTTTTGTAACAAAATAAACAGACCGGTGTCCAAGCCACACACTACCAATATGACCCCTCTTTCGGTAAGGACGCCGGTCTGTTTTCTGTGTTCAGTTTTACAGATTTTTGCCGGGTCAGCTTTCAGGCTGCTCTTTTGCAAGCCCAAGCTCTTCCCTTCTTGCCTTGATGCCGTCTATGATCACCTTCTTCTTGGTGATCACCTGATCCTGTGTCATGGCAGGTGTATCTGCCAGTCTGTACTTATAGCCGAGCTTTTCGTATTTTACCTTTCCCATCGTATGATAAGGCAGCACATCAAGCGCTTTGAGATTTGAAAGGCCTCCTATAAAATATCCGAGCTTGTACAGATATTTATCGTCATCCGTAAGACCGGGAACGACCACGTGCCTTATCCATACGTCCACATGTTTTTTATCGAGGTATTCGGCGAAGGCTAAGATATTGTCATTGGGCTGTCCGGTGATCATCAGATGCATTGAAGGATCTATATGCTTGATATCAAGCATCACAAGATCCGTGACTTCCATAAGCCTGTCGTATTTTTTGAGCAGTTCCTCATCGTCCTGCCTGAAAGCGATGCCCGATGTATCAAGGCAGGTATGAACATTAGCCTGTTTAAAGATTGTAAACAGATCTATGAGAAAGTCGATCTGCATGAGCGGCTCTCCGCCGGTTACCGTGACTCCTCCGTTTTTATAGAAGGGATCATTATGCTTGTACTGCTCATAGATATACTCGGGATCCATGAGCTCCCCGCCGGTCATCGACCATGTATCCGGGTTATGACAGTACATGCAGCGCATGGGACATCCCTGAACAAATACCACATATCTTGTCCCGGGTCCGTCTACGGTACCGAAGCTTTCCAGTGAATGAATGCGACCTTGTGTCATTTTAACCTCCCGTAACAACAACGCCGGGCACTGCATGGCAGAACCCGGCTTGATAGTCAATTAGTATATAATTCAAAGCGAAGCTTTGAATTATATAGCCTCGTGGAATGTTCTCGTGATAACGTCAGCCTGCTGTTCCGGTGTAAGCTTTATGAAGTTAACTGCATATCCTGATACACGGATCGTAAGCTGGGGATAGTTCTCGGGATGCTTCTGAGCATCTAAAAGGGTCTCCCTGTTAAGAACATTAACGTTAAGATGATGTCCGCCCTTTGTTGCGTATCCATCCAATAAACCAACAAGATTATCAATCTGTGCCTGACTGGCTTCTACTGCCATAGTTGTTTCCTCCTTATTATTTTCTGTATTCATGCTCACAGCCATGTGACTGCATGGCTGTGAGCCTAATGTCATTTGTGCTTATCTTATCTGTAATCGTCGAGGCCCTGTTCAAGAGTTGGAACGCTGCATGCAAGAGGAGTCCTGGAACAATCCGTACATCCCATTGTCTCAACGGTCTTACTCTCCGATGACTCATCGGTATCAACATTCACATGTCCGACACCGCTTGAAAAGGACTTATCCAAAAATGCTACCAGATCATCTGCTGCACTTTGTTTTTCCATTTTGATCCCTCCGTTTTATGAGACTGATCACTTGTTAAGATCGAGCTCGATGTCTCCCGCAAATACCTTGTCTTCTTTTCCAAGTGCACCGGGAATGATGGTGAATGTATTTGAGATACCATCCTGTGCATCCTTGAAGGGAAGCTTTGATACTGATGAAAGCGAAGCAACTGCTCCATGAGTATCACGTCCGTGCATCGGGTTTGCTCCGGGTGCGAAAGGCTGTCCCTTTCTACGTCCGTCAGGTGTGTTGCCTGTTGCCTTACCGTAAGTAACGTTTGAAGTGATGGTAAGGATGGAAGTTGTGGGAACACCGTTTCTGTATGTATGATGTCTTCTGATGGCTATCATGAACCTTGATACGATGTACTGAGCGATCTCATCAACACGGTCATCATCATTACCATACTTCGGGAAGTCTCCTGTTGTCTTGAAGTCGGTGATAAGTCCGTCCTCATCCCTGATAACCTCAACCTTCGCATACTTGATGGCTGAAAGTGAATCGGCAACGATGGAAAGACCTGCGATACCCGTTGCGAAATATCTCTTTACGTCTCTGTCATGAAGAGCCATCTCTGCTCTCTCATAGCAGTATTTGTCATGCATGTAATGGATGATGTTAAGAGTGTTAACATATACATCTGCCTGCCACTCCATCATGTCAAGGAACTTGTCAAGAACATCATCATATTCAAGAACGTCACCGGTAACAGGACGATACTTGGGTCCTACCTGCTTCTTGGTAACTTCATCGATTCCGCCGTTAAGAGCATATAACAGACACTTTGCAAGGTTTGCACGTGCTCCGAAGAACTGCATTTCCTTACCGATA
>JAILPG010000246.1 GCA_024699595.1 Lachnospiraceae bacterium | reverse complement strand
TAAATCTGTTCGTCTTCACAAATTGCTATCCGCATATTTTTAATCTCCATGCAACAAATGAAATGAGTTGTTTATCGAGAAGCGATTATACTTAACACGATATCATCTCCACGGAATTTTAACACAACTCAGAGGATTTGGAAACACAACCTGCAGAAGTGGTTGTTATCAGCGCAGAAGCGGTCGGTTTGAAAACAGTTTTTTACACCTGAAACTCATGGCTATTTTTTCCAAAAAGCCTTATAATGGTGTACAGGAAAATGGCATTATACAAGGAGGGTTTACAATGAGAAAACGTTTACTTGGACTGTTTACAGTCATATGTATGCTATTTGCTGCCATATGCCCCGATAGTCAGGTTTCAGCCGCCGCAAAAAAGAAAACAGGGAAGTTATCCAAGGAGGTTATAACAGTAGATGAAGAGATAATCCCCTGTACGAGATATTCCATATCAGGAAAGAATTATTACAGTCTTGGAGATCTGGCTTATCTGTTAACCGGTACGGGAAGTCAGTTCAGCTTCTCCGGGAGCAAATCCGATAGTTCCGTCACGGTAAAAACTTCAACAGCTTATGTTCCCTCCGGCAATGAGATGCAATACATGGATTATTCCTCTGTATCTGCAAAGAAAGCGGATTCCGTGTTCATCATCGATGGTACTAAACATACCGATTTTACGGTATACAATATCAACGGGGACTCATTTGTCGACCCGTACGAATTGCGTTATTATCTGAATTTTTCAGTTGACTACAATCCTGATACGGATTCAGACAGTATCACCACCAAATACGAGAACAATACCAATGACTACAAGCGTGCTTTTAAAAAGGGGTACGTGGCAAAAAAATGGAAAAGCGTCAAAAAGAGTAAGAAGATCACATCTGCGGAATATAAGGCATTATTGTCAAATCTGATAAAGAAGAAAGCACCCGGTCAACTGGACTTTTTTAATAAAAAGGTTTCTGATTACAATACCAAGCTTACACGTATACAGGCTATCACAATGACATGGTATGCAGCGATCTGCCTTGATGCCGCTGCTTCCAACTGTCTCTTCCGCGCTGCTTCAGTAAATGATCTATGGCTTTGGGATGCAGCCACTCACCAAAAACTGTTTCCGGGGTGTTTTTCAACCACCGCCCCCGGTCGGGAATGGGACGAAGCCACTGAATCAGCTATCTGGCATGCGTCATTCATTTCTCCTGTTTCCGGACAGCATATCGTTTCCTATGACTATGGGACAGGAAGTTTTCTCAATGCATCCGCTTTTACAGCAGCAGATGCAGTCAGAGCGATCACAAGGCTGAATGATGCGATATCTTACAAAGGGAAAAATCCGGCTACGGAAATAACCGGCTGGCTGGATCGAACCAGAAATGTTTCCTCAGACAGCAAGCTTGCTACAACACCAAACTCTGCATATTTGACCAAAGACATTATTGAACAGGCGAATGCAACTTCTGTTAAGTCTTTTGGTGAACTAAAGCGGCTAACCGGTTTTACTCTTGCGTCAGGAAATGGTTTTGGCTATAACAGCTACACGATAGAAGCAACACCCAAAGATGTTAAAAATATCGCGGATTGGGGCTTTTCCAGCGTAAGGATATTGATGACCTATGACACCCTTTTCTCAAGAGACGGCTCAAAGGTCGATATAGTACGCATGAGCCAGCTGGACGCTCTTATTGCCGAAGCGATTACCGACGGACTTCATGTCAATCTTCTTTTCAGTACATTACCCGGCAGATGGCATGATTTCGACTATAATACATATACTGAGGTTGGCGAGCTCGACATGTTTGTGAACAACAAAAAGGTGAAGCAGGCCGAACTGGTATGGAAGACCATGGCAGAGAGATATAAGGATATTCCCGGAGCGTATCTTTCGTTCCAGCTGTTCTGGGAGCCTTTAAACTGGAGCCTTTCATCCGGTCTTCCTGCTCCGGACTATGATGAAAATGATGTATATCGTGTGCTCGATACCCTGATAGGAGACATCCGGGCAATAGATCCCGACAGATTTATCATGTACGAAACCACGGGATTGTTGGCGGAGCATGTAATCAATACTTTTGATACATTCAAACTCAATATCGAAAAGAAATATGACAATCTCCGGATTACCCATAATTATGTTGATGCCCCGTTTGTGTTCTATTTTATGGGAACATCGGAAGAAAACATCAACATCGATAATCAAAGCCACAGTCTGTTTATACCGGAATACCCAATGACGGTATATGCTGCCCAAAAGCATCTTGAGGGCGAAAACGCAATGTCGATCTCCGGGTGCCTTCCCAAAGGAACAACCCTGGAGCTGTACATATCGAAGACAGACGGAACAGGTGATTTTACAGTTACTGATGGCAGGAATACCTTGTATTCGGAATCTATCGGCTGTGAAG
Organism: Lachnospiraceae bacterium; assembly: GCA_024699595.1. Next base: position 22,411 of record JAILPG010000246.1, on the reverse strand, counting down.
AATTTGAGACCTCTTACACCTTGTCTTCAACGTTTCCGTTTGCGACAAGTGAAAAGAAAATTACCGTTAAATTAAAAGAAAGTGTGCAGAAACTTATATTTTCCTGCCCCGAAGGCTATGTGGAATCGAGTGGAATAAATGTAATACTGCCGGAATCATATGCTGTTGAACGCAGATATGCATATAGTAGCTGGGATGCATTCAATGACGGGGTTGGTATGGAAGAAGGCGGCGTAATCCTCAAAAAAACCTCAACGGTAATGATATGCCCCAACTCATTTGATACAGGTCATGAAATAGTGATAAACAAAGATGTGACATATACATCCGAAGCTATCTTCACAAAATCCAATTCATCTATTGCCGACAAATTCGGAAGTGAAATATCGGAGTTTTCCCCGGAGTGCCTTATACGTTTTGAAGTAGTCGGGGACGCAGATTATGAATCGATGTTACGATACTATAATGATGTTCTCAGTGTGTTCGACAAATATGGATTTGACTGGTACAGTGCTTGTGATTACTATTATATAACCGGCAAAGATCCGAGTGCCGAGAAACTATATGGTGATCATATGGTTTCGTACGGTGGTTATGAACATTTTGATCTTGAACGTTTGAAATTATTCCAGAAGCATCAATAAGCAAGCATATCAATCGAGGATAGCTGAAAATTATCCGATCAATGGCTCAAAGATTGAGGGTGGAAGATCTGCTCTTCCACCCTCTTCATTATAGGCCTTTGACAAATACGACCCTCTAAATTTGGAGGGTCGTTCAACCAACCAAACGTTCCTACCATTAATATTGTGGTTGATATGGTTGCCCCCCAACGCAGGATTGCCAAGATAATAGGCGGCGAGGTGGATGTAAAAGCATAAACCATCTCATTATTTTAATAAGAAAAGGAAGTCTGGAAGGTATGTTCATTTAAGACTTCTTATTTTTTTGCCAATCCACCGCGACAGTGCTCATTTTGCGTTACTGTCTTATGAACACTGCCGTAAAGCGGGTTTTTTGCGAAGAGATATTACTGCAGGAAAACCTGCGCATCCTTTTGAAGGGTTCTAAGAAAGCTATGGTTAGATCAGCCTTCCCTGGATCTCATGATATTTTCCCAGAAAGCGATTTTTTGCGGGGAAAAGGCACAGGTTATCCGGATATCCGATCTGATACCGTCCTTCCAGGAAGGGATCGTAAGTTCATCCCCGTCTTCAAGATCGGCACTTCCGGAGGCGACGATCTCCTTGCCGTTTAAAAAGATGCCGTTGGTTGTTTCCTCGGCTATATAGCTTGCGTTTTCATCATCAGTAAGAAAGAAACCGTGCTTTCTCGATACATGTTCGCAGTCGATCGGGATATCAGGAATCTCGCCCGGTACAGGTCGTCCTATTTTCTGCTTGCCTGACAGGACGTATTCTTTGATGGCATCGCCCTGACAGACAAAGATCCTCTTTCCCACGTCTCTTATGATCAGTTCCCTGGGAAGCTCTATGACAGATGTATCAAATCTTGAACTGTTATCCGTATCCATTTAGTGTACCCTTTATAACCCATTAGAAAGTTCCGGTTCTGTCATTTTTTCTTCTTTAACTTGTCCTTTGTCGAATCTTTTTTATCCTTATCCTGGTCTGAAGAACTGTCCTTTTTGTCTTTAGTAACGGTCATCGTGCCATCGGAAGATACGTCTAAGTATTCAGGGTCCATGTCTTCGGCAGATTCCGCATCAAGTACGGTCTGTACCCTTATTGCCGATACATCCGTCGGGACATATGTTCCATATCCTACCGATGAGTCCGGCCATGCAAGTGCACCTAAAATGTAATCTGTGAATTCAACGTTATCATCGCCAAGCGTGAATGAGTCAATATATGAGTATATGTCTTCATCATGGGAGACAAGTAGTACAGTCTTTTTATCTCTGTGTACTAACATTGCTTTATGGTTTTCCCATTCAAGACCACTTGGAGTACAGATTTCATCGACATTGTAATAACGGTGATCAAAGGTCACATTAATGCCGTAGGGATATGGGATTTCGGCATCGTCGGTTGTATCGGCGGCGATCCAGCTGATGATATCGGTAATCCCGTCTTCCTCGCAGTCAAAATCAGTCTCGCTGTAGTTGCCCGGTATCTGCATGATCCACTCATCAGGCGTAAGCTTTACATATTTTTTATTAAAGACCGTTCCGTCCGTGTCATCGGAAAAGAGAACGGTGACGCAGGTGTTCTGCTCGAGTGCGTTAATATCGTTAAACCAGAAGGTAAGACCCTGAGGATCCAGTACCCAGCTGTATCTGTGTTCATCAAGCCGCTCATCCATTGCCGGTCTTACATCCACAAGATCGATATCATAGTCGCCCATATATACCATCTGATGGTTGGTGACTAAAACGGAGAGTTCCCTTTCAAGCATGTCATAAAAGGCGTCTTCGTCATCGACTATATCTGAAAGCTCAAGCTGTTCTCCGCTGTCCATAAGGAAGGTGTATCCCTCAAACTCAACGTAGTCACCCTCCTCCCCGGGTGTCAGGTATTCACGAACGAGACTTAAGATATTGTTGTCGGTTCTTCGTACATATATATTCCATTCTTCCTTAAACGGGAAAAATCCAAGCTTCTTTCTCTGCTTAAGCTCTTTTGAGCTCAGTTTGTTGATGTCCTGAAGCTCATATCCCTTGTTCATGCTTTCGCCGTTTGTGATCTCCTTGTTGACGTAGTCAAGCGCTTCTTCGAGGTCTTCGTAGTCATCGCCGTCATATTCAATGTGGATCTGTTCAAAACGGTGATCTATAAGCTCAGTATCATCATCGTCGTATTCATTTTCACGCTCCGTAGAAATATAAAACTGCGGGGCAGCAGGAGTCTCCGCGGCCTTTTTCTTTGGTCCCGCAAAGCCTGAAAACATTAATCCCGTAAGTATAAGCGATATGATAAAAACCGGTTTCTTCATGTATATCTGTCCTTTCTTTTGATATATTGCCGGCATATTTCAGGAAATGCTGATCAAATCAGCGGTTCTTTATGCTGCCGGTACATAAGGTTTATCAATCCTTAACTTTCATTATGTTCTTATGAAAAATCACGACACAATTATAATACAGTATAGGGCTATGTTCAATCGCAGAGCAGACTGTTGGTCATCATTGTTTTCCCTTTTTTGATGACAACTTATCCATTAGATGATACTCTTCATATATAAGATGTATATTCCGTGAATATAGAGGAGAAATATTATGCCGCAGCCGCCTTCAAGGGGGCTTGGACCCCGTGGATTTCTTACAGATGAGGAGAAGGAAAACCTTCCAAAGGTCGACAAAGCACTGATAAAGAGGATACTGGCATACTTAAAGCCATATTCGATACAGTTCATATTCGTTTTTGTCGCGATACTGCTTTCGGCTGTGGTCGGATTGCTGCCATCCATAATCACCGGAAAGATAGTGGATGAAGCACTTATCAATAAGGATATGACGCTTCTGATACGGCTGCTTCTTATGGCATTTGCAACTCTTGCCATCTCACAGATCATAGGTGTGTTGGAATCCTACATCAATGCCTGGATATCTCAGAAGATAATCTTTGACATGAAGAACCAGATGTACCATCATCTGCAGTACATGCCGCATTCTTTTTTTACCACGGAAAAACAGGGTGATATCATCACGAGGATGAATACGGATATAAGCGGTGTGAGCACCATCATATCCGGAACCCTTTCTAACATCGTATCAAATGCTGCAACTGTCATAACCACTCTGGTGGCTCTTTTTACAATGAGCTGGCAGCTTGCGATAGTCGGGATCATCATCATCCCGCTTCTCATCCTGCCCACCAAGCGTGTCGGTAAGAACCAGTGGAAGATACGTTCCGATTCCCAGGAAAAAAATGATGAGATGAACCAGCTTATCAATGAATCCTTAAGCGTCAGCGGGTCCGTGCTCGTAAAGCTCTTCACGCGCGAAGAAAAAGAATATGAACGGTTTAAAAAGGTCAATTCTGAGCTTACGGCGCTGAATCTCAAGGAGCAGAGAAGCGGCAGCTGGTTTCGGGTAGTCATGGGGATGTTCACACAGGTAGGACCTTTGCTCATCTATTTTACGGGAGGTTACCTCATAATCTCACATATAGATACCGGCCTTACAGTCGGTACCATTACCGCTATGGTCGCTCTTATCAACAGACTGTATTTTCCCGTCCAGAGCCTTTTAAATATCCATGTGGAGTTTACAAGGTCGCTTGCGCTGTTTACCAGGATATTTGAATACTTTGACATGAAGAGCTCGATAGTAAGTCCCGAAAACGGGGCAAAGCCTGATGTGACCTGCAAGGATATAGTATATGATCATGTGTCTTTTTCCTACGATCCCGAAATACCTATCCTTAAAGATATAGATTTCACCGTGCCCGGCGGATGCATGTATGCGATCGTTGGACCGTCCGGTTCGGGAAAATCCACGGTGGTCAATCTGATACCGAGGCTCTACGATGTATTAAACGGTTCCGTAAAGATCGGCGGAACGGATGTTAGGGATTTTGATCTTTCATATCTTCGCTCAAATATCGGTGTTGTCACGCAGGAAACCTATCTTTTTAACGGGACCATAAGAGAGAATCTCCTGTATGCAAAAGAGGATGCGACAGAAGAAGAGCTCATCACAGCCTGCAAAAATGCTAACATCCACGATTTCATAATCAATCAGCCCGACGGATATGAAACGATAGTCGGAAACAGAGGACTCAAGTTATCAGGCGGTGAAAAACAGCGTCTTTCGATCGCAAGAGTGATCCTTAAGGATCCAAAGATCCTGATCCTTGACGAGGCTACCAGTGCTCTGGATTCGATCTCCGAAAATGCGATACAGGATGCTCTCGAGCTTTTAATGCAGGGAAGGACCAGCATTGTGATAGCACACAGACTGTCAACGATACTGAAAGCAGACTGCATCCTTGTGGTTAAGGACGGAGTGATCGCAGAACAGGGTGATCACGACTCTCTTCTTCAAAAGGGAGGCATATATAAAGAACTGTATGAGACACAGTTCAGACAGGTCCTTGATATGGAAGGATCAGAGATCCAGGAAACCGATTACTGGGGCACTGTGGAAGAAGAGGATGTCGGATTCTGAGAAAGATACAGGATGTAAATGTTATAGAGCAGGCGGTAAAGAAGGCGGTTTAGCATACAGCATACCACTGCGACGTTACTTAAGACAGAAGACTAAAGGAGACAAGAATATGAAAAGGATACTGTGCTTTGGAGATTCACTGACCTGGGGATATGATCCTGATCTCAGGATAAGACTGCCGGAAGACAGCAGATGGCCGATGGTCATGAAAGAGTGTCTGGGAGACGGATATACAGTGATAGAGGAGGGTCAGAACGGCCGCACCATAGCCTCGGATGATCCAGCTGAGGGAGAAAAGAACGGGCTTAAATACATAGGCCCCTGTCTTGAGAGCCATAAACCTCTGGATCTTGTGATAATAATGTTAGGCTCCAATGACTGCAAGAGGAAATTTGCATATTCGGCAATGGATATAGCCGGAGAGATGCAGATCTTCCTTGAAAAAGTATTATCCTACAACCATTTCCGCTGCGAGGACGGATTTAAGGTGATACTCATGTCTCCGCCCCATATATCGGATTCGATAAAGGATTCCTGGCTCGGAGACTGCTTCGGTTTCGAAAACTCAGGAAAGCTCTCAAAGGAGCTTGCTAAATGGTATAAACAGCTGGCAGATATCTATAAGTGCGGTTATATAGACGCATCACAGATAGCGACCGCAAGTGATTCCGACGGCTGTCACTTAGACGCCGAGAACCAGAGAAAGCTCGGGAAAGCCGTCGCGGAGTATGTGAGGGGATATTTAAGATAAAAACAAAAATGCGATTTAATTAAGTGACGGCTATATGCGCTTTAATATTTTGGTGTGAGGGAAAATGAAGAAAAAAAAGACAAATACATGGACAATAATACTGTTTGTATCGCTTATCATACTTGTGGTGATGAGCCTTGTAAGCAATGCTATTGAGATAGGAGAAAGGCTCGGCGGTAAGCATATCATCTTAGAGATAGCTTTTTACATCCTGATAGCGATCGTTGTTTTAGGGGGAATAGTATATCCGCTTGTCGGTGTATTTTTTGTACCTATTTTTTCTCTGAAGGAACTCCATAATGCCGACGGTACAGCAAGAAGGAAGTGGTGCAGGAGGCTTACCGACAATCTCCTTGAGAATGTGGAGCTGACAGAGGAAGAAAGGGAGCAGGTTAAGGGATATCTGAAAATGGGAGATGAGACTGATGACAGGCTTATTGAATTTTTCGACAGAAAGATCGCCCCGGAGCTGAATCGAGAGATATTTGATACGGCAAAAAAGATATTCATAATCACCGCTGTTTCCCAGAATTCAGTGTATGATATGCTTGGAATGGCATCGGCAAACTTTACGCTGATAAAGAGGATAACGGAGATCTGCGGTTTCAGGCCAAGCAATGCTCAGGTTTTGGGTCTCTATATAAGGGTGTTATCCATGACTTTGATCGCCGGAAATCTTGAGGAGATGAATCTTGAGGAACTCATCCCCATGGCTACCGAAAGTGCGCTTGGTAAGGCGCTTGGAATAGTTGCGGCATCAGCAACACAGGGAGCGGTAAATGCGCTTACCACCCTCCGTATGGCTGCGATAGCCAAGAACTACCTGCTAAATGCGGATGTATCACAGACCAGAAAAGAACTTCGAAAGAAATCCTATGCGGAAGCATTTGTGATCCTTAGGGATATCTTGAAACAGGGTATGGAAGAAAAGGTAAAGAATCCCGTTAAGAACTTCTTTGGGCGCAAAAAAGACCAGGAAAATATTTCTTGCATTAAGGAGGAAACGGTGGTACAATAATTTCCGCAATTTAATATGGCTTAGATAAAAGCCGTTGTATTGATGATATATGAAAGGTGACAAATGCTCTTTAGGAGCAGTATGCCCTTTTGCATATCATCAGGACAACGGCTTTTTTTGTTGCTCATAAGCACTGGATGAAACCTTTGTGACCTGATACGTACCTTGACAATTTCATCCGCAGATGGCCGGACGGCCGACCGGGGAAGCCACGCGAAGAGACGAGCGGGCCAAGGAATAGTCCGTCCAGACTGCGATAAAAATTGAAATGACACAAAGTAAATCAATATTTTACGGAATTCCGGAAAGAAAGAGGTGCACAGAATATGAGCAAACATATGAGATTTGAAACTGTCGGTCTGTCAAATATCACGGCACTGTCCATTGATACGGGAAGAGTCCGCAATATCGGAGAGAATGACGTTTTAAAGGTCAGCGAAAGATTTCTTAGTTCCGCAGCCCTGCTTCCGGCCGGAAGGTCTTTAGGGTGTCAGATAGAGACCGATGAGGATAAGGGATTTCGCTGTTTTGTATTTTCCAGTACCGGACTTAATGTTTCGGAGGATGATTATAACTGGATATTCAAGGATCTTGCGGCAGCTGACAAGGATTCATCATCGGAACTTAAAGACCTGTCTGAAGAAGGCTTAAAGATATACAGACTGTCATCGGTTCTGGGAAGTTCCAGAGATACCTGTATTGAAAGGGAAAGGCAGTCTGAAGGAAACGGAAAGGAGGAGAAAAGAGTATCTGAAGGCTACATTAAGGAGCTTGCCGACATGCTGTTTGAAGAAAGAGCAGTTATCAGGATCTTAGCCGGAAGCAGTGACAATTCTGAAGACGCAGGACGGTCCGAAGATCAGAAAAAGAATACAGGCGGTCATGGAATGATCTTTTTAAGTCTTCCGCGGGAGATGTCCTTAAGGATGAAAAGCCTTATATCTCTTGCCTTTCCGCACATGGCTGCAGAAGCGGTTCTGACCGGGGAGGGGCTTCCTGATGAGTTTTTCCTTGACAGCATGACAAGACTTTTATATACGGCTGCAAACAAGACGGCGGAAACAGAGAAACAGTACGAGGATGGAGACTGGGAGGAATGCACGGAAGATATCTTTGATGAAACCTTCGATGAAGACTTCGATGATTCCGATGTCATTGATGAAGATGAATATGAGGATGAAGAAGATGACGAAGACGAAGATGCAGATACATCGATAGAAGATCTGGACTTAAGCGTGAGGGCCTATAACTGTCTGAGAAGAGCCGGAATACAGACTATCGGACAGCTCAAAAAGCTGACTGATGAAGAGCTCATGAAAGTCCGCAATCTTGGCAAAACATCTTTCGAAGAGGTAAAAAACAAACTTGCAGAGCATAAGCTTGTAAGGCAGCCGGTACCTGATGAGGATAAGAATTTTAAGGAGATGCTTGAAAGCCTCATAGGTCTGTCGGAGGTTAAGGAAAAGGTAAAAAAGATCACGGCTTTTGCAAAGATGAAGCGGGATATTGAGGCAAGCGGAAAGAATCCTGTTCCGATCTCACTCAATATGGAGTTTACCGGTAATCCCGGGACCGCAAAGACAACCGTTGCAAGGATACTCGCGGGGATCTTTCATGAGATCGGACTGCTTGATACATGTGAGATGGTCGAAGTGGGAAGGGCTGATCTTGTAGCAAAGTATGAGGGACAGACGGCAGGCAAGGTAAGGGATGTCTTTTTAAAGGCCAAGGGAAAGCTTTTGTTTATAGATGAAGCCTATTCACTGGTTGAAAACAATGAGGGTGAATTCGGTGACGAAGCGATAAACACGATCGTACAGGAAATGGAGAACAACAGGGAGGATACCATAGTGATCTTTGCCGGGTATCCTGACAAAATGGAGAAGCTGTTTTCAAGAAATCCCGGACTTAGATCACGTGTTCCTTTTCATATCTCATTTGAGGATTATTCAGCTTCCGATATGGTTAAGATCACAGAACTTGAGGTTCAAAAGAAAGGATTTTCAATTGATCCCGGAGCAAAGGAGAAGGTACTTACGATCTGTAAGACGGCAGTAGGAAAGGATGAGGCCGGAAACGGACGTTTCTGCAGAAATCTTGCAGAGAATGCGATCCTTGATTATGCATCTAGGATCTACAATGATCCCGATCCGTTCAAACTATGTGACTTTGTTCTCTTAGCCGAGGATTTTTCGATACCGGATGTATTGAAAAACGGGAAAAAGAAAAATCCCATAGGATTCAGGATTGATTAAGGCAAAACTAAAATATTTTACAACAAACTGTTGTATCTAAAGGATCATTGTGATATCATTGTTTAAGATAATGATAAACTATTTTTGATTATCGTAAAGATTTGAGAAGCCTGGTATATCATTGGGGGTTATTTAAAGGTGAAGGTTAATGGACAGAGGCTTTGATTATTTGAAACCATGGATCCTGCAGAGAGCGGATCCTTTTGTAACAAGATACGGCGGATATTATTATTTTACCGCCTCGGTACAGGAATATGACCGGATCGTGCTCAGAAGGAGCAGAAGTCTTACAGGTCTTTCGGATTCCGAAGAAAAAGTGCTTTGGACCTGTCATAAAACAGGTCCCGCAAGCAAGCATATCTGGGCTCCGGAGCTGCATTACCTGTTCGGAAGATACTATATCTATTTCGCCGGGGGTGAGATAGATGATATCTGGAAGATAAGACCATATGTGCTTGAATGCACGGGGGATGATCCCTATGAAGATCTCTGGGCTGAAGCCGGGCCGATGCAGTGCGCCGACGAGGATGATTTTTCCTTCAGAGCCTTCTCGCTTGATGCGACCGTATTTACGGATGATGGGAAATGGTATTTTGTGTGGGCCGAGAAGGTAAGCGTCGGAAAACAGATCAGCAATCTCTACATAGCTGAGATGGAATCGGGAACAAAGCTTAAAACAGTCCAGGTGCTGCTTACAACACCCGATTATGACTGGGAAAGAGTAGGCTTCTGGGTAAACGAAGGACCTGCTGTTATAAAGAAGGACGGAAACATCTATCTTACTTATTCCGCAAGTGAGACAGGGGCAGACTACTGCATGGGGATGCTTTCCGCAAAGTCAGGGAGCGATCTGACGGATCCCCTTAACTGGAAAAAGGAGCGCTATCCGGTGCTTAAAACAGATGCTTCGCTCGGACTGTACGGGCCTGGACACAACTCCTTTACGGTAGATGAAGACGGCCGGGATATCATGGTCTATCATGCGAGGACAGAATCCGAGATCACGGGAAATCCCCTCTACAATCCCAACAGGCATGCTTTTCTTATGAAGATAAGATGGGATCGCGATCTGCGTCCGGTGTTTTCGTATTATAATGATCATGACAGCGAATAGATCCGTAAACGGGGTTTCCCGATATAGCAGGTTGTTTGTATGAGGAAAAGCATGTTATCACGTTTATCATTTATGATGGCTGCAGCAGTGGTTTCGGCTGCAATGCTTACGGGCTGTACAGCCGGGGAGGCGGGTATGCACGACAACAGAGATTCGGGGATCTTTACGGAGTTATCTCCCGAAAGTATCAGGAAAGGAAACTGTTCCACCGGCATATCCTGCCATGATCCGCAGATCATAGCAGCAAAAGACGGTAAGTACTACATGACCGGTTCCCATATGATCCTTGCATCCTCAGAGGATCTGAACACATGGGATTACATATCAAACGGCAGTTCAAAGAATTACATAGAAAATCTCTATTCCGGATCCCTTGATGCATTTAAATATGTCGGGAAAAATGCGGAAGGGGGATATTCTGTCTGGGCAGGTAATATCTTTTATAACGAACGGATGGATAAATACCTGCTCTATTTCTGCACAAGCTCCACCTATATCAAATCAACTCTTGCTCTCGCCATGTCGGATACTCCCGAAGGTCCTTATACCTATACGGATACCCTTCTTTATTCGGGTTTTACGGGTTCGACCATTAAAGATACCAATCTTTATGAGATACTCGGGACAGATACTGATACTGAGAGATATCTGCATCTGGGAGGATATGATAACAGCAAATGGCCCAACTGCATAGATCCGGCTGTTTTTACCGACGCGGAGGGAAAACAGTGGATGGTATACGGCTCCTGGTCGGGCGGTATCTTTTTGCTTGAGATCGATCCGTCGACCGGTCTTCCCGTTCATCCCGGGTCTGATGCGGATCCGTACTTCGGATATCATCTGATCGGGGGAGGACATCATCCCTGTGAAGGCCCCTATATAGAGTATGTTCCCGAGACAGGATATTATTATCTCTTTGTCTCTTTCGGGCAGTTACAGAGAGCAGGCGGATACCAGATAAGGCAGTTTCGAAGCAAAGACCCCAGAGGACCGTATCTTGATATGAAGGATCAGATCATGGGTGATGAGGAAAACTACATGTCTTATGGGTTAAAAATGGCCGGAAATTACACTTTTCCATCTCTTGACACAGCCTATATGGCTCCGGGAGGTCAGTCGGTATTTAAGGGCTTTGACGGTAATATGTATATCACGTATCATCAGAGGTTTGATAACGGAAGTGAGTACCATGAGCCCCGCGTACACAGGCTTTTTCTCAATGAGGACGGCTGGTTTGTGATGAGTCCTTTTGAGACAGCGGATGAGACTGAGCTTAAGGGATCAGATACAGATGATCTTTCGGGAACGTTTTATATTGTCGATCATGAACTTGATGTGAGCGATAAGATACATGAATCCAGACCGTACCGGTTTTCAAAAGGCCGGATAACGGAAAATGAAAACGGCGCGGAATGCGGAAGCTATGAGATCACGGAAGATTCTTCCTTCATCCATGTAACGCTTGATGAAAAGGAGTACCATGGGGTGATCACGAAGATGACCGATGAGGCCGGCAATGACGTGGTCTGCATAAGCGCCTGCGGTGATAATGAAACGATCTGGGCCGTTTCATACATAGCCCCGGAGACAGAATGATGCGTTACATCTGATCACATCGGCATGTAGCTGAGACTTGCCTTTATATCCTGAGCGTAATTACCGAAAGTGCTTCCGAATATTGTAAGCCCTCCCACATGCTCGGAATCATCCTTTACAGCAAATTTGAAGCGCAGTTTGCTCTTATAATCAAGCTTAAAGTCCGTGATGGATACGTCCGATATCTGCAGTCCGTCTATGAAGGTACCTGTTTCATTGATCACCAGGAGCTTTAACAGTCCGTACTGATTCCAGTTGGGGAACCACCATTCAGGCGTAAAGATGCCTCGCATATCTCCGAAATCTCCCGGTGAGGTCCACATTCCTATCTCCGTATCATTTAATGAAAAAGTTATGTCTGAAGGCCATACCGAATTGATCCCCGGAGCCTCGCTTGACAGCTCTGCCGATATCATGATCTGGGTGATCTTTTGTGAGGAGGGGATGAAGTTGGGGATCTCGTATTCAACATATCCTCTGGTAAACCACAGAATATCTGCGTTGTATCTGTCGGGATGGGAAAAATATCTAGTATCGTCAACCTCGCCGATCAGTGCATCAGGCGAAGCCAGTCCGCAGGTCGGATATATATTATAATCGGTATAATGTCCTATCTTAATGTTCGTGGTAGTTACGTTCTGGACAGCCGCAGGTGTATCGAAGTCTATAAGTATCTTGTCCTTTCTGAGAGAACACAGCTTCTGGTTGCCATGACCGGACGGCTCGTTGGATATTGAGATAAGCCCCGAAGATTCAAGCTTCTTTATGTGGCTTGTGAGCGCACCGTTAGTGATCTGAAGCTCCTTTGCGATCTCGTTCAGATTCATCTGTTTATTATTAAGAAGCAGTTTGATGATATCTATGCGTACCTCGCTTCCCAGTGTCTTGAACAGTTCTAAGCCCTCATCGGGTGTGGATATTATGACCATGGCAGTTCCTTTCCGTTCATAATTCATGGATAAAACGTGATCCCGTATACCATCATAGCATTCATGATAGTTCATGATAACCTTTTTTTGTGAAAAATACAATAAAATACTTTAGATATTTTAGTAAAATTAAAATAATTTAGATTATTTTAGAATAAACTATTGACTTTCACAAAATCTCAGTGTAACATTCACATATAAGGAACAAATTCGGCTGAATTATTCGTCATTTTGACAAAAAACCTAAATCATTTATCTTTTTTTATGGAGAAGGGAGAACACATGAAAAAGAAGTTACTGGCATTATTACTTACAACATGTATGACAGCTGGGCTCCTTAGTGCCTGCAGCGGCATCCAGACCGTTGAGGAAGCAGGAGAGCTCGAGGAGACACAGGTTACGGATACGGCTGACACCACAGACTCTACCTCAAGCGATACAATGACAGGTGAGGGAGATCAGACCATCCGCGTATTCCTCTATATGCAGGAGCATGAAAAGGAAATCTATCAGCAGCTTATTGATGATTTTGTAAAAGAGCATTCAGATGAAGTAAAAGAAGTAGTATTTGAGGTTACAACACAGGATGAATATAATCAGAAGATGATCGCCAATATGACGGCAAACGATCTTCCCGATGTTTTCTATGTAGGACCTGCAGCAGTACGTTCCTATGTGGATAACGGATATGTGCTTCCTCTTGATGACATCGTAGATACCAACGTTATTGACAGCATCTGGGGAACCACACAGACGATCTACCGTTATGACGGAAACGAGATCGGAAAAGGTTCATTATATGCACTTCCCAAGGATTTAAGCTGCTTTGCATTTGCATACAATCAGGATCTCTTTGATGAGGCAGGACTTGATTATCCCGATCCCAACAAGCCTTATACCTATGATGAGTTTGTTGAAGTCTGCAAGGCACTTACAAAGGATACAGACGGCGACGGCGAAGTAGATCAGTGGGGCGTTGCCAATGCTGATCAGTGGGGAATGACTCCTTTCCTTTATTCAAACGGTGCCAAGTTCTTAAACGATGACATGACCAAGGTAAATGTTGCCAATAATCCTCAGCTTGAGGAGGCTCTCAAGTTCTATACGGATCTTACGATCAACGGACTTACTCCTACTGTAGAGCAGGATACGGCTCTTGGAGGATATCAGAGATGGCTTGACGGACAGGTAGCATTCTATGCCTGCGGTACCTGGGATGTTGCAGCTTTCATGGATGATGCAACCTTCCCTTATAAGTGGAACCTCTGCGGATGGCCTGTAGGACCAAGCGGTGACGGAAGATCACACACATGGATGGGTTCTGTAGGATACTGCGTCTCTTCCACAACTGAATATCCTGAGCTCTGTGCAGAGCTTATCTCAAAGCTTTCAACAGATGAGGACGGACAGAGAGCAGTTTCGGGTATCTCAACCGGTGCTTCGATCCAGCTTCCCAACATTACAAGCCTTGCATACGGCGAGTTCAGGGATGCCGTAAATGAAGGTAAAGTACCTTATGCTTCAAATGTGGATGTTATCTTCGGATACTTTGACGGTAACGACAATTATGATGCAGCTTTACAGGAATTTGATTACACCTATAATTCAGAGTGGTTCACACCTTTCTGGTCAGGAGTATTCAATATAAAGAACGGCGATATCACGGTAGAGGATTATCTTAAACAGGTAGAGCCTGAGATGCAGGCAGCGCTTGATGATGCTATAGAGCTTCAGAATGCCGCAACAAAGTGATCAGACCGGTGATCCTTATTAAATAACGGATATTTGTTAAAGACCGAGCCCCTTGGGTCATACTGAGGGGCTCGCATTGTCGGAAATGGGGGACGGATATGGCAGGTGCAAAAAGAAAGAATCATATGTCTGCAATGGCAAAAAAAGAAGAACGGTGGGCCTGGCTGTTTGTGGCGCTGCCGCTTATGGGGTTTGCCCTGTTCATGGTCTATCCTATTATATTTGCGGTAATAGCGAGTATGAGCAAATGGACCGGCATAAACTCCCTGTGGGGTAATATGACGGGCTTCGGAAATTATGCAAAGATCTTTACGGATCACAGATTCTGGAGATCCATGGGGACCACGATAATCTATATGATAGGTATCCCCATCGGCATGATCCTCGGAGTTACCCTTGCAATGGCTTTGAACAGAAAGCTTCCATTTAAGAGATTTCTTACGACCATGTATTATGTGCCCGTGGTATCATCGCTTGTCGCAGTCTCGATCCTGTGGGCATGGGTGTTCAATTATGACTATGGTCTTTTGAACACTATATACAAGGCTCTGACCGGTATGCACGGTCCCAACTGGCTCGGTGATGAGACCATGGTCAAGGTCTCTCTCATAATCTTTATGATATGGAAGGGTCTTGGGGGTACCATAATCCTGTATCTTGCAGGCCTTCAGAACATACCCAGGGATTATTATGAGGCAGCCGAGATAGACGGCGCAAATGGCTGGCAGAAGTTCAGACGTATCACCTTCCCTCTTCTGTCACCTATAACCTTCTATGTTCTGATCACCTCTCTCATCGGAGGTTTCCAGGTGTTTGTTGAGGTACAGGTCATGACACCAAACGGCGGCCCGAATTACAGCTCGGCCACTGTTGTGTTCTATCTGTTTGAAAAGGCATTTACCAACGGACAGCTTGGTTACGGATGTGCGGTGGCAGTACTTCTTGCGATCATTATATTCATTATCACGGCCATAAACTTCTGGGGTCAGGATAAATGGGTTCAGACAATAGATTAGGGAAGGGGTAAGGATAATGAGCAAAGATAAGAAAAAAAGACGGTCAGGAAACAAGGACTATCAGTCTTCAAGAGTCATCTCTCCCAAAGAAAAAGCCTTTAACGCTGTCATTCTGGTAATACTGTTTATGGTAGCGGTATTTATGGTATTTCCTCTTATATATATGGTAGCTACGTCATTTATGACAAAGAACCAGATTCTTTCGGGATCCTTAACTTTATTTCCCGATCCGATCCTTGTAGGGAAATATTCCCAGGTAATGAGCAAGGGCCAGTTCATAAGCGGTATCTTTAACACCATCAAAGTGGAGATCCCGGTACTTCTGATAGGAGGCTTTACCTCATCACTTGCGGCATTTGCCTTTGCCAAGATGAATTTCAGAGGCAAGCCCCAGATCTTTCTGGTACTGCTTGCCACTATCATGATACCGTTTGCGGTAGTGATGATCCCCCAGTATGTACTGTTTACCAAGCTTCACTGGACCGATTCACTGCTTCCGCTCATAATACCGGGTTGCTTCGGCAATATCAGCATGATATTCTTCTTAAGACAGAATCTTTACAGTATCCCTTCCGATCTGATGGATGCGGCAAAGCTTGACGGATGCAGTTATTTCAAAATGTATTACAGGATCTTCCTGCCCCTTATGAAGGGCGCGCTGGGAACCCAGTTAATGTTATGGTTCATGGGTATCTGGAATGACTATCTTGCACCGACTATCTTCTTAAGGAGTGAGAAGAGCTGGACCCTGCAGGTGGTCATAAGATCCTTTAACCACTATTATGCGATCCAGTCGGATTATGCCCTGATCATGGCGGCTTCGGTTATTGCAATGCTTCCCACGCTGGTGCTTTTCTTTATCTTCCAGCGCATGATCATCGAATCCATCGCGATATCGGGTATCAAGTGAGAAATGAACACAGACAGCTTTGTAGTCAGAGCACTTAACAAGTTGACCGATCTTTTGGTGCTGAACATATTGTTTATAATATGTTCGCTGCCCGTTTTTACGATCGGAGCCGCAGTTACCGCCATGTATGCCGTAAGCTTAAGAAGCGTACGCTACGGGGACGGATATGTGGTAAAGACCTTTTTTGATGCATTTAAAAAAAATTTTGCGCAGAGCACGATAGCCTGGCTTATAGTCATGGCAGTCGGCGCTGTGCTTTTTTTTGACTTAAGATTCTTTGGGGCCCTTTCCCCCGAAGTATCTAAGATCTGTTCGGGGGCGGTATATGTTATCGCCTTTTTTGTGTGGACCGTAGTTACATGGCTGTTTCCGGTCATATCAAAGATGGATGATACTCTTATGGTTCAGGTAAAAAATTCCGCTAAGATGGCTTTCGGTTTTTTTATACCATATACCATCCTTTGTCTTCTGATCCAGGGAGGGGCTGTTTATGCGGCCATTCATAACGTACCGTTTATGATGATGATGCTTCTTCTGGGGTTTTCCGGGATATCATATATATGTTCTTTTTTCGTTTACAAAGTGTTTTCAAGGTTTATTGATGAAGAACCCGCATCGGATGATGATCTTCTGTACGTTAAGCGGGATGATGACGGTCCTAAGTAGAAGACTGTGGCAGGCTTGCCCAAGTCATGGTATAGTAGTATTCACGCAGTGAATTCTAATCTGATCATAGACTTGCGAAGCAATGTCTATGATATAGTATTCACGCAGTGAATTCTAATCTGATCATAGACCTGCGAAGCAATGCTTTTGTTAAAGAGGGTAAATACAATGAATATCAGGGAAGAGGCACGTAAGCTTAAAAAGGCGGCGCCGAGGCTTGCCGCTTCGGACGAGAGCGTTAGAAACGGGGCTTTATCTGCAATAAAGGATGCGCTTTTAAGCAATAAGGATGCTATTTTTGAAGCCAATAAGACGGATCTTTTGAGAGCAAAAGAGAACAATATCTCCGATTCGGTCTATAAGAGACTTAAGTTTGATGAAGGAAAGCTCTCCGCCGTAACGGACGGGATAGATGAGCTTATCAGTCTTAAGGATCCCATCGGAAGAGTAATGCTCGAAAGAGAGCTTGATGAAGGTCTGATACTTAAGAGAGTCACATGTCCCATAGGTGTCATCGGCGTTATATTTGAGGCAAGACCCGATGCTTTGGTGCAGATATCCTCTCTGTGCATAAAGAGCGGAAACTGCGCGATATTAAAGGGCGGCAGTGAGACAAGAGATACCAACATGGTATTATTCAAGCTCATATATGATGCTGTCATAAAGGCCGGTCTACCGGAGTCCTGTCTTACACAGGCAGAGCTGCATAATGAGATCGATGAGCTGCTTACCTGCGATAAGGATGTAGATCTTATTATTCCCAGAGGCTCAAATGCTTTTGTAAGATATATAATGGATCATACAAATATCCCGGTCATGGGACATTCGGACGGGATCTGTCACGTTTACGTCGATAAAGATGCTGATCTTGAGATCGCAGTTCCTATCACAGTCGATGCAAAGACGCAGTATACCGCAGCCTGCAATGCTGCAGAGACGCTGCTTGTACACAGGGATATCGCAAAAGACTTTCTGCCGAAAATATATGAGGCACTTACGGAAAGCGGGGTAAAGCTAAGGGGAAATAAAGAGGTTACGGACATTATCGCCGCATCGGAAATGAGTGATGAGGAATACAATACCGAATACCTTGATCTGTGCATGTCCGTAAAGATCGTCGATAATGTGGAGGAAGCGGTCGATCATATCAATATGTTCGGTTCTCATCATACGGATTCCATAATTACGGATGATAAGGAGACGGCGGAATACTTTATGAACATGGTCGATTCGGCAGGCGTATACCAGAACTGTTCCACAAGGTTTTCCGACGGATTCAGATACGGCTTCGGAGCCGAGGTGGGCATCAGTACCGGAAAGCTGCATGCAAGAGGTCCGGTAGGACTTGAAGGGCTTATGACGTATAAATACAAGCTCTACGGAAGCGGTCAGATCGTGGATGATTATTCATCCGGTAAAAAAAGCTTCCACTTTAAAGATATTAAAAATATGATATGATTGTGGGAGTGCGTATTAGTTGCGGGTTAAGCACCGAAGGTGCGCCGCAACAGAGCACGGAACAATCTGTATTTAATCATAAGTGATATTTTTGGCAGGTTAATCATAATATGATACAAACGAAATAGAACAAAAGGAGATTAAAGAAATGCCGGTTACAGAGCTGCTTGAAAGAAACGCGAGATTATACGGAGATGAGGTAGCGCTCATAGAACTGAATCCCGAGGAGAATGATACCAGGAGGACCACCTGGAAAGAATACGAACTCATAGAGCCGAACAGATTTGAACCCTACAGACGTGAGATCACCTGGGCGGTGTTTGATGAGAAGGCAAACAGGTTTGCAAACATGCTTCTCGGAAGAGGGATAAAAAAGGGCGACAAGGTAGCTATCCTCATGTACAACTGCCTTGAGTGGCTGCCGATCTATTTTGGCGTATTAAAGACAGGTGCCATCGCGGTTCCTTTCAACTTCAGATATGACGCGGATGAGATACTCTATTGTGCGGAGCTTGCAGAGGTGGATGTGATCGTGTTCGGGCTTGAGTTCATCGGCAGGATCGAAAAATACGCAGACCGTCTCAGCAAGGGAAGACTCCTCATATATGTGGGTGACAATTGTCCCGGCTTTGCAGAGAGCTACAGGGAGCTCGTAG
This sequence comes from Lachnospiraceae bacterium, assembly GCA_024699595.1. The sequence continues at coordinate 3,159 of JAILPG010000246.1, read as the reverse complement.
CAGACTGTTCATCGGCATCACCTGATATAAAGATCACGGATGATGATTTCGGAGCGATCTATTTTTCCTCGGGTACGACAGGTTTCCCGAAGGCCATCCTTCACAAGCATCAGAGCCTGTCACAGGCAGCCGAGATGGAGATGAGACATCACGAGATCACCAGGGATGATACTTTCCTGTGCATACCTCCTCTGTATCATACAGGCGCGAAGTTCCACTGGATGGGAAGCCTCTGTGCAGGCAGCAAGGCTGTACTTCTTAAGGGTGCCAAGCCAAAGACTATACTGTCTGCAGTATCAAGCGAGAGATGTACCATTGTATGGCTCTTGGTACCTTGGGCTCAGGATATTCTGGAAGCATTTGATACGGGAAAACTAAACAAGGATGATTTCCATTTAAAACAGTGGAGGCTTATGCATATAGGTGCGCAGCCGGTTCCTCCTTCGCTTATAAAGCACTGGTTTGAATACTTTCCCGATCATCAGTATGATACAAACTACGGCCTGTCGGAATCCACAGGTCCGGGCTGCGTACATCTCGGAATGGAAAATGTACGAAAGGTCGGTGCGATCGGAGTTCCCGGCTACAGATGGGAATGTAAGATAGTGGATGAGAACGGAAACGAGGTTAAGCAGGGTGAGGTAGGCGAACTCTGCGTAAAGGGCCCGGGCGTGATGACCTGTTATTACAATAATGAAGAGGCCACAAAGGAAACACTTAAGGACGGATGGCTCTATACGGGTGATGTTGCCAAGCAGGATCCGGAGGGCTTCTATTATCTTGTGGACCGCAAGAAGGATGTCATTGTAAGCGGCGGTGAGAATATTTATCCCGTACAGATCGAGGACTTCATGCGTAAATTTAATAAGATCAAGGATGTAGCCGTAATAGGTCTTCCCGACAAGAGACTCGGTGAAAAGACCGCAGCGATAATAGAGCTTATAGACGGAGTAACATGCACAAAGGAAGAGGTTGAAGAGTTCTGCATGGAGCTTCCGAGATACAAGAGACCCAAGGAGATAATCTTTGAGGATATTCCGAGAAACGCGACCGGAAAGATAGAAAAGAATAAGCTAAGGGAAAGATACGGAGCCGATAATCTTGTTGCAAAGGAAACAGCGACGGAATAATAAGAATACGGACTTACGATATAAGACCCGCCTGACGCTTCTTTTAGATTTCGTAAAAGGATCAAAGAAGTACTTTTTGGCGGGTCTTATTTTTGCTGCCCTTGGGACGATGTTTGAGATGGTGCTTCCGAAGATAATAGCGTATACGGTGGACTCAGTCATCAATGATACCGGAAGTGAGAGCGCAAATCTTCTCATACGGACGATAATGGAGTCTTTCGGAAACAGGGATTATCTGCGCAGTCATATATATATTGTCGCCCTGTCCGTGATCATAATTTCACTGATAGTTGTTTGTTTCAGGTATTTCTTCCGCCTGTATAATGCCAAGGCTTCCGAAAGGCTTATAAAGAGGATACGGGATATGCTCTATGAGCATATATTAAGACTTCCGATGTCCTGGCATACAGCAAATCATACCGGAGACATAATACAGAGATGTACTTCGGATGTTGAGACGGTAAAAAGCTTTCTGTCGGAACATCTTATTAATTTTGTCAGGGTGATCATACTCATCATAATATCCGTGGCATTTATGGTTTCGATCAATCCGTATCTTACCATCGTCGCTCTGATCCTGATGCCGGTTATAGTTGCCTACAGTGCGGTCTTCCATAACAGGATCGCAGCGTCATTTCTGCATGTCGATGAGATGGAAGGAGTACTTTCATCGATCGCGCAGGAGAATCTTACCGGCATAAGGGTGGTAAGAGCTTTCGGAAAAGAGATCTATGAGAAAAAAAGATTTGAATCCATGAACGAGAAATACATAGGTACATGGATCCATCTTATGAAGCTTCTGTCAGCTTACTGGGCGACCGGTGATCTGATAAGCGGACTTCAGGTGCTTCTCATTATTTCCGGCGGGGCATATTTCTGCGTAAAAGGATGGATGAGCGCCGGTGAATACATAGCCTTTGTGACCTATAACGCCATGATGACCTGGCCGATCAGGATGCTCGGAAGGGTGATCTCGGAAATGGGAAAAGCCGGAATATCGATCGACAGGATATTGTATATCATGAATTCTCAGGCGGAAGAGGAGCCATCGGATGTCAAAGAGGATATAAGATCATACATGAGCGGAGACATTGTGTTTGAACATGTTTCTTTTTCCTATGACGGGACAAACAGTGTACTGTCAGATGTGTCCTTTAAAGCGGACGCCGGATCCACGATCGGGATCCTTGGAGGCACCGGGTCGGGAAAGACGACTCTTATGGAGCTTTTAGACAGGATATATGATCTTAAGGACGGAAACGGCAGGATAACCGCAGGCGGAAGAGATATCAAAACGTTTGACAGGAATGAATACAGGAAAAATATAGGGATGGTGTTACAGGAGCCGTTCCTCTTCTCGGGGACCATAAGAGAGAATATCTCGATAATGGAAAAGAACCCTGATATGAAGAGCATAGAAAAGGTCGTTGGCATAGCATCCCTGCAAAAGACGATCAAGAGCTTTGTAAAAGGCTATGATACTTATGTCGGAGAGAGGGGAGTTACTCTTTCGGGCGGACAGAAACAGAGAACGGCTATCGCCCAGATGCTTCTTCGAAACACACCGGTCATGATCTTTGACGATTCGCTGTCTGCCGTTGATGCGGATACGGACATAAGGATCAGGGAAGAGCTTAAGAAGAATGACAACGGGGCGACCAAATTCCTGATAGCCCACAGGATATCAACGATCATGGATGCCGATCTGATAATTGTCCTTGATAAAGGACAGATCACGGAAACGGGGACCCATGAGGAACTGATAAAACAGAACGGAAGATACAAAAAGATATATGATCTGCAGAACAGATACAGATAGGTGAAAAGTTTGGGATCTGCAAACATGAAGGATAAAAAAAGGAGCAGGTTCTTCGGGATACCGTTGATCCTGCCGTATATGAAACCCTATGTAAAAAAGATAATACTTATGATCATCCTGGGAATACTTTCAAGCCTTATCGATTCGGTCTTTCCTCTTTTCCACAGGCATGTTCTTGATAAGAACGTAATGGGAAGGACTCTTGACGGG